>JANNBU010000132.1:0-8259 GCA_031385805.1 Ferruginibacter sp.
TATATCTGAATGTTTGTTGAAAAGCAAAGGTGTGATAATAAAATATCTTAGAGATTGTCCAAACCAAAAACGGAAATGCAAACAGATGAACAATAATGGGGAAAAGAATTATTGTTATATAGAAATATAATCGCTTTGTAATTTTCCGACTAATTGCAAAGTATTGTGTAAATAATAATGGTGCAAAAAGCCACCAAAACGAACTGAACATAAATGATTCGGAAAAATAGAATGACGAATTTTTCAAGTTTGACCGCAAAAAATCTTGTAACAAAGTCAGTGAAATCAAAGTCAATACAAACAGTGTCAAAATAAAAAACGCTTTCCTGTCAGTTATGCCAAATTTTGTTGTTAGAGTTCTGTTCATATTAGTTGGGTGTGTCTTACAGGGTTGCAAATAACGTCAAGCATTGGCGAAGTGCGGGAATTCGATGCTGTGTCCGCCTGGTGCTGATGCTTATTAAAGAAACGAAATAAAATTGTGATTACAAAAGCCAATTAATAAACGGTCAAGCCGATAACTGAAGAAAAATAACGAGATAATGCTGAAAATATGACTGTCCGCCCGCATTTTGCCAATGCTTTTGTTGGCTGCCGTTTTTAAGAAGTTGATTTATTGAGATTTTAATACATCTTCAAACATACTATCAACTTTGGCTTTAGCGCCTTCTACAATAAAGTGAATTTCAACTTGATTGTTTTTATAAGCCTTAATAAAATCAATGGAAGTATCAAATTTCAGTATTGGTTCGTTTTGAACCCATGTAGCATCGTCCTTAGTGACTAATATTACTCTTATTAGCCCCCCGATTGATTTTTCTTTACCATCTTTTTGAGCATATTCTGAAATACAACTAGCAGCATTTTTTTGTAATTCTTTCCAGGAGAACTCTTGATTATAATGCAAGAAAAAACTAGTTTTAACCGGTTCTAACCATGTTAAATCATCATAACATTGTGGTTTGCCAATATGAGGGTTGTAAAAACAAACGATTGGTTTACCATTTTCATAGCCTGCTGTAGCTATAAAACTTTGCATTACCCAATTGTAATTTAGCTCGTTCAAATTTTTCTTACAACTGTCTAAAAAAGTAGACAATAGTTCAAATGCGCTAATGGTATTATTCATGGATGCCTCAAATTTATCTATAATAAATTTGAAATAAAACCTACTCAATAAATTTTTGCCATTCATCACGAGGACATTCTTCCCAATAATATAAGATTTCTGAGCAGAATCGTGGTATGCAAGTATTTCATTAGGGTTTGCCCTGTCGTAAATGCTTGCTCTGGATTCTGTGAGAACCATTATTCCTTCTTTACATTGTGCAATAATAAAATGTGAACCTTTCATTTCTAATTGTGATTTACAATGCATAGATGCGAATATTAGTAAAAATGTTATGAATAATTTTAGCATTATTTCTGTTTAAATAAAGACAAGGCTTTTGTCGCATCATTTCTGTTCATCAGTTTCCTTACTATTATTTTATTAAAAGCTTCGATAATTATACAGCTCGATTAAATAGCTGCCAACACTTGTATTGCCGCATTACTAAATTAACCAATTGCGACAATGATAACAAATATAGGTGCTTGCCGCAATGAAAACTTCGCCTCATTAGCAACAATTATAAACCAGTACCATAATAACAAAAAAAAGACTGTCCCGGTTATGAGACAGCCTTTCAAAATATTAAGAAGATCAGTTATTACCTGATCACCACTTTACCCGTTGCCAAACGTTTTCCTTTGCTATCCCTTAATTCAACAAGATAAACATCAGAAGCTGCATTGTCCATATTCACATCCATCCTGGTATAAGGCCCTGCAGTGGTATATTCTTTTTGATAAACCCTGGCGCCTTTACTGTCATAGATATTCAATGTACGGGCAACATTGCTTGTATAACTTAAGTACCTAACCTGGAACACTCCCGAACTTGGGTTAGGATAGATGAATAATTCACTGGAAGCTGCAAAATCAATTTCAGCAGTATTTGATTTCTTACTGTTACATCCTGTAACCAGGTCTGTAACGATAACATCATATACACCGAAGTCATCAACAGTTACAGCAAACCTGTCAGTAGTGATAGCTGGTACCAATACGCCATCCCTGAACCATTGATAAGTATAATTTCCCGGAGGACTAACGGTTGTATATAGTGTAGTCCTGATTGCAGGAGTGATGCTTGAATAAGAGGCTGCTGTTAACACAACTACCGGCAATGGTTTTACATCCAGCAAGGCACTGTTTGAACTGATGATGCCACCGCAAGGAGCACCCGAAGCATTCAGGCGGTACCTGTTACCATTTAACCCGGTTGCCGGATTGATCGTTAAAGTATTTGTAGTAACACCTGAGTAAGGTGGTGCATTGGTCAGGTCAACATAAGGAGCACCGCCAACACTTACCTGCCATTGATAAGTTATAGAACTACCCGTTGCCGTTACACTGAATACAGCAGCAGAACCTGTACAACCGATTATATCTGCTGGTTGTGAAGTAAGTGTAACCGATGTATTTACAGTTAAAGTTGCAACGTTTGAATTTAAACCACCGGGGTTGCAATTACCTGATGCAACGCAACGGTATTGATAACCCGACATCACAACTGTTGGTGCTACTATGGTAAGTGTGTTGGTCGTATTTACCGGGCTTACATTTGCCCAGGTTGTACCGCCATTGGTACTTACCTGCCAGTTATAAGCCAAACCGGTACCAACTGCTGCAACTGTAAGTGTTACATCCGTACCTGCACAAACACCTGCACTGGTTGGCTGTGTTGTAAATGATACCGCATTGTCAAGCGTTAAGGTTGCTGCATTGGAAGTGACAGCAACTGCACTGCAGGTTCCGCCAACCAAACAATGATATTGATTATTATTCATGCCCGCAGTTACACCTGTTAAAGTAAGTGTTGCAGTAGTAACGGCAGGGCTTATGTTATTCCAGGTAAGACCGCCATCTGTACTAACCTGCCAGTTATAAGTAAGTCCGGAACCTGAACCAGCAACAGTGAATGAGGCGCTTCCACCGGTACAACCGGTAGTGCTTGCCGGCTGTGCAGTAATTGCTGCAGCAGTATTAACTGTTAACGTACCACAATTTGAAGTGGCAGAAGGAGTACAACTTCCTGATACGATACACTGGTAAGTGTTATTGTTCATACCCGCTGTAACTACAGCCAGGTCAAGACATGCAGCAGTTCCACCCGCAACATTGGTCCATGGCCCGGTGCAACCACCGGTGCTTACCTGCCATTGATAAGTAACGCCGGTACCGGTGGCCGTTACACAGAATTGAGTATTGCCACCTGCACAAACTGCTGTATTGGCCGGTTGTGCGGTAATAGATGGAGCGCTATTAACAGCCAGTGTAGCCGGATCGGAATTTACACCGGTTGGGTTACATGAAATACTTACCACGCAACGGTATTGGTTATTGTTCATACCCGCTGTTACACCTGTTAAAGTAAGTGTTGCAGTAGTAACGGCAGGGGTTAGGTTGTTCCAGGTAAGGCCAGCATCTGTACTAACCTGCCAGTTGTAGGAAAGTCCTGAACCATTTGCTGTAACAGAGAAACTGGCATTGCTGCCTGCACATGCTGCAGTATTGGCGGGTTGTGCAGTAAATGATGCCGGTGTATTGATCGTTAAAGTTGCGGCGCTGGAAGTGATCGCAACTGCGTTACAGGCTCCTCCAACAATACAATGGTATTGATTATTATTCATGCCGGCAGTTACACCTGTTAGTGTAAGCGTTGCCGTGGTAACAGCCGGAACAACATCATTCCAGGTAAGGCCACCATCTGTACTTACCTGCCAGTTATAGGTAGGGCCGGCACCGGATACCGTTACACTGAATGTAGCATTGTTACCTGTGCACACAGAAGCATTTGCAGGTTGTGACGTAATTGCCGCAGCACTGTTGATCGTTAATACAGCAGCATTGGAAGTTATTCCTGCAGCGGTACAGGCACCCGGCCCGTTTATCACGCAGTGGTATTGATTGTTATTCATGCCTGCAGTTACACCGATTAGTGTAAGCGTTGGCGTTGTTACAGCCGGACTTACATTATTCCAGGTAAGACCACCATCGGTACTCACCTGCCAGTTATAAGTAATACTTGCTCCTGTAGCTGTTACCGTAAAGGAAGCATTGCCGCCGGAACAAGCTGATGCATTGGATGGATCTGATGTCACTGCAATTCCACCGGTTGTTACGGTTAAAGTTGCAGGATTTGAATTGAAACTGGCAGAAGGACAACCACCGGTAACTACGCAACGATATTGGTTGTTGTTCATGCCAATTGTTATAGCAGTTAATGTAAGTGTTGTTGTTGTTACAGCAGGGCTTACATTATTCCAGGTAAGACCAGCATCTGTGCTTACCTGCCAGTTATAGGTATTGCTTCCTGAAACTGTTATGCTGAATGACGCATCTGTACCTGCACAAGCTGAAGCATTTGCAGGTTGTGATGTAATTGTTGGTGACGAGGTGTTTACAGTAAGAATCCCTGCTGAAGAGTTTACAGGGGTATTAGGGCAACCACCCGAAACCACGCAATGATATTGGTTATTATTCATGGCCCCGGTTACTGCAGTTAAAGTAAGTGTTGCAGTAGTAACGGCAGGGCTTAGGTTATTCCATGTAAGACCGCCATCTGTACTTACCTGCCAGTTGTAAGCAAGGTTGTACCCGGTTGCCGTTGTACTAAAACTTGCATTAGTTCCTGCACAGGCTGTTGTGTTTGCCGGTTGTGCGGTAAATGAAGGAATTGGAGGAAGGTCTGTTGCTGCAGTTTGATCTGTTGCACTGAAAGAACTTCCCTGTAGTGCGCTATATCCCATACCTCTTTTGGCAAATGCAGCCCACAGTGTACATAAATGAGCGCCGCCATATAAAGTCTGATCAGCAGTTAAGATAGCATTTCTTGCATCAATAAAACCCGGGCTACAGGGCTGTGTCCTCATTCCTTCTACTACTAATTTCATTGCAATGTTGTTTCCACCTGTACCTGCACCACTAAACAAATTAGTACCAACACCATTTTGCTGAATCAGGGCCCAGGTCATTTCCCAAAGTGCCATACACAATATTTCTCCGGTGTTATGAACTTCAGTACCAATTGGCGCTACACCCATATTGGCGTAAGTCAATGGGTTAATAGCCATATTAGTTGAATATGGATAGTTGCGTATTCCTGCTGCTGTTGGCGACTGTCCAAATGCATAAGTTCCAATAGGACGGGCCAAAGCGCCATCTGTAGGTAAAACTGTTGCCCAATTGGTAGTCATCATTAAACCCATATAATCGCTCCAGCCTTCACCACCCTGTTCTGCATTACCAAGGCAGGCTGTAGTTGCCGGTCCACCGGTTAAGCGATTGGAGATACCATGGCCGAATTCATGACAAACGATACCGTTATCCATATCACCATCAATATTGATTGTGCTTGCCGGTGTTCCGCTAAGGGTAACATTTAAACCGTTAGCAAGCTGTGCAACAAAAATAGCTCCATCCGTATTCGATACCATGACAGCCGGAATAGTAATTGTGGGATCAGGTCCGCCACCCATAATAATGGGAGCCCCTGCCACATTGTTTACCATGATCACAGCAATGGCACCGGCAGCCTGTGCAGCCAATACTTTTACAGTGAAATTACAATTGCCCCTGTTTATAAGAGCTATTTTGCCGGTTAAAACATTCGATGGTGCACCTGTACATGCATCATGGGTTCCACCCGCTGCGTCATTAAAATAAACAACATCGCCTGTTTTAGGACCAACGTTGGCCAACAGGTTATTCGGACTAAAATTACTTTCAAGAGCTGCATAATTTCCTACAGTTGGGGCTGGTGCATTTACATGTAAAAGTATACTGCTTGGCGCAGGGCTCCATAGATACATTTGCATTCTTGGCCTTCCACCATCCGGGCCACCTGCATTAAAATTTGCATTATTGGTACCGCCACCATCCTGGGCTTCTGCCTGTACATAATCACCGCCATTTCCACCCCGGCCCATATTATCGGTCTGGTAATTTCCAGATACTTCAGTAAATCCGTATTGATAAAAAACATCGTGCATTAAGTTGTTCCAGTAAAACAGGTTATTCAATGCAGCTTTTTTGTTCACGTTAACTCCTGGCTGCTGTGCGGGATCAAATACCTGGGTAAAAGTCAAAGAAGGTATTGCTGTTGTGGAGGTATCAGGCCAGTTTGTTGAGGCGCTGGGCGTGTTATTTGCCGCTGCATCGAGGTATGCAAAAACGTTGTTGCCCCGGGTAAAATTATAATTGTTTGTTCCATCAAAATGCCAGCCATTTGTGGTAGCATTATTTCCTGCGCCTGACAGGTTCCACGGACTACTTACTATAGAAAAAGATCCATAATTAGGGCTTTCAATGGGAATAGCAAGCACCCTGTAATCTGCACTTGTTACTGTGGGTGGAGGAGGAGTAAATAAATTTAATTTTGAAAAATCCCTTTTTGCCACCAAATGCTTGTTATTTTCTTTTGGCAGCGAAAATGAAAGAAAATTATCAGCATGTTGATGTTTACCCTCATAAACAGTTAGGTTAAATTTATTAATAACAGCACCTGTTGCTGCATCTATCTGTATATTCCACCAGTCTGAAAAACCAGCAGGTACTACCTGAATCTCCCATGCAAGTTTTACAGATCTTTGATTTCCTTTCTCAATCGGAACCCACATCAGTTCAGCAGTAATATTTTCAGTAACCGCATCGGGTTTTCCAAAATCAAGTTTATTGCCATTTTCAAAAGAACTTATTACAGGTAAAGATGTTGGCATCATGACCCTTGCTTCAGCAAATGCAGCACTTACGGCCTTTGTGGCAGTAAGCGAAGGAGTGGCAGATTGGTAATTGGTAATTTTTTCCATGTTGCTGATAAAGGCACCTGCATTGGAAGTAATCTTATCATTCCTGAATCCCAATACCAGCATCTGGTTATAAACCGGTAGCCCCTTATAGGTTTGCAGCAAGTAAACCATTTGTGTACCGGCAACCTCGTTGTAATAGGTGCTGCTTACTTTATAATTATTTAACTGGTCTTTTGACAAACCAATTGCTTCACTGTGCTTGTTTACAAGTTGCACCGCCAGGCCATTTTTCTCATGCTGGGCATTTGTAAAGAGCACGCAAAACAACAATGTAATTAACAGGTAAATTTTTTTCATAATGTCCTCATTAAATGTTTGAATTAATAGCAACAAATGCATTTCCAGGGAAAATAATTATTGCAGTGTGTAAGGTTGATTTTTAAATTAGAAAATATAATTTTTTTGGTGATTTTATTCATATTAGTTTGGTAGAAGGGTAAACAATTTTGTTGCTTTTAGAAAAACCGGCTGTTTTGGTAAATTAAAAACATAAAATTGAAGGCGGAAATTACGTCATTTTTTCAAAAAAATGCCGCTGTGTTTAATAATAATAAAATAAATAGTAAAAAAAGTGCTGTCTGTAGTTTTCAGGCAGCACTTACAATAAGAACAGATAATTTTAACGTGTATTTTCTAATGAATAACTACAAACTTTTTGAAATTATAAAAACTTCCGGCCGTCATTTTATAAATATAATTACCGGGCAGATAATCTTTGGTATTTAATGATTCCTGGTAGATTCCTGCCGGTTTAAAGCCAGAGGCAATTGTTTTTACTAATTTTCCTTCCATATTATAAATACTGATATTTATGTTTTCATCCACAGGCAACTGGTATTTAATGATGGCATTTGATGAAACAGGGTTCGGCTGCATATCATATAAGGCATAATCAAACCCCGAAAGCGTTACAACCCTTGATTCAGAATATTTGAATATGCCATCAAAATTTACCTGCTTTAAGCGGTAAACAAATTTCTTCCCGCCTGTTGGTGCATCATAAAACACATATCTTTTTGGAAGGGAAGTGGTTCCGTTTCCATTTACAAAACCAATATTTTCAAACCGAAGTAGGTTATTGTCGGCATGATAAGCGGCTCTTTCAATAATAAAACCCTTATTATTTGATTCGGAAGCTGTGAGCCATTCCAGGAAAACCTTTCCATTATTTTTTGCCGTTACAAAGAAGCCGCTATATTCAACCGGGATAACAGGATTGGTTGTTTCCCAGAACCCACGGCCATGTGTTGCAATTCTCAGCGCTTTTGTTATGGGATGTACTGCCATATCAAATACGGGTACAATTGGCAGGCCGGTACTGTAACTATTCCAGGTTGCTCCGGCG
>JANNBU010000154.1:0-3250 GCA_031385805.1 Ferruginibacter sp.
TTTTTCAGGTAATGATTTTTTAAACCAACCGTTGTTTTTTTCAAAGGAACAGGATATATATCAATAATATCGCTGCTGATCTCGCCACCGGCAATTTCTTTGATGAGCAGTGCTGCCCGTTTTAAAACATTTACTGTATTGCTGATATCAGTTCCTTTTTCAAATCTCGCTGCAGCGTCTGTACGCAGTGTATGTTTTAAAGAGGTTTTCCTGATGTAGGAAGGATTGAACCAGGCACTTTCGATAAAGATATTTTTTGTTTGATCCGTTACACCACTTTCAATACCTCCGTAAACGCCCGCGATGCACATACCGGCTGTTTCATCACAAATGAGCAGGTCATTTGCAAATAGTTTTCTTTCTTTTCCGTCTAATGTTGTAAATGTTTCTCCATCAACAGCCGTTCTTACAATGATCTTGTTGCCTTTTATCTTATCTGCATCAAATGCATGTAGTGGTTGGCCTGTTTCATGCAGTATGAAATTGGTTATGTCAACAATATTATTGATAGGCTTTAATCCGATGCTTTTCAGTTTTTGCTGCAACCATTGCGGACTTTCGGCTATTGATATCCCCGAGATGCTGATGCCACTGTAACGCTTACATGCATCTTCATTTTCGATGACCACATCAATTTTCTGCGACTGATTATCGGGTTTGAAGTTATTTTTATAAGGCAATAAAGCCGCTGTTTCAATTTTGTTGTGATGTGACAGATAAGCACAAACATCTTTTGCAACGCCCAGGTGGCTCATGGCATCTATGCGGTTTGGCGTAAGCCCGATCTCGTAAATATGATCTTCCTTTGGTTTGAATATATCAGCAACTGCAGTTCCCGAAACTGTTTCAACAGGTAAAACCATAATGCCATTGTGATCATGACCAATGCCAATTTCATCTTCTGCACAGATCATTCCTTCACTTTCAACACCCCGGATCTTTTCTTTTTTAATGTTGATCGGCGTTCCGTTTACCGGGTAAATGGTAGTGCCAACAGGTGCCACGATCACTTTTTGTCCTACAGCCACATTTGCAGCGCCACACACAATATTTAAAGGTGCCCCGTTGTTTACAGAAACAGTTGTGAGTTTTAGTTTATCTGCATCCGGGTGTTTTTCACAGGTAATTACTTCGCCAACCAGCAATCCCTGTAAACCGCCTTTTATATCTTCCTTTTTTTCCATGCTTTCAACCTCAAGGCCTATAGCTGTAAGGATCTTAGACAGTTTCTCCGGATCAATAATTTCGGGCTGGCCTGCCTGTGCAGTAGGCAGGTATTCATTCAACCAATTATAGGAAATAGTCATGTATCGTAATCTTTTCGCTGCAAAGATAGTTTTTTGAGAGAAGATGTTTTAAAGGGTGGTTTGCATAGTAATAAAATATTAAAAACTAATTATTTGATCCCGGTTTTGCAAGTAAAAAAATAAATTTAATCGTGCACAAAAATAAATGCTACCTGCATTTACTTGTGTATAAAATACCCCGTTTTTAAGTCTGGTTGAATATTGTATGTTAATTACCCTGTTCATAACACGTTAATAAGCTAATTTACACTGTTAATTGCCGGTGGATAATCTGCAAATCAAAGTTGATAACAGCCTAATGTTAATTTATCATTACTCAATTGCCATTATCTTAGCCGCCCTGCACAAAACCGGATAATTTATCCCGTTTTTTACAGGAACCCCAACTTACAACGGGCAGAATCATTTATGGATTTCCGTTATGAGAAAAAGGTTTTCAATTTGCAACTAACCCCTAACAGCAATTATAACTTATAACATGGAATTCACAAATTTAAATAAAGACAGGAAAGTAAGGCGAAAATCGGCGGTGGATCTCGGGTCAATGGTTTTTGGTAAAGTACCGCCACAGGCAAAAGAATTGGAAGAAGCCATTCTTGGCGCTATCATGCTTGAGAAAAGTGCATTCGACACAGTAATTGAAATTTTAAAACCCGAATGTTTTTATGTAGAAGCACACCAGCGTATTTACAAAGCCATGCAGGGACTTGCAATAAAAAGTCTGCCCATTGATCTGCTTACGGTTGTAGAAGAATTAAAATTCAGGGAAGAGCTTGAGTTTGTTGGCGGTCCGTATTTTGTTACAAAGCTTACTAACGCTGTTGTATCTGCCGCCAATATTGACGCACACTCCAGGATCGTTTTACAAAAATTCATCCAGCGTGAACTGATCCGCATCAGCGGTGAGATTATTGGCGATGCTTATGAAGACAGTACAGATGTTTTCGATATGCTGGATGATGCCGAAAGCAAATTATTCGAGATCACCAATAGTCATCTTCGTAAAAATTTTGATAGCATTGATACAGTATTGGTAAAAACAATTCAGCGTATTGAGGATATGCGCAACCGGCAGGATGATATTACCGGTGTGCCAACAGGATTTGCATCTCTCGACAGGATAACTTATGGATGGCAGCAAACAGATCTTATCATATTGGCAGCAAGGCCATCAGTAGGTAAAACTGCATTTGCGCTTAACCTTGCTCGTAGTGCAGCCCTGCATCCGACCAAACCAACAGCTGTTGGATTCTTTAGCCTCGAGATGAGCAGCAGCCAGCTGGTGCAAAGAATATTAAGTGCAGAAAGTGAGATATGGCTTGAAAAGATCTCCCGTGGTAAATTAGAAGAACATGAAATGAAGCAGTTGTACAAACGTGGTATTGAAAGGCTGAGCAAAGCGCCGATATTCATTGATGATTCTGCTGCACTGAATATTTTTGAGTTGAGGGCAAAATGCCGCAGGCTTAAGAACAAACACAATGTTGGATTGATCATCATTGATTACTTGCAGTTGATGAGTGGCAGTGCAGACCGTAACAGCAACCGTGAACAGGAGATCAGCAAAATATCAAGGGACCTGAAAGGGCTTGCCAAAGAATTGCAGGTGCCGATCATTGCATTGTCGCAATTAAGTCGTGAGGTAGAAAAAAGAAAAGAAGGGAATAAGATGCCGCAGTTAAGTGATCTGAGGGAATCTGGTGCGATAGAACAAGATGCGGATATGGTTATGTTCCTTTACCGTCCTGAATATTACGATATCACTGCCAATGAATTTGGAGAGAATAATAAAGGCGAAACGCACGTGAAGATCGCCAAGCACCGAAATGGTAGCCTGGAAACAATTAAACTAAAAGCATTGCTGCATATTCAGAAATTTGTTGAAGATGAGGGAAGTGATTTTAACCCCGGATTGCCTAAGGAAGGTAACTGGAGGCCGGTTA
>JANNBU010000172.1:0-2966 GCA_031385805.1 Ferruginibacter sp.
GGCGTACAAAAATACCTGAACAAAGTATCCGGTCCTTTACTCGACAGGATAGACTTGCATGTAGAAGTAACGCCCGTTGCTTTTGAAGAATTATCATCGGAACAAAAATTTGAAAAAAGTTCATGCATAAGAGAACGTGTAATAAAAGCACGGGAGATACAAACTGCAAGGTATGAACACAATGAAGCTGTATATGCAAACGCACAAATGAGCAGTAAAATGTTGAAAGAAATTTGTGTGATAACTACTGCCGGGCAAAATCTGTTGAAAACAGCCATGGAAAAATTAAACCTTTCAGCAAGAGCTTATGACCGTATCTTAAAAGTAAGCCGCACCATTGCAGATCTTGCAGCCTCAGCAGATATAAAACCTGAACACCTCGCAGAAGCTATTCAGTACAGGAGCCTTGACAGGGAGGGATGGGGAGCGTAATACAAGTTTATAATTCTTAGTTCATAGTTAACTTTCGGTTTCATCTTTAAAAAATTATGCATACCGATATAATGTTCAAACCAAAAAGACCAACTGGGAACTATGAACTAAGAACTTTCTAACTTTTTTTCCGAAATTGTATATTATTTGATACATTGAAATATTTCAATGTATTTTTGCAGCGCATTTCCCTAATTACTATAAACAACAACGATAAAATATTTTTTGAATGAAAGTTTTATTACAATATCTGAAACCATATAAATGGCTGGTGGTACTTACCTTAACCCTTGCCGCGGTGAATATAGGTTTTTCGCTTGTTGATCCCATCCTGTTGGGGAAGCTCATTAACCTTGCCAATAGCCACCAGGGTACCGCAACCCCTCCTTCCAAAAATTTTGACTGGGATACATTTTTTTATGCTTTCTCCTGGGAAAAACCGGGTGTCTGGTTTATTTTGGTTTGTTCCATTTCCGTTGCAATGATAAGCCGCATTGCAAAAAATTTTCAGGATTACTTTTTAAATGTTGTGATACAAAAATTTGGTGCAAAAGTTTTTACAGATGGCCTTCAACACGCTATGAAACTTCCTTACCAGCAATTTGAAGACCAGCGCAGCGGTGAAACACTTTCTGTATTAACCAAAGTAAGGTCTGATGTAGAAAAATTCATGATCAACTTCATCAACATTCTTTTTGGTGTAATAATAGGTGTGGTGTTTGTGTTTGTGTATGCAGCGATCTTTATTCACTGGAGTATTCCTGTTGCTTACCTCGTTGGTATTTTTGTTCTTACAGTGATCACCAATTTTCTCAGTAAGAAAATAAAGATCATTCAAAAAAATATTGTTGGAGAAACAACTGCACTGGCAGGGTCTACAACAGAATCGCTCCGTAATATTGAACTGGTAAAAAGCCTTGGCCTTACCGAACAGGAAGTAAGCAGGCTGAATAAAAATACTTACAAAATACTGGGGCTTGAATTAAAAAAAGTAAAACGCATCAGGAGTATCAGTTTTATACAAGGCACGATGGTAAATACATTACGCCAGGTGATCTTATTTATTTTGATGTGGCTTATTTTCAGCGGTGATATGAATGCAGGCCAATTGGTAACCATGCAGATATTTTCCTTCTTCGTTTTTGGGCCATTACAGGAGATAGGCAATATTTTACTTTCCTATCGTGAAGCAGAAGCATCGCTTAATAATTTTCACAACCTGATGCAGAAAGCACCGGAAGCAGAACCGCTAAATCCAAAGGCATTGAAGAATATTGAAACATTGTCTTTTAACCATGTTTCATTTAAACACCAGACTGCATCACAAAAAGCCATTGACAATATAAGTTTTGCGGCAAATGTTGGTGAAACTGTTGCATTTGTTGGCCCATCTGGTTCGGGTAAAAGTACATTGATGAAATTATTAGTTGGACTTTATCGCCCGCAGGAAGGAAAAATTTTGTACAACGGATTAGATGAAACAGAGATACATTTTGATGACCTGCGTAAACAAATTGGTTTTGTAACACAGGATACCAATCTTTTCAGCGGAACCATCAGGGAAAATCTTGTCTTTGTAAATCCCGCTGCAACTGAAGCCCAACTGAATGATGTGCTGGTTAAAGCAAGTTGTGTTAACCTGGTTCAAAGAGCAGAAAAAGGACTCGATACCATGATCGGCGAAGGAGGATTAAAATTATCGGGCGGAGAAAAACAACGTTTGTCTATTGCACGTGCCTTGTTACGCAAACCACATTTACTGATCTTTGATGAAGCAACTTCTGCACTGGATTCATTAACAGAAGAAGAAATTACAAATACCATCCGGGATATTTCTTCGCAGAAAGAACAGATAACTATTTTAATTGCACACCGCCTGAGTACGATCATGCACGCCGATAAGATCTATGTACTTGAAAAAGGTGATGTAGTTGAAACAGGAACACACGAAAAATTATTAGAAGAAAAAGGATTGTATTATGCCATGTGGAGACAACAGATCGGTGAAAGAAAGAAAATAGCGGCATTGGTTCCTGCTAAATAATAAACTGTAACCTCTCCCCGACCCTCTCCAAAGGAGAGGGAGTTTGATCCCGCTGTCAACAAATTTTTGTTTAAAAAATTAGTCGGTACAAAAGATAGAATATATCAAACTCACTTTTTTATTAAATACCTTTGCCGGATGATCGAGGAAAAACGGCCAACTCCTAATTATTACTGGAGTATTCTTACTATGAAATGCCCGAGATGCAGGAAGGGGCCGATGTTTAAAGACAACAATGCTTACCGTAAACTTAAGTTATCCCACATCTTTGATATGCATGATAATTGCCCTGTATGCGGACAAAAATATGATATGGAACCAGGTTTCTGGTATGGTACGGGATACGTGAGTTATGCACTGGCAGTTGCCGTATCGGTTACAACTTTTGTTGCATGGTTTGTTTTGATCGGTGTATCTACAGAAAAGCACCAAGGCAATAGAGATCATCCTGGAAGATATTGAAGAACTGAGTGAAGGGAATATTTTTACC
>JANNBU010000225.1:0-9648 GCA_031385805.1 Ferruginibacter sp.
CGCAAGGAGCAAATTACGGGCTGCAGAATTTCTTACAGTATTTAAAGCAGGGAAAATTTTAAATCAAATTGGGCAATATAAAGCGGCAGCTGATTGTTTTGATTATATAAATAATAAATTTAAGAGCAGGGAAAATTTTAATAATGCCGGTGTGGCAAAATTACGGGCTGCCTTAAATCTGAAAGGTAAAAATAAAATCAACTTTATTTATCCAATAGAATTTGATCCGGTAAGCCGTTTACAGTATTACAGAACTCGCAGCCTGAGTCAAAATGAAGTAGATAAAAAATATGATGAACTATTAGATGATGCTAAAAAAGATTTTGAAGCAGCCAAAACGCTGGATCTTGCATATACCAATGCTTATATAAATCTCGCCTGTATTTTCGACATAGAGACAAATTATGAACTGGCCAGAGGTTTTTTGAATGATAAAAAAATAGACACAGTTACTTATATGAACACTATTAATATGCTTAAAGGCATCATTTGGCTCCATGACAAGGATACATCAAAATCTGCTGACTACTTCAACAAACTTCCTGTTGGAAAAGACAGCATAATGGAATACAACCGGCGCTTGTTTGGGTTTATTAATGATGATGGCAGTTCACTACAAAAATATGTAGATGAATGGCAGCAGAGAAATTCAAATAAGGAAGTCGCTACAGCAAGCCAACAGGATATTTTTAATACGTTTAAATTTACTAAAGACGGCATTCCCCAAAATATTAAAAATGATAAAAAAATTACAATCTATAATAGTAAAGATCAGGATGGAATAGAAATTTATATTAATGAAAAAAGACTTCTCAGGGCTGTTAAGTATGATACGAATGAGTGGATAATAAAAATAGACGATATATGGGCGAAAGAAAATAATATCCCTGGCTATCCCCAGATGAGAATATTAAAGTTATAAATTAAATGATTTTCCTGTCCCCATTATTAAATTACCTGAGCAAAACCCATGCAGCCCATTTATAAGGATAGCCCCGGTATTTGATTTTCATTTCTTTTTGCGCTCCATAAAATGCATCACTGACAGATTGATTTGCAAAAATATTTTTATAAAATAGTTCCATGAATTCTTTTGTTTCTGCACTGGGCACTTTCCAAAGGCTCATTACAAGGTTTTCTACCCCGGCAATTTTAAAAGCACGCTGTAAACCATATACTCCCTCATTCCCCTTTATGTCTCCCAGCGCAGTTTCACAAGCGGAAAGCACAGCCAGTTTGGTACGGGGCAGGTATAAATCAGAAACTTCGTAAGAAGTTAGTATTCCATCTTCAAACCCTACGATTTGTTTTCCGGTCCAGGCATTGTTAGCACCTGCAAAAACCAAACCCGACCTTAACAACGGATTATCCGAATATTTAAATGCTTTTGATTTCCCCTGTAAGTCAGAAAGGCTGTCTTTTAATTCTGTTTTGGGAAAGAAGAAGCCATGAGTGGCAATATGCAAAACTGCAATAGACGAATCACCATCTAATGCTTTAATGGATTCTTCTGATGCGTAAATGTCTGAAAGCATATTAATTCTCGGGTAACCTGATTGTCTGCCGGCATTTTGAATATTGTCTACTTCGGTCATTGTTTCAGATAAATATTCCCAACTGGGTTTTAATTTATTAAGACCTTGTTGAAAAGATCTTGTATGCGCTTTCTTTGCAATAAAATCCCGAAATCCCTTTAAAGGGGATGCACCTGCTTCATAATCAATGCCACCATACAACTGAAGGCTATCAGATAAACTGATAAATATTTCTTTCTGATCTGTAACGGATGCGGTACTGGAAAACTGGACCAATTGATACCGGTCGCTTAAAACGGATGTGTCCGTTATCGGTAGTGTGGCAAATGATATGTTGTGTAGTATACCCGCAGGGGCAAAGTAAATTGTTTCGACCTTATTCAACTCCTTTTCAAGAGGGCTCCATATTAAGTCAAATAGAGATTTATTGATGTTATTTTTGTTATCATTAACAGTTTGCGAAAATTTATAACGCGCCGTTATAATATCTTCTTCTGATTTGTTAACTGCCGGATGTAATTTATTTATTAATTGCTTTTCATTACACAGAAGTACCATCTCAGGTAAGTTTTTATCTTTCCTTAATACGATAGCGGCATATAATACTGAATCAGTATTTCGTCTGCTCATACTATGAGGGTTAAAATGAAAAGCTATAAATTCAATAGCCGCTTCATTTACTTTCAGTTTATCCTGGATGTCCTGCCATTTAATTTTATGTTCCTGGCTGGGGCCTAAATTATGAACAAGTTCTTTTTCCAGCTCACCGGCCAGTTCTTCAATTTTATCGATACTGTCTTTTCTTTCATTGGCCGGCTCGGTATATAAAACAGAAAGATATTCTCTTAAACTTTGCCATTCCAGGTATTTATTCTTTAATGTACTGTCAGCGGAATAATAGATGTGCTGCCTGAATGCTTCCAGAGAATTGAGGATAAGATTACGATGAAACAGTGACAGGTCATAAGGATGACCAGCTGCCTTTTTTTTCGAAAAGTAAAAAGAGTATGCTTTATCATCTTCACCCAATACATTTTCTAAAAAATTTTCTTTTTCTTTCTCATTTGTAAACTGAAATACTGCATCCCGGTTTTTAACATTAACGGCAAAAGATTCTTCATATTCCGGTTCGGCCTTATTGGGCTTATCCATTGCCCAATAAAGGTTTGCAAGGCTGGCGCAAGCTGCACCATAATAGGGATGTTGCTTTCCCAAAACGGTTTGCCATATTTGTTTGGCTTCTTTATAATTCTGTTCAGCTTTTTTATAATTTTTTTCTTTTTCATATAATACACCGAGCCCATTGCAGGTACTTGCATAATCAGGGTGGCCTTGTTTTAATTGCTTTTTTAAAATGTTGCGGGCATCAGTATATAATTCCCCTGCTTTAGCATACTCCTCCATTTCAAGGTATGCTGCGGCAAGCCCGTTACATGAAATAGCATAATCAGACCTATCCTTACCCAATTTTTTATTTATTTCTATCGATCTATGGTATAATTCCTTTGCTTGCTCCAGAGAACCCATTTGATGATAAAGATTGGCAAGATTGGAGCAGGAGCCGGCATAATCTGCAGTTTCTGTCCCATACCTTTCCCTTATCCCCATTGACTCTTTAAATAGCAGTTTTGCGCCTTCATAATTACCCATATCCTTGTAAAGGGAAGCCTGGTTGTTACAGAAAGCTGCATATTCCAGACTTTCGGATCCAGATTGTTTTTTTTGTATTTGTTTAGCTTCTCTTAATAATGTATCGGCTTTCTCAAAATAGCCCATATTTTTATAAAGAAGCGCAAGGCTATTACAGGAAAAAGCATATAGCGTATCCTCCTTACCTTTCAACCTTCCCCTTATTTCCTTTGCATCAATCAAATAAGGTTTGGCTTTTTCGTAATGTCCTTTTTTTCGGTAAAGAAAACCAAGATTGGCACAACACAACGCATGATCAGAATGTTCTGTTCCTACTTGACTTTTTAGTATTTCATTTGCTTCCAGGTATAAATGCTCTGCATTCTCATAGTCCTCCATATCAAGATAAACATTGGCAAGACTAATACAATAATCTGCATAAATAGTATCTTCTTTTGTAAACAGCTTTTTGCGCACTTGCATTGCCTTCATAAATAATGGCAATGCCCCGGAATAATCTTTCATAACCCTGTATAGTTTGCCGATTTTATCGCAAAGTGCAGCATAGGTGGCAGTTGCAGTGTCAAAATTTAATTCCTTTACTTGTTTTGTAGCAAGAAATAATGGGTGCGCTTTTTTATATTCCTTTTTATCCATGTAAAATTTACCCAGATCAAAACAGGATTCAGCATAAAGGTTATCTTTTTTTCCAAAAAACCGTTCACTCTTTTCAACGGCCTCCTTAAAAGATTCTTCTGCTTTGGTATATTCCTTTATTCGATAATAGCAAATCCCCAGGTCACCGCACACATCTATATAAGTACTTGTACCAGAAGAACCTTTTTTCAATACTTCTTTTTCAAGATTATAAAACACAATTGCACTATCATATTTTTTTTCTTTTTTATAAATCCTTGCCCTTTCTGCATGCTCTTGCCAAAGCTGGCTATATAAAGAAGAAGAAAAGAAAATAAGAATACCTGTTAATATGGATGTTTTAAAAATTCTCATATAGTTTTTATTATTGGTATAAAACAGAAAATAATTTTCTGAATTCTTAAGTAATTGCAGAGAAGTAAAAAAGGTGTGGTGAAAATATAGGCGATAATTCTATTCTAGCAATTTAAAAATTTGTTGGGTATTGAAATCCAATGAATATAAATTGCATAAATTTTTTTGCTAAAATATAGATTTTAAATTTGGTTTTATTTGGGACTATTGGAAATCATACGTTACACAATATAGTGACTACAGTTAGATTTTGCAAATCTCATTCCTATATAACTCAATTGAAAAAATGAATTAATATTCCCTTTAAAAATATTCAGTAAAATATTGCCCGGTAACCATAATTTGAGCTTACTACAAACTAAGTATAGGCAATACCCTGCGTTTAATTGATTTTTACCTTGTAAAAGCGGCGGGTATTAAATTTTGCTTACGGATTTGGGTTTGAAAAGGTTGTTTTTGAATACGATAGCTGATGTAATAATGACCGGATTTAGGGGTGGGTTTACAGAGGAAAAATGAAATTTAAAAACTAAGAAATTACTTTTTAAAGTAATTATCTTTAGGAATATGAAAATGATCCGTCCTATGCGATCCTTTAACCTCTCTTACCGGGTTATCGGCCTCTTTGTATCCTGATATTTAAAAATATTTCATTCACATATCAAAACTCCCAAACATGAGCAGTACAGAAAAAATGCCGGTAAGTGAAAGAAAAAAATCCGGCAATAAGATAGCGATCATATTGGCGGGCATCCTGGCAGTTTTAGTGATATTAGGCTATGTCTTTAAAGATAAATTACTTGGAGGCACAAAAACAACGATCGTACATGTGCAGGATTCAGCAAAAAAAAATAAAAAGTCTCTTGAAATAATTTCCAAAGAAAATAACGATAAGATTGTAGAGATCGAATTCGGATGGCAATTATTTGATGCCAATACCGGCGTGGAATTATGGCATAAATACTGGCCGGTAAAAGGAACTGATGGGGAAACAAGGTATTATGCTGCATATATTGAGAATAACCAGGGACAGATAGAACCGTTCATCGATATTCAGAAGAATGTAGATTTTGGGGCACCTGTAGGTTATGCTTCAGCATCGGGCTCAGGGTTTGTTGTATCGCAGGATGGATTTATTTTAACAAACCGCCACATCGGTGCAGCATGGAGTACGAGATATAATTTTCCTGCCAGCGCATTTCCGGGTGTCCTTGTCCGTTATGTAGGAGGAGTTCCGGTGGTTGTTCAGAGTAAAACAGTTACAGCTACAGAAGTATTCGGATGGGTGCCAGCCGAAACCCAGGTAGCCGGAGGATATACTCAATGGAAAGGAAGCATCAGGGGAAAGAATATATATATGGATGTGATCTTTTCGGGTACTTCATTGCGGCATCCTGCATCGCAACCTGCACAAGCTTCCGACGATCATGATGTGGCCATCATAAAAATATCGACACCCGAATCCTTGTCGCCGGTTACTATGTTTGATAATTATGCTAAAGTAAAACCCGGGCAACCGTTAACCGTAATGGGATATCCCGGCGTTGCCCCACAGGGATTTGTAGTACGCAGATCAAAAGATACTTTTAAGCGGGATGTAAAGATCACAACAATACCAACCCCAAAAGTAACACCCGGAACTGTTGAAAGCATCATACCCGGATCTTCCGAATTCAGCGCTAAAGACATCAGCTATAATACTTTCGGTGATTCATACCAGCTAACGATCAGTACTACCGGGGAAGCTAATAGCGGCGGGCCATTATTTGATGATGAAGGACGTGTTGTTGGTATTTATTATACAGGCGTATCAGATACCGTGGGTACACAAATATCATTTGCCGTACCAATAAAATACGGACTTGAATTAATGAGCCGCAAAAAAGTGAATAAATAACGTGGTTACAGGAGCAATGATATTACAGTTAACCGTAGTTGTGTGTTTTTATACTGGTGTGGCGGGGATGGTTTTTAGAAAGAAGCTTAATATTTTGAAAGTACGTTGCCCGGCGATGTGATTTATTTTAGGATACAAATTCTGATTTTTATATATAGTCTTTTAAAAAATTGGGGTAAAAGTCAGCCCCATTAGGACATTCTAAACCGCCTCCATTATCAATTGTTGCTTTTTCAAAATATTCTTTGTCTAACAATAAAGAACTTATTCCTTTTCCAATTAATTGTTGAAAATTTATTGTTTTTGTTTCACCGTCTTGAAATTGTATCCCGAAAGGATAATTCTCCAATATTTTAATTGAAATGATTTTATTCATGTACTTATGCTTTAGATAAGTGCTGCTATTTTCTGGCTGTTGCCTTTTTAAATTGGCTTGTATAAATATACAAATTGTCCTTTAATCTTTCATATATCCAAGTACTGCAGCAAACCTTAGTTATGGTGCATTTATGCAATCAATTAATCAGTATGGTCGATGATTCAAGTAAAAATAATTTGGAAATAAGGTAAAAAGATGTATCTTGTAACTGAAATTTAGTTGCATTTTTAACAATTTAAATCTTTTATAAATCATGTTTGAAATATTAGTAACGGGGTAATAAAAAAATTAAATGAGCCAAAAGGGTAAGTTAACTGATAGATTTCTATCAATACCAGCAGATTTAACCTGGGATGAACTGGTAAAAGTTTTACGATCATATGGTTATGCTGAGATAAACACGGGAAAAACGGCAGGTTCAAGAAGAAGATTTGTAGATGGAAGCGGAAATATTATTTTATTGCATAAACCGCATCCTGCCAAAATAGTTAAAAAATACGCAATCAGACAAGTAGTTGAAAATTTAAAAGAAAAAGGAAAAATTAAAGATGAATGACATCTTACAATACAAAGGATATTATGCGAACATTCACTTCAGTGCTGAAGACGAGGTGTTTTATGGGCAATTAATAGGTATTAATGATTTAGTAAACTTCGAAGCTGAGTCAGTAAAAAAACTAAAAAAGGCTTTTACTGAGGCTGTAGAAGATTATTTGTCAACCTGTAAAGAAATTAATAAAGCTCCGGATAAAACTTATAAAGGAAGTTTTAATGTTCGTATCCCATCTGAACTTCACAGGCAGGCAGCCATTTTTGCCGCAATTAAAAAAGTTACCTTAAATGATTTTGTGAGGTATGCAATTGACACAACAATTTCAAGCGAAAGGACAGGTAGTGAAGTAACTGGTAAAACTATATAGAGGAATTAGGTATTTGAATTGGAAAATTAAATGAATAATGGCGGGTATTGGCTTAAACAGCTAAGATCTTTTTTTGTAATGCGGGTGCGATTTTTATCCGGGTTGCACATTAAATATGTTTTTGAAAAGTGAGAGGAAGAGCCACATTTTGGAAATTCACAAATGTTTGTTGCATTGCAACCCAGTTCAACCCGATTAAACAGATACGTATAATATATGATCTGTCCTTAAATTTCGTCACTTCACATCAAAATCCACCACCACCTTATTACTCCGAGGATGCGATTGACAGGTAAGTATAAAACCCTGTTCCACCTCTTCCTGTTCCAAAGCATAATTTACATCCATATCAACTTCACCTGATACTAATTTGGCACGGCAGGTTGCACAAACGCCGCCTTTGCAGGCATAAGGAAGATCGGCGCCCTGTTGTAATGCGGCATCGAGGATACTGCTGCTGTTGAAATTGAGGTCAAAATCAAAACTTCTTCCGTCTAATTTAATGGTGATATTGCTTTTAGGGCCGGAGTCTGCAACCTGTTCTTTGATTTTTACAGCGGTATTTTTTTGCCCGGGAGTTGTAAATAATTCAAAATGGATATTAGCTTTCGCTACGCCGTTTTTTTGTAAATGATCACTGGCAGTAAAAATTAATTCTTCAGGGCCGCAGAGATAAATTTCATCAAAGCTTTGGTATGGCAATAATTTTCCAAGAGCGATCAATTTGTTTTCATCTATCCTGCCATAAAAAATTTCCGCATCTGTTCTTTCCCTGCTTCATATATTGATAAAATTAAACCGCTGCATGTATTTATTCTTTAACCCTTCAAGTTCATCAAAAAAGATGATCGAGTTACGGTCACGGTTACCATATATTAATGTAAAACAACTGTTCGCTTCTGATTGAAGTGTATGCTTTATGATAGACATGATCGGCGTAATACCGCTGCCGGCAGCAATGGCTAAGTAATTACAATTTTTATTTGCATGCAACTTTGCATTGAACTTACCGGTGGGTGGCAACACTTCCAGCATATCACCCGGTTGTAAATTGTCATTGGCAAATTGAGAAAATGATCCGCCGGCTATTTTTTTAACGGCTACCCGTAGTTCTTTTTCATAAGGTGCTGAACAGATAGAATACGACCTGCGTAATTCTTCTCCGTCAATATTTCTTTTAACTGTAATATTTTGCCCTTCTTTAAATGCAAATAATGTTTTGAGATCTTCGGGTATATCAAAACTGATCGAAACACATTCCGCGGTTTCCTTTTTTATATTTTTAATTTTCAGTGTGTGAAAATGTGCTGCCATTTTATTTTGTTAATCCGTTTAAAAGATGAGTTACCATGTCATTTTCCAGGTCGGCAATATTCATATTTTTTTTATGACGCTGCCAGAATTCAATTCCTCTTACTGCAGATAATATGATGAGTACTGCCACATGAGGCTGCATATTTTTTAATTCATTGTTCTTAATTCCATCACTTACTATTTCTATCAGGCGTCCTTCATAAATTTTCCGCTGGTTCAGGAAATTACTCAGATAAGGCTCTTCTAATTGTTTCCATTCATGATTGGCTACAAATACTTCATCATAACTATCCAGCATCATGTGAATGTGAAAGCGTATCAGGTCACTTAATTTTGAAACAGCATTTCCCGGCTTTTTCTCTACCTCTGTCAGGTGCATATTGAAATCATTGGCTACTTTAAAACAAATGTTCTGTAATATCTCACTTTTAGATCCAATATGATTGTAAAGGCTGGATGCTTCTACCCCAATATTATCTGCCAGTTCTCTCATAGAACTTGCTGCAAATCCCTTTTTCCTGAAAAGGGCAGCCCCTTTTTTGGTGATGACATCCTTTTTAGTGCCGTTCTTTTCTGCTTTTATTTTGGCCATTGTTGCAAAACTAACGGTTATTAGTTTTTTAAGCATTTTTTGATGTGTAAAAGAGATGTTCCGGAAGACTGATATGGCGTTTTTGAGGAGAAATACCATGATTTATAGCACTTATTTGGTTTCCGGGGATTAGATAAAGAGATAGGAAACCCCATTTTAAGCGCTGATATAATTAAAAAATCATGATTTAGTTGAAAATGGAAAAAAGAAGGGGCAAAAGCATTAAATATCTAAAAAAAAATTATAATATTTCAAAAAAATGGTTAATTTTACTTTCTACTCAGTTACCTATCTCTCCAATTCTATCTTATTAAAAGCCCGTGAGGGAATTGCATATCCTGCAAAAACATCCATATTATTAAAATATCCAA
>JANNBU010000060.1:0-6340 GCA_031385805.1 Ferruginibacter sp.
AGGTACAACTACAAAGATTCTTCAGAGAACCAGATGGATATAAATTTATATGCCGGTCGCCTGAACCTGAATATCCTTGAACCATATCTCGGTTCCATATTCAGCGAAATGAGTGGTTTTGCTCACAGCGACCTTAAATTGTATGGTGGGGGTGATCATAAATATTTAACCGGACAGGCTACGATCGACAGCGGCTCCTTAAAAGTTGCCTATACCCAATGTAAATATCTTTTTACCAATGAAACGGTCATATTCGAAAAAGATGAGATCAACCTGGGCAGCATGCAACTAAAAGATACACTTTCAAATGAAGGAACGGTAAGCGGCAAAATGCATCACCAGTTCTTTAATAATTTTTCTTTTGATAATATAAGATTTGAAACAGCAAAAATGCTGCTTTTAAATACAACCAAAAAAGACAACAGCCAGTTCTATGGCAATGTTACCGGCAAGGCACTGATGACCTTAAATGGCCCTGTTACAAACATGGTAATGAACATCACCGGCCAGCCAAGTTATTTAGACAGCAGTCATATTTATTTACCAACGGGCAGCAGTAAAGAAAGTAATTCATCTGACTATATTGAATTTATCCAGTTTGGTTCTTTGATGGAAGATTCGATCAAGGCAAATGAATCGACCAATATTGTTGTTAACATGCGCCTTACTGCAAATCCTGCCTGCAAAATTGATGTGATCCTGGATGAAGAAACCGGTGATATCATCAAGGGCCAGGGCAGCGGAACGCTGAATATCCGTGTTGGTAACAAGGAGCCGATCACTATCAGGGGTAAATATGAGATCACAGAAGGTGAATATACTTTCAACTTTCAGACATTTTTAAAAAGGCCGTTTACCCTTAACCGTGGCAGCATAACCTGGAACGGAGATCCTTATGAAGCGATCATTGATCTCAATGCCGTTTATTTAGCGCAGAAAGTAGATATCAGCAGCCTTCTTAACCCGATAAACAACATCAATTCTACCAGTTCGTTGAAACAACCGGAAGACATTACCATTGTTTCTCACCTGAGCGGTCTTCTTTCAAAACCGAAGATCAGTTTTGAATTTCAGCTTACAGAAAAAAGCAGTCTCAAAGGCGATCCCTTCTTTATAAAAAGACTGGAAGATTTTAAAAATGATGAAAATGAAATGAATAAGCAGGTAGCAAGTGTGCTGCTTTTTAATACATTCATTACCGACGGACAGAATTTTATATCGGGTGAGAATATCCTGACACAGGCTACAACCACTGTTGGAGGGATCGTAAGCGGATGGCTCACCAATATATTTAACAAGGAACTTTTAAGAGCAACCAACGGCGTTATTTCCACCTACATTGATATCAGCCCTTCGGTTAATTTACAACTAAGCCAGTTGCAGGCCAATGTTAGGGCGGGACTGAAAATATTCTTAAGCAACCGGATATATTTCCTCATCGGCGGTAACCTTGATTACAATAATCCTTATACGCAACTTAGTAAAAAAGGATTATTAACCCCGGATATAACTATTGAGTGGTTGTTGAACAATGACGGTTCTTTGCGTGTGGTAGGATTCAACCGCACAAGCATTGATATCACTACGGGACAGCGTAACCGCTCTGGTATTCAATTATCTTACCGCAAGGACTTCAATAAATTATCCGACATTTTTAGGAGTAAGCGAAAGATCGAACAGAAGGAACAGGAACTGTACAATAATACACAGGTTAAGACCTTCCCCAGGTAATATCTGCATAGAATTCCATAAATTTAAACATGAAAAATATCTTTTGGTTTGCAGTGGTCATCCTTTTTGCAGCATCCTCCTGTAATCCTGTGCGTTATTCGGCAGCTGAAACAGATGACGGTATCATCAGGATAAATTTTGTGCAGGTAAATGATGTATATGAAATAGCCCCGCTGGCTGCCGGCAAAGAAGGCGGTTTGGCAAGGGTAGCCACGATTAAAAAAAAATACCTTGACCTTAATCCGAATACTTTCCTGCTGATGGCGGGTGATTTTGTCAGCCCCTCTGTTTACAATAGTTTAAAATACCAGGGCAAGGCCATTCGTGGCAAACAGATGATCGAAGCAATGAATGCGGCAGGTTTTGATCTTGCCATATTCGGAAATCATGAATTCGATATCAAAGAATCTGAATTACAGGAACGCATAAACGAATCCCGTTTTCAATGGATCGCATCCAATACTTATCACAAGCAGAATGGACAGATCATTCCTTTTGCAAAAACCAGTACTACAGGGAACGACCCTTTCCCCGTGAGCCTGATAAAAACAATAACAGATGCTGATGGAACTGTTGCCAGGATCGGCATTATCGGGTTAACCATTCCATTCAACAAAGCAGGATACGTAAGTTATACAGATGCATTGACAGCCGCAAAGATCCTGTATGAAAGATTAAAAGATTCAACAGATGCAGTGGTTGCCATAACACACCAGTCGATGGAAGAAGATGAAATGCTTGCAAAAGAAATCCCTGGCCTTGCTGCCATCATGGGAGGACATGAACATGATCAGCGTTTTGAAAAAGCAGGGAATGTTACTATTACAAAAGCAATGGCAAATGCCAAATCTGCTTTTATTGTTACCTTAACGATTAATAAAAATAAACACAAGGTAAAAGTGTTTACAAAGCTGGAGACCTTAGATGAAAACATTGTTTTGGACAGTGCCTGCAATGCAGTTGTTGAACGTTGGGTAAATATTGCTGAGAACAATTATGCATCGCTTGGTTTTGATGCCCGGAAAATTGTACTTAATAATGGCGAACCATTGGATGGCCGTGAAACGGAAATCAGGAACGGACCTACCAATCTGACCAAACTCATAGTGGCTGCTATTGCCAAAGCAGTGCCAACAGCATCTGTAGTAATAATGAATGCAGGTTCTATCAGGGTAGATGACATCATGCAGATTCCTGTTACACAATATGATATCATCCGCACCCTTCCTTTTGGCGGAAGTATTCGTGAAGTTGATATGAAAGGAAGCCTGTTGCTGCAAATATTTGAACAGCGATCAAAGAACAAAGGCATTGGTGGTTACCTGCATTTTAATGAGGCAGTTTCTTTTGATGCCGGTTCTCATGTATGGAATGTGGAAAATATACCAGTTGATAGTTTAAAGACCTACCGGGTAGCCCTACCCGATTTTTTATTAACAGGAGGAGAATCAAATCTTGGTTTTCTTAAGCCAGGCAATTCCGGGATCGTGAACGTTTTACCAGACCCCGTTTCGGATATAAGGTTGGCGGTTATTAAGTATTTGGAGAAGAAATGATCCGGGATACCGGATACAAGATCCCAGATACCGGTTCGTAGCATTGTAAAATATTGCTAACTTGTACGATGGTAAAATCCTGTATCCTGTATCCTGTATCCTGTATCCTGTATCCTGTATCCTGTATCCTGTATCCTGTATCCTGTATCCTGTATCCTGTATCCTGTATCCTGTATCCCCTACAACCCATTCAAAATCTCATGCCCCAACTTATCTCTCTTAGTAAATAAATACTTCTCATTGTGCTGGTTGGGTTTCATTTCTATCGGAACAGTTTCAGTTACTTCAAGTCCGTAGCCAAGTAAACCGGCCCTTTTCTTGGGGTTATTGCTTAAAAGTTTCATTTTGGTAATACCTAATTCACGCAATATCTGTGCGCCTACACCATAATCCCTTTCATCCATCCCAAAGCCAAGGTGAAGGTTTGCTTCCACTGTATCCATTCCTTCTTCCTGCAGTTTATACGCTTTTAATTTATTGATGAGCCCGATGCCACGTCCTTCCTGGTTCATATACAATACCACACCTTTTCCTGCTGTTTCTATCATTTCAAGTGCATGATGAAGTTGTTCGCCACAATCACAGCGCAATGAACCCAATATATCTCCTGTCATACAACTGCTGTGTACCCTTACCAATACCGGTTCATCTTTTTTCCATTCGCCTTTTCTCATGGCCATGTGTACTTCCCCGGTTGTGACCTGCCTGTAAGCGATCAGTTCAAATACGCCATACTTTGTAGGCATCTGAACCCTTACTTCCTCCTGGATCAATGATTCGGTTTTTAACCTGTACTCAATAAGGTCTTTTATGGAAATGATCTTCAGGTCAAATTTTTTGGCAATTAACAATAACTGCGGCAGTCTTGCCATGGAACCGTCTTCGTCAATGATCTCAACGAGTACACCCGCAGGTTCAAACCCGGCCAGCCTTGACAGGTCAATGGTTGCTTCGGTGTGGCCGGATCTTCTTAATACTCCACCTTTTTTGGCACGCAATGGAAAAATATGCCCGGGCCTTCCAAGATCTTCTGCTTTGGTAGCAGGGTCAACCAATGCCAGTATGGTCTTCGACCGGTCCTGTGCAGAAATACCGGTTGTACATCCGTTTCCCAACAGGTCAATGCTCACAGTAAAAGCAGTTTCATGAAGAGAGGTATTGTCTATGACCATAGGCTGCAGGTTTAACTCATTACAACGGTCTTCTACTAAAGGAGCGCAGATAAGACCACGGCCATGCTTGCTCATAAAGTTGATCACTTCCGGTGTAACATTTCGGGCGGCGGTAATAAAATCACCTTCATTTTCCCTGTCTTCATCATCAACAACAATAACCAATTTACCATTTTTGATATCTTCAATTGCATCTTCAATGCTATCTAACATAAATTATAATTATAGTACAAAGTTAACAAGGTTTACATTTTTAGTATTTAAGTTTTCGTTTTTCGAAAATGGACTGTCCAAAATGGTAAAAATCGAGATCTGAGCAGTTTGTCATTCTGATGCTTCTTTCTTCAGTACTGACTGTGGAAGAATCAATGAAGAGATGCTTCGTTCCTCAGCATGACAATACAAATCGGTACAACATTTATCAATCATAATTAGAATACGTCATTTATTTAAAAAAGCAGCTTTTTATTTATTAAGACTTCCTGTGCATTTGTTAATAGAATGTTGGCCTGAATTATCAAATAATTTGCTTTCTTTGCCATTGAAAACCAAACTAACTCATATGAACTGTAAGAAAATTTTATCTTTTCTCATTGCTCTTACCGCAATGACATCCCTGGTACATGCTCAGGTTACTACCAGTAGTATTACCGGGATTGTAAAAAACAAGAGCGGCAATGCCCTTCCGGGAGCCTCTATAACAGCTACTCATATACCAACCGGCACAGTATATACAGCGATAGCACGGAAGGGTGGACAATTTGATATCAGCAATATGAACCCCGGCGGCCCTTATACGATCACATCTACTTTTGTTGGTTATGAATTATCAAAAAAAGAAGATGTATTTCTTCAATTAGGTGATGTTCAACGAACAGATTTTGTTGTAGCAGAAAAAGCCACTGAATTAACAGCTGTCATTGTTGCCGGTACAAGAACCATTTCCAAAACAGGAAATGAAACACAGATCAGCAGGGAAAAACTGGCACTGTTACCAACTATCGGGAGAAATCTGAACGATTTTATCCGTTATACGCCTCAAACAAAAATAACTTCTACCGGAGGAATATCTATTGCAGGTCAGAATAACCGTTACAATGGTTTTTTAATTGATGGTGCTGTTAACAATGATGTATTTGGCGTGAGCGACCAGGGTACAAATGGTGGCCGTGCTGGCACCCCTCCTATCAGTATTGATGCCATTGACCAGATCGTTGTTCAGATATCTCCCTATGATGCAGCGCTGGGTAATTTTACCGGTGGAGCCATTAATGCGATCACAAAATCGGGAACCAATAATTTCCATGGTTCGGCATATTATATCTTCAGAAATGAAAACCTGTCAGGTGTAACACCGGGACGTTTACCCGACACTGTTAAAAGAGTGAAATTAACATCATTCAAAAATAAAACTTATGGATTCACCTTCGGCGGCCCAATCATAAAGAACAAAGCATTCTTCTTTTTAAATGCAGAAGTTCAGAAAGACAGTCGTCCACAACCATATACACCGGTAAACGTATTGAACCCTGATGGTTCGGTTCGGTTCAACATTGTTGATACCGTAAATAAATTAGTTAGCCACCTTAGAACCAAATATGGATATGATCCCGGTGATTTTTTAAACAACCCTGATGATGTTGATCGTATCAATATTAATACAAGATTTGACTTCAATCTTAACAGTAAAAATAAATTAACGCTTAGCTACCGGTATACAAAAACTGAAAGAATAAACCCAGGGCGTAGTACTGCTTCAACCATCAACTTTATAAACAGCGCCGAATTCTTCCCTTCTTCAACGCATTCAGGAAACCTGGAATTAAATTCCAAGTTCAGTAATAAGACCAATAATAAATTCAGGATCTCATTTACAGATGT
>JANNBU010000274.1:0-6536 GCA_031385805.1 Ferruginibacter sp.
TTTATGGTGTATGGGGAGATTTTGATGTAACGATCAGCATTGATAAAACTTATAAATTAGGTGGAACAGGTGTATTGGTCAATGCCAATGAAATAGGGTGGGGATATGATAAACCCGGCACTGAACTCAAATCAATTACCGTAGCAAAACGCAACTGGCATTTTACCGGCAACAATGTACACGATTTTGTATGGGCCGCTGATCCTGATTATATGCACCTGGTAAGAAAAGTTACCAATGGTCCGGTAATACATGTTATTTATAATTACAAACAGAATAATGCTGGTAACGATACCGCATGGGCGAAAGTAGGAGATGCAGCTGTTACGGTACTTCCATTCATTGAAAGAACTTTTGGTAAATATCCTTATCCGCAATATTCATTCATACAAGGCGGGGATGGTGGTATGGAATACCCGATGGCAACCCTGATACACAGTCCTTCGCTGGGTACTGTTTTTCATGAGTGGATGCATAGCTGGTACCAGATGATGCTTGGAACAAATGAAAGTCTTTGTCCATGGATGGATGAAGGTTTTGCAAGTTATGCTGATGACCTTGTTGGAAAGTTCTACAATAAGAAATCTTCTTTGCAGGATTACAGGGATACATTAAAAGCACATCCTGAAAGTAAAAATTTAAGGGAACTGGTAGAAAATGTTTTACCAGAAGATCATTCCGGTTCTTATAATGGATATTTCCGTTTGGTGCAAAGTGGTTTGGAAGAACCAATTACTACACACAGTGATCATTACAATTCAAATTTTGCATATAGCGTTGCATCATACAGTAAAGGAGAAGTTTTCCTGGAACAACTGGGTTATATTGTCGGGGCCAATGCAAGGGATAAAATTTTGCTGGACTATTATAGTAAATGGCGCTTCAAACATCCGAATACAAATGATTTTTTCAAAGTAGCACAGGAAGTGAGCGGGCTTCAGTTGGACTGGTACAAAGAGTACTGGATCAGCACAACCAAAACGATCAATTACAGTATCGACAGCCTTTGGGAAGAAAATGGTATTTCAAAGATCCGATTAAAAAGGATCGGGCAAATGCCTATGCCTATTGACCTGCAACTCAGGTTTAAAGATGGTACCACAGAAATGCACAATATTCCATTGAATTTAATGTTTGGGAACAAACAAAACGAAAATCCATCACAGCCATATATTGTACATGAGGAATGGCGTTGGACACATCCGACATATATCGTTGAATTTAAACACAAGCTCACCGATCTTACCAAAGCAGTAATTGATCCTTCCAAACGAATGGCAGATATAGAACGGAAAAACAATTCCCTGGAATTGAGCTGGTAAAAATAAATATCGTCATTGCGAGGAACGAAGCAATCTAATAATTGAGAACACAGATTGCTTCGTTCCTCACAATGACGAATGAAAAGTTGGTAGAAATAAAAACCGTCCCAAATAAATCGGGACGGTTTTTATTTCTACCTGAAATCAGCATAGTCATCGGCCAAAAAATTTATTTACTGCTTCTACACGATTTGATACATGCAGTTTTGCATAAACATTGTACACATGCTTGCGTACGGTTTCTGAACTGATATTTAACTGATGAGCGATCTCTTTATAAACAAGACCTTTTGAAAGCATTTCAAGAATTTCTTTTTCACGTTTTGTAAGCACATCGAGGCTGTGGCTGAAACCCGGATTAGCCGGTTTGTTTTGAAAAGCAGATACAACTTTTCTAGCGATCTGGCTGCTCATCGGTGCTCCGCCTTCATACAATTCTTTTATCGCATCAAGCATTTTTGCAGGAGCAGTTTTTTTAATAATATAACCGCTGGCACCTGCACTCAATGCTTCAAATATTTTTTCATCATCCTCATAGATCGTACACATCATGAAGAGCATATCAGAATAAGTATGTTTTAATTCCCTTACTACTTCAATGCCAGTGATGCCACCCAGTTGGATATCCATTAAAACTACCTTGGGTTGGAAGATGGGTAATTTTATCAACGCTTCTTCACCATTTACACAGGAACATGCCAGTTTATATCCTTCTGCAGAATCAATGATCTGCTCAAGTGCATTGCGGATGTCATGATTGTCTTCTACGATTGCAACAGATATATTCATACTGCAAAACTGGATTAAATTATTCAATTAAAAAATACCCTAAACAGGTAGGTGAATTTTAACACTAAAAAAATGTAGGTTGGGGGAACTTATTTGTCAACTAAAGTTGTTGGTCAGGCGACCACAAGTGTTCGGAAGATGACTTTTCTCTAACCCCAGCCTTAAGGCTGGGGTTAGAGAAAAGTGCTGTAGCCAAGGGCTTTAGCCCTGATGAACTAATTAGCTACAGCATTTGTGGAAGTATATTATCATGGCTAAAGCCCGGAGTTAGTAATCTTCCGAACAGTTATGGTCGCCTGACCAACAGCGAATTAGCGAATTGTAAAATAAATTACCATCTCACATAGCTTATAAGTGAATTCCTATTTCTTTGCAGACTGGTAAAGTATGTATTTATCTTTGAAATATGCTTCGGGAAAAATTTTATCAACTTCCCAAACAAATGGTTTACAACCACTTTCAAAAATTTCTTTGGTAAGATCGCCACCTTTTAAACATATAAGGCCGTTCACAGCTTCGGAATCCTTATTCTTTTTTATGAGCGGTTTACTCCAGTGCCACAGGTCTTTTAATGGGGCAACGGCCCGGGAAACCACTACATCAAATTGCCTGTTCTTAATATCCTCGGCACGGGTATGTTGTGTGGTAAGATTTTTAAGTCCGATCGCAGCAGCAATTTCTTCAACTACTTTTAATTTTTTATTGATACTGTCTACCAGGTGAAAAGATACTTCCGGAAAAAATATAGCCAATGGTATTCCCGGAAAACCTCCACCTGCACCCAGATCCATTACCTGCATATTATTTTCAAAATTAAATTTAGCAGCAATGGTCAATGAATGCAGTACATGGTGTAAATAAAAATTATCCATATCCTTCCTGCTGATCACATTGATCTTTTCATTCCATTCAGTGTACAGGTCTTTCAATGAAGAAAACTGATGTTCCTGTGCGGCTGTAAATTCTGAAAAATATTTTTGTAAGATTTCCATTTTATTATAGCACGAATTTAAGACACTAATTACACGAATTAAAAACAAGCACTATATAATTCGTGAAACCTGTCTGCCGACAGGCAGGTTCGTTTTAAAAATCCGTGTTATCATTTCCAGGTTGGCTTTGGGTTTTTTAAAAGTGCCGGTGCGTAAATGATATAATAAAAGAACATCCATATATCAAAGAAAAGGAATAATGGTAACAGGTCTTTTTCACCCAGCTTATTCATTGTTTTGGAATACAGCAAGAGCTGTATGAGAAATCTTATAGCAAATGCGATCAGTGCATATTGCCAATTGTAGAAAATGCATGCCGATATCAATAACGGGTAAAATAAAAAATGCGAAACTGCATACAAACTCAATAAAAATTTATGAACAGGTTTGTAATGTTTGCTGGTAGTATAGTGACGTTTTTTTTGTGCCAGCCATTGACTCCAGGTTGTTGGCGGATTGCTCAGTGTAAAACTGTCTTTGTCAATATTGATCCTGGTATTGCGTTTTGTTGCCGCTGCGCTGATGAACAGATCGTCATCGCCACCAGGTATATTATTGTGCGCCGAAAATCCTTTGTGCCGGAAGAAGATCGCTTTTTTATAACTGAGATTTCTTCCTACACCCATGTAAGGTGTACCGGCCAAAGCATAGCTTAAGTATTGCATGGCCGCATGAAATGTTTCCCAGCGGATCAATTTATTCAAAAATCCCTTCCTCTTATTGTAAGCTCCATAACCAAGCACAATTTCTGTTTCATCATCGTATACTTCCTGCATACTGTTGATCCAGTGTTCACTTGCCGGAACACAATCTGCATCTGTTAATAAAAGGATCTCATGTTTGGATGATTTGATCCCAATACTTAAGGGAAATTTTTTACCGGGGATCATTTTTGCTTCCTGGGTAAGTTCTACAATTTGCAATTGCTTAAATGTTTTCTTAAACTCTTCCAATATGTATTTACTTTCATCAAAAGAATTGTCATTTACCACGATCACTTCATGCGTGGTTTTATATTCCTGTACCAATGATCCGGGCAGGTTCTTTGCAAGGTTTTCTGCTTCATCCCTGGCACATATGATAACACTCACTGCATTGGTACGTGAATTGGTTTTTGTTTTCTCTTTATAAAAAGATAACCTGCAGAAAAAGAACAGGTAATAAAAAAGCTGGATAAATGTAACCGAACAAAAAATAATAAATAAGATCAGTTGCCAGTTTTGCAACAATAGCTTTGGTAAATGCATGGCTGCAAATTTAAGCTATATCGATTATTTATTTTAAGATTTGTTTACAACTTAAAAGGATATCAACAGGCGGTATTAATTCCAATAGTAATATCTTTATAAAAAATTTTTGATCTATGAAAAAGTTATTTCTGGCTATTGCTTTATGTATTGCTTATTCCTTTTCATTTGCACAGTCACACAGCATTAAAGTGGATTATCAAAAAGAATCCCGGCCTGCAATAGAAAATGATGTTCCCTTTTCTGCAAAAATTGTTGAAGATGCTATTGAAGATGCATTTTCAAAAAAAGGATATAAAGGCAATAGCTCAAAAGGATTTACTGTGTATAAGGGTGTGCGTCTTACAGAATTGGGCACAGAACCTCTTGATCTTTATTTTATGGTAGATAAAAAAAGTAAAAAAGATAAAGAAAACAGTATCGTTACCATGATGATCTCAAAAGGTTTCGATGCATTTGTCAGTGAATCTTCCGATGGAAATGTTTTTGGAAGGGCCAAAAATTATTTAGATTCTTTAAGAAATACGGTAGCTGTATATGATCTGGAGCAACAGATCGCTGCACAGGAAGATGAAGTTAAGAAAGCAGATAAAAAGAATGAGAATTTACAGGATGATGGAAAAGACCTTGTGAAAAAGAAACGCAGATTAGAAGAAGAGATCAGCGACAATATCAAAGACCAGGAGCGCCAGGCAAAAGAGCTTGAGATACAAAAGCAGATACTTGAGACGCTGAAGGGAAAGCGGAAGCAATAAATAAATGTTGGATGTATGATGTGAGATGTATGATTTGAATGGAGATCGTACATCTCACATCATACATCTTACATAACACATCATCTTTTTATGTCCAGTTTACAGTTCGAAATACATACATCTGATACTTCCACAAAAGCACGTGCAGGAAAAATCACAACCGATCATGGGGAGATAATGACACCCATTTTTATGCCTGTTGGTACAGTGGGTAGTGTAAAAGCCGTTACCCAGCAACAACTTAAAAATGATGTACAAGCACAAATAATATTAGGCAATACCTATCATCTTTATTTAAGGCCGGGATTAGAAGTATTGGAAAATGCGGGAGGCTTACACAAATTCAACGGCTGGGACCGGCCCATACTTACCGACAGTGGTGGCTACCAGGTTTTTTCACTCGCAGGGAGCCGGAAAATAAATGAAGAAGGCGTCGTTTTTCAATCGCATATAGATGGCAGTAAACATTTATTTACACCGGAAAAAGTAATGGATATCCAGCGGGTAATTGGCGGCGATATCATCATGGCATTTGATGAATGTCCGCCTGGCGGAAGCGAATACGGGTATGCAAAAACATCTATGGAATTAACACACCGCTGGCTCGACAGGTGTTTTACTCAATTCAATGCTACACCAGATAAATATGTGTATACACAGAATTTATTTCCCATCGTACAGGGCGGTGTTCATCACGATCTGAGAAAATTCTCCTGTGAATATATTGCATCAAAAAACGCTACAGGAAATGCAATAGGCGGGTTGAGTGTTGGAGAGCCCATCGAAAAAATGTACGAGATATGCGAGCTTTGCTGTGATAATTTACCCGCTGCAAAACCAAGGTATTTAATGGGAGTAGGAACACCCTGGAATATTCTGGAATGTATTTCTATGGGTATTGATATGTTTGATTGTGTGATGCCAACACGCAATGGAAGGAATGCCATGTTGTTCACCTCTAAAGGCATCATTAATATTGATAATAAAAAATGGGAGAACGATTTCTCTGTATTGGATGACGGCATTGATTGTGAAATAAGCAACTATTACAGCAAAGCATACCTTCGCCATCTCATGAAATCAAAAGAATACCTCGCACTCACCATTGCAAGTGTACACAACCTGGCATTTTACCTTTGGTTGGTAAAACAGGCAAGGGAACATATTACGGCCGGGGATTTTAAGAGCTGGAAAGAAATAATGGTACTACAACTTCAGCAAAAATTATAGTGGATAACCTCTTGTCCTATTGATAAATTCAACAGCGGTACTACATTTCTGAATTTTGTAAAAAATTTTGGTCTTTACTTTTTTGCTTCTCCAAAAAAGTAACAAAAAAAGAGCCCCGAAAACGATTACACCCCGTTTTCGGGAAGGAGCCCTGATTAAGCTTTTGTACTACTGTAGCTTCAACAGTGGTTCCTTGAAAAT
>JANNBU010000297.1:0-3941 GCA_031385805.1 Ferruginibacter sp.
AATAAATTCTATTATAAAACCAGCACCCTTACCGATTCCGGTATTATCACAGTTCCGTCATCCAATGTTATTTTAAAATAATACCTGTTGGCCAATTCCTTATTAACAGCTGCAGCAGGGTTACTTCCTGAAACAGGTTTATTAAGGAAATATTCCCTGATGGTGGTTTTAAAAGTAGCGGTGGTGCCACCAAGTGTTACTGTTCCATAAGGATAAAAACCTGTTGTGCCGGTACTTTGTATGGCGGCATAAGAAGTACTTGTTGCTACTTTGGATATAGCCGCAATTGTTCTTTTCGTACTCGTTGGAATAGACAGCGTAATGAGAATGATGCTATCTGTTGTTGCCAATGTCGTTTTAACCGTCGGCTCAGGCCTGTAAGCTATCGCATTACTAACTGTTACGGGCACTGTAGGCTTTATATCCGTCAATGGCCCTTCTTCCTTATTGCAACCGGTAAATAAGACCGCCGCCAGTAAAACACCTGTTATATTTTTAATGATATGCTTCATGGTATGATAATTAAATTTTTAATAATTGTTTTATAACGCAAACCATAATTTTACATCCGTTTTAGGACGTGGGTTAGGTGCATTTGGATTCCTGGCCAGTTCACTCGGTGTATAAGGCAACCTCGTTGGTATTACCAATGGATTATCTCCTGCCGCATTTAATGGCAATGCCAATACGGGATATCCTGTTCTCCTGTAATCGCTATATGCTTCAACACCATTTCCGATCCAGGCAATGTATTTCTGGGTAATGATCTGCTGAAGCTGTTGTTGTGTTGTACCACTAAGGTTTACAATTGTTGGATTATCGGTGAAGTACTGGGTTATTTCAGCAGCAGTCATTCCCACTTTTTGCATAGAAGCCGTAATACCTGCCTGGTAATAAGTGTTTGCGCTACCTGCTGTATTTAATATCAAAGCAGCTTCAGCCAAAATAAAGTTTACCTGGAAATTTGTAAGAAGGCGCATGGGCGCATCTCCTCCTGTAGCAGCGGGAGTTGAGGTTAAAGGCTCTGAAGTTCCCGTAAGGTATTTATTGTATTTGGATCTTTGTATATAAGTAACTCCACTTACCGTAGAAGATAAAGTTGGCGCAGTAGCCGTAGTGCCGTTGTTAAATGCAACAAAAGTTGCCGGGCCAGTAACTGCCGGTATATTTGGTTTTGTAAAAAACTTTGCTAATCGTACCGTATCATTAAGGCTTCGTGAAAGTGCCAATAATCTTGAACTTAGCATCATATCGCCTGTTCTGAGATTATTATTAAAATCAAATATTGGGTTACGGTTACCAACAGCCGAACCAAAGGGTACTTCAAAATCAAGGGTATTTGAATTAATATAATTATTACCTGTAAGCACATCCTGGATGATTGATTTTGCCAATACCGGGTTCTTGTTGGATATCTGTATGGCAAATTTCAATAACAATGTGTTACCCATTCTTTTCCATTTTGCCAGGTCCCCTTTGTATACCAGGTCTGAAGCAGCAGTTGGAGAAAGTATGCTGGTTTTTCCCAGGTCATTTATTCCGTCTTTAACAAGATCAATCAAACCGGTAATTCCCAATGCAGGATTTCCCTGGTAAATATCTTCCTGTGCATCAAATCTTGGCGATTCATAGAGTAAGCCCCTTGCAGCCTGTGAATAAGGTACATCACCCCAAAGATCAGTGGTCATTGAATAAATATAGGCCATCTCCAGTTTAGCAACGCCTGAATAAGCAGGACTGGTTGCGGCATACTGATCAATGAGTATCTGTAAATTAACAAGTGACCCACCATAAATTTCAAAATTCCATTGATTGTCGAATGCTCCGTCTAAGTTGAATATATCATAAGCTGCTACCTGGTTGGCAACTCCTGCTGTATGCTGTACAAGTACAGATGCGGCCCTGTTCAGGTCATTAGCATTTGCAAAAGCCATTCCTATGGTTGTATTCGTTAAAACAACTGAAGGTGGAACAACGATTGGATTATTAGGGGTAGAGTTTACGTCAAGAAAACCCTTTTTGCATGATGCAAATCCTAATGAAACAACTATTAATATTATTGATATTTTTTTCATTATTAGAATATTTAAATTTAATTAAAGGGTTATTTTTAAGTTGGCACCAATAGTCCTGGCGTTTGGAGCACTTTGTAATTCAAGGCCCTGGATATTTCCTGCACCCTGTGTGTTAACCCCCGGATCAATGATACTGTTAGGCGCTACATAAAAGAGGTTTCTTGCAAATACTGAGAACCTTATTCCCTTCACAAATTTCTTAAGTGTTGCAGACGGAACATCGTAACCCAATGAAACTTCCCTCAACCTGAAACAAGTTGCATCGTAAACATTGAATTCACTTTGAAGTCCTCCCAATGTTTGCCAATAAGTTTGAGCAGATATCTGGATATTATTTGGAACATATTGACCACTTCCCGGAGATGTTTCAATTACACCCTCCAATATTCTTGGTTGTTCCCTGTCTATGGCAGTAACATCCAATACACCACGTGATTTATATAATCCGGATGTAAATGAAAGTATTTGTCCACCTTTTACAAAATCACAGGTAACTGATAAATTAAAATTTTTGTAACTCACGTTATTTGTAAGTCCAAGTGTATAATCAGGAGTTGGATCTGCTAACACCTGGCCGGCAATAAGCGTTTGATATAAACCGGTAATAGGATTTATGATCCTTTGTCCGTCGGGGCTTCTCGGAATAACCCCTCCTAAGATAACGCCGTAATGTGCCCCCACCTTTATGGAAGGAATTGACCCGCCAAATGCATTCCCGGGAATAGGGAAATTATCTATACCAGGAGATAAGGCTTCAACTTTATTATTATTTTTTGTATAGTTAAAAGTAATATCCCATTTTAGGTTCTTATTACTAACAGGTGCTAATGTCATTAAAATTTCCGTTCCTTTATTTCTTAAAACACCAATATTTGTAGTCTTGGTAGAATACCCTGTTGATGGAGCCAGGCCTACATCAATGATATTTGTTGTACTTTTTTGATTATAGATTGCAAGATCAAATGTTATCCTGTTTTTAAAAAATCCTAAATTAATACCTCCTTCATAAGAAGTAGTGAACTCCGGGGTTAAAGGATTAACCGGTGCAATACGTGAACTTACACCAAATCCAGGAGTTGTTCCTAACGGAAAAGAAAAAGCAGCAACATTATTACCATAACCACCTGTAGTATATACATTGTCTAACTGGTATACAGGAGCATCTCTTCCTACCTTGGCAACATTTCCTCTTATTTTACCATAATTCAGAACGCTTGAGTTCATTTTAAAAGCATCAGTAAATACAAATCCTGCACTTACAGAAGGATAGAAATACGTGTTTTTGCTTTTAGTTAAAGTGGAAGATTTATCGGCCCTTCCGGTTAATTCCAGGTAGAAATAATTGTCGTAAGCAAGGGAAACCTGGGCATAATATCCTAATAGCCTTGCGGTAGCATTGGTTTCAAAAGTACCATTTGTCAATACTGTTGCATTATTAATATTATAGTACCCTGGTATAACCAATCCATCCCCTTGTAAAAAAACTGATTGGGTTTTTCTTTGGTTAACATTTTGCCCAACAATTGCTGTAATGTCAAGCTTTCTTGTAAGGAACCCACTTTTCTTTGCGGTAATTATCAGGTCGCCATTCAATTCCGACCTGGTTATAGTATTTTCAATGATCTGGCCCGCCGGGTTTCTGATAGATGTTATGGCATAAACCTGTTTTCTCCTGTCTGTATAAGCATCTAAACCCAAACGATAGTTCACATTCAACCAGGGAGTAAGATCGTATCCGACATTGATACTTCCAAGCCACCTAAATAGATTACTTTTTGTAATGTTATTATAAGCTCCGAAATACGGGTTTTCAACATTCGGGATCAGGTAATTATTGCTGCCATCAATATTCTGATAAGTACCGTT
>JANNBU010000298.1:0-3640 GCA_031385805.1 Ferruginibacter sp.
CCCTTAAACGTTTATAAATCGTTTGGTTACTTTGCCCGCCCATCCTCATTTTTATTACAGGTAAATCTTTTGTCACTCACCGGTTATTATGGCAAGGATGCATTTAAAGCTGCAAATTATTTACTGAAGAATGACCTGGTATCTTATGTTGGTACAGATATGCACCATGAACGTCACCTTGAAGGATTGCAGGACGCTTTTCGGAAAGGTTCTTTGAAGAAATTTTTGGGAGAGAAGGAGTGGAACCAGTTTTGAACGAAATGCAAGTTTTTAGTTCATAGTTCATAGTTCTTAGTTGGTATATTATTTTTGAAACCTCATTCCGAATTAGTTTGTTTAAGTACATAATACTTTTTACATTATGCAATGTTCAACAACTATGAACTAAAAACTACACAACCCACTCAACGATCTCATTCTCCCATTCCTTTTTAAACGGGGCAGTTATCTTAATATAATTATCCGTATAACCTTCCATCATTCCGTTCTTATTTACATGTTCAAATAATACTTTCCTGGTTTGCCCGATATGTTTTTCTGTGAATGCCTGCATTTTTGAATAACTGATGTTTCGCAGTATCTTATTGCGTTCATTGCGGGTATGAATGGGAACGACTGGTTTTAATGTTAATGCATGCGTGTTATCTCTTTCTGAATAAGTGAACACATGAAGGTAAGAGATATCTAATGCCTGTAAAAAGTTGGCCGTTTCTTTAAAGTCTTGATCTGTTTCACCGGGAAATCCTACGATCACATCTGCGCCAATACAACAATGCGGCATCAACATTTTTATCAGGCCAGCTTTTTCTGCGTATAATTCTTTCTGGTAACGGCGGCGCATATTTGCCAGCGTTTTATTACTTCCGCTTTGCAATGGAATATGAAAATGAGGCATGAACTTCTTTGAATTGCTTACAAATTCTATCAGTTCATTGCCCAAAAGATTTGGTTCAATGGATGATATCCGGAAACGTTCAATATCTTTTACTTTATCAAGTTCCTGTACCAGGTCAAAAAAATTATCTTCGTTTTTTTTTCCGCCGGTAAAGCCTTTTCCAAAATCTCCCAGGTTGATACCTGTTAATACAATTTCTTTCGCTCCGCCTGCTGCAATTTCTTTTACATCTCTCAAAACATTTTCAATACTATCACTCCTGCTTTTGCCCCTGGCCATAGGGATGGTACAAAAGCTGCAATTGTAATCACAGCCATCCTGCACTTTCAAAAATACCCTTGTACGTTCATGAATAGAATGGGAAGCAGTAAAAATATTTACATCTTCTATATCACAACTACAGATCTTTGCCGCATCATTTTTTGTGATCTCTTTTAAATGTGTACTGATATTGAATTTTTCTGCAGCGCCCAATACAAGATTAACTCCAGGTATGGCGGCAATTTCCTGTGGTTTTAACTGGGCATAGCAACCGGTAATGACCACCATTGCTTCGGGTGCTTTTCGTTGAATGCGCCGAACCAATTGCCGGCATTCCTTGTCTGCATTATCAGTTACCGAACAGGTATTGATGACATATACATCTGCTACTTCATCAAAATCCTTTTTCACAAAGCCATCATTTTCAAGCATACGGCCAATAGCGGTCGTTTCGCTGAAATTGAGCTTGCATCCGAGTGTATGTAAGGCCACTGTTTTCACGGCGCAAAGGTAGGAAAAACTAGTAAGAGGTTGAGGTTAAGGTTAAGGTTAAGGGAATTAGCCTTGCAAGTCAAATTAAAAACTCCGATCCTGAAAAACTTAACCTCAGCCTTAACCTTTACCTTATTTCCTTAACTTGCATTGTGCAAAAAAAGTACTTACCTTTTATCGTCCTGATCGCTGCAGCACTGCTGTTATTTTGGGTAAAAAAAAATCAGCGGGGGAAACCCGTTTATGTTCCTGTAAACATAGATGTACCGGTTCTAGAAAAGGATCCGATCGACAGGACTATCAGTAGTATTATTTATAGCAAACATGCCCGTTGCCGGATGGATTGCAGGCATATTGACGAATCAGAAGTAAAAGAGATTTTACAGCAAGGAGTAATCAATTATAATAAGATCGAAGACAGTGACAAAGGCAGATCATACCCGCTGGAAGGTACCACCCATGACCGGCAGCGTGTAAGGATCGTATTTGCACCCCATGAAAATGAACTGGTTGTTGTAACAGTCATTGACCTGGAAAAAGAATGGCCCTGCAATTGTAATTAACAATTTTACATGAACGGGGTTGTTTAATTTTGATTTAGTATTAAATTGTGTTTAAGCGAGTAATGAAATGAAGATAAAGTCCCTACTGGCAAAACCCTTTGCCAATTATATATACAGGCAGATAAAAAAAGAAATGGCCACCGCCATTGCTGATCAACAGGGCGTCTTTAACCATCTTATTAAAGTTGGGTCTAAAACAGAATTTGGTAATGAACACCATTTCAGTTCCATAAAAAATCATGAAGATTTTGTGCAACACGTTCCGGTTAGGGATTATGAAGCATTCAAATCTTATATAGAAAAAGTAAAAGAGGGGAAACACAATGTTCTCTGGAGAGGGATGCCACTTTATTTTGCAAAGACAAGCGGTACAACGAGCGGGGTTAAATATATTCCCATTAGTAAGGATTCAATTCCCAATCATATCAATACCGCCCGCAATGCGCTTTTGTGTTATATGGCCGAAACAGGAAATACAAAATTTGCTGATGGTAAAATGATCTTTTTGAGTGGTTCACCCGTGCTAGAAAGAGTAGGAGGGATACCAACCGGAAGGTTAAGCGGAATCGTTAATCATCATGTTCCCAAATACCTCCGTGCAAATCAATTGCCTTCTTTTGAAACAAATTGTATAGAAGACTGGGAAGAAAAACTTGATAAGATCGTTGCCGAAACAATTTCCCAGGATATGACACTGATCAGTGGCATACCACCATGGATGCAAATGTATTTCGACCGGTTGATGGAGAGATCAGGCAAAAAAATTGGAGAGTTATTTCCGAATTTCAGTGTAATGGTACAGGGTGGGGTAAATTATGAACCTTATAAAGCAAGACTAACGGAAAGCATTGGCCGCAACATAGATACCATTGAACTCTTTCCTGCCAGTGAAGGTTTTTTCGCATTCCAGGATTCACAAAATGAACAGGGTATGTTGCTGAATACCAACAGCGGTATCTTTTATGAATTTATTCCGGTGGCAGAGATCAGTAATGAAAATCCCACCAGGTTAATGCTGAAAGATGTGAAAGTGGGAGAGAATTATGCGCTCATCATCAGCAGCAATGCGGGTTTATGGGCATATAATATCGGTGATACGGTTAAGTTTTTATCAACTGAACCGTACAGGCTTGTTGTAAGCGGACGCACCAAACATTTTATTTCTGCATTTGGGGAACACGTGATCGTTGAAGAAGTAGAAGCCGCCATTCTCAGTGCCGCAAAAGAAGAAAATATAAAGCTTACAGAATTTACGGTGGCACCGCATATCAGCACTGATAATGGTAAAAGTTATCATGAATGGTTTATTGAATTTGAAAATACTCCTGAAAATCTCCAGGCATTTGCAAAAAAAATTGATGACAACCTTCGTCAGAAAAATGTTTATTATGATGACCTCATTACAGGAAATATCTTGCAAACACTTAAA
>JANNBU010000309.1:0-3845 GCA_031385805.1 Ferruginibacter sp.
TTTTTCAAATGCCTTAATGATATTTTTTACCTGCCATACAAATATGCCGGCATTCCATAAAAAATCGCCGCTGGCAACAAATGTTTCTGCAAGTTCCCTGTCGGGTTTTTCAGTAAAGGTTTTTACTTTATAAATATTATCACTTACAGCAAACTGTTCGTATTGTATATATCCATATCCTGTATTGGGGTTTGTTGGTTTTATACCAAGTGTAAGCAATGCTTTTATATGTGAAGTAAAATGCAATGCATCCATACAGGTTTTTTTAAATGCCTCGTGATCGGAAATTAAATGATCTGCCGGTGCACATATCAGGTTGGCATTTGCGTTCATCTTATGAAGTTTATAAGAAATGTATGCAATGCAGGGTGCTGTATTCTTTCTCGATGGCTCACAGAGGATATTTGATTCCTCCAGTTCGGGTAATTGTTTTTTTACGATCTCTTTATAATTTTCTGCCGTTACAATGTAAATGTTTTCCAAAGGAATAAACTTCACAAACCTGTCAAGTGTTGCCTGGATAAGTGTTCTGCCGGTATTTAAAATATCAAGGAATTGTTTGGGATAATCTGCCCTGCTCATTGGCCAAAACCTGCTCCCGATCCCGCCTGCCATGATTGCTACGTAGTGGTTCTTATTCATATCAACTCGCTTGTTATTAATTTTATTTATTATCGCAATATTTTTAAATGATTCCTTCTCTGATAAGATCATGCAGGTGTACGATCCCTGCATATTGTTCATTTTCCAATACAAGCAGCTGGCTTATATTTTTGTCACGCATTATTTCAAATGCTTCTGCAGCAAGCGCATCTGCATGTATGGTTTTGGGAGACATACCCATAATGTCTTTTGCCATTAACGCATTTACCACATCGTTATTTTCCAGCATCCTTCTTAGGTCGCCATCTGTAATAATACCAATGATTTTGTTATCTATGCCTGTTACCGCCGTGGCACCCAATCTATTTGTGGTAATTTCCACAATGACCTCTTTAATTGTTGCCGTGGGTTTAACTGCCGGTTTTTGATTGTGTATGATCAGGTCTGAAACCCGGAGATATAATTTTTTACCCAATGTTCCTCCCGGATGAAATTTTGCAAAATCATCGCTGTTGAATCCTTTCATTTCCATCAGGCAAACCGCCAATGCATCACCCATTACCATTTGTGCGGTGGTACTGGTTGTTGGGGCAAGGTTATTTGGACAAGCTTCTTTTTCTACTGTTGTATTTAACAATATATCGCAATGTTTGGCAAGGTAAGAATGAACATTTCCTGCCATACCAATGAGTGTATTACCAAAGTTTTTGATGAGGGGAAGCAGTACTTTGATCTCGGGGCTATCGCCACTCTTACTAATAAGCAGGATAATGTCTTCTTTTTGTATCATCCCCAGGTCGCCATGGATAGCATCTGCAGCATGCATAAAAATTGATGCCGTACCCGTACTATTTAGTGTAGCTACAATCTTTTGTGCGATGATGGCACTTTTGCCAATGCCGCTTACTACGAGCCTTCCTTTGCTGTAAGCGATCTGTTCAACCGCTTTTTCAAAATTATTGTTGATGAAAACCTCCAGTCCGCTTATAGATGCAGCCTGTAGTTGTATCGTGCGAAGTGCAACCGGTATAATTATGTCGCTGTTCATTATGAAGTCGCAAACCTACTTCAAATAAGGCATAATGCAAAGAAACAGGATTGTGGTATATTTTATCATGCTGAGGAACGAAGCATCAAAGGAAGGGAGATCAAGATGCCATTGATGAGATGCTTCGTTCCTCAGCATGATAAACAATTTTTAATTTATTCAGATTCTTCATCAAAAATTCGTTATCTTAATACGCAATTAAAAACTATGTTAAGATATTGAATGGCCCTGCATTTGTTTGTTATTGCGGGCGCATTGAATTAACTTCGCTCCCCTTTATGAAAAAATTTGTTTCAATAATTGTTTCATAATAAAATGTGAAAGAGAGAAAAAAATGTTATGGCAACAGTAAAATCAAAATCCACTACGGTAAAAAAAGCAACAGCGAAAACGCCCGCTATAAAAAAGTTTGATAAAACAAACCTTGCCGGCCTGGCCACTCAATTACAACAACAATTTGGTTTCGACGGATTCAAGGGCCCGCAGGAAGAGATCATTACTACATTGCTAAGCGGCAGAGATGCTTTTGTCATCATGCCTACGGGTGGTGGTAAAAGTCTTTGTTATCAATTACCGGCAATGATCAGCGAGGGGGTTGCAATTATCGTTTCTCCTTTAATTGCCCTGATGAAAAACCAGGTAGACCTTGTAAGAAGTTATAGCAGTAAAGATGATGTGGCTCATTTTCTAAACAGCACACTCAATAAAGGGCAGCAGAAGGTTGTAAAGGACGATCTTGTTTCGGGAAAAACCAAAATGCTGTATGTTGCTCCCGAAACACTTACCAAAGAAGATAATATTGAATTCTTTAAATCACTGAATATTTCGTTTTTCGCAGTAGATGAAGCACATTGTATTTCTGAATGGGGGCATGATTTCAGGCCGGAATATCGCCGCCTGAAAGAAGTGATGGATCTGATAAATCCCAATATCCCCATCATCGGATTAACGGCAACGGCTACCCCAAAAGTACAAAGTGATATTTTAAAAAATCTTGGACTTCGCAATCCTGCCGTATTTATTTCTTCGTTTAACCGGCCTAATTTATATTATGAAATTCAGCCGAAGGTAAACCTGGAACAAACAAATAAAAGTATTGTTCGTTTTATCCAGCTGCACAAAAATAAGAGTGGTATAATCTATACCCTTAACCGGAAGACGACGGAAGAGCTTGCCAAAATGCTGGTGGCAAATGGTATTAAGGCCGTAGCATATCATGCGGGGCTTGATGCCAAATTAAGGTCCGACCGGCAGGATCAGTTCTTAAATGAAGATGTACATGTAATTGTTGCCACCATTGCTTTTGGAATGGGAATTGATAAACCGGATGTACGTTTTGTGATCCATTATAATATTCCAAAATCAATAGAAAATTATTACCAGGAAACCGGCAGGGCGGGAAGAGATGGCATGGAAGGAAAATGTATCTTATACTATTCTCATAAAGATGTGGCCAAGCTTGAACATTTAATGAGAGACAAGCCGTTGAGCGAAAGAGAAGTGGGCGCACAGCTTATCAATGAAACGGTTTCTTATGCCGAAAGCAGTATCTGCCGCCGCAAAACATTGTTGTATTATTTTGGTGAAGGTTATGATGACAAAAAAAGTTGTGGCCATTGCGACAATTGTTTAAATCCAAAAGAAAAAATTGAAGCCAAAGACGAAGTGGTTACAGTTTTACAAGCAGTGAAAGCATTGGGAGAACATTTTACCATAGAATATCTTATACAAATATTACTGGGTAATGCTACACAACAGGTAAAAATGTACCGGCATGAAGAGCTACCTGTTTTTGCAAGTGGCAATGATAAAGAACCTCATTACTGGAGCAGCCTGATCCGGCAAATGTTGCTGAATGATCTGCTGGAAAAGGATATTGTAGAATATGGCATATTAAAGTTCACCAAAAAATCGGAAGCCTTTTTAAAAAAACCAGGAACATTTAAAATTGCATTGAATAATTTATTTGAAGAAGCAAATGCAGATGATGATGAAGGAGAAGCCGCTGCTGCAGCAACCGGAGCCGCCGATGAAAAGTTGCTGGAATTATTAAAGGATGTACGAAAAAAAGTAGCGAAGGAAAAAAACCTGCCTCCCTTTGTAATATTTGTATAAGATATTCTATGGTAAAATGTTCTCCCAATGCTTTCACTGCTTGTAAAAATGTAACCACTTCGTCTTTGGCTTCAATTTT
>JANNBU010000432.1:0-3824 GCA_031385805.1 Ferruginibacter sp.
TTTCTTTTGCTTCTTTTTCAGATTTTTGGATTTCGGCTGTGTTACATAAAACAGCACATTGTGAGATCAACTCCAATTGCTCCTTTTTACCGGTAAACGGAACATCCTTTTTCCAGGTACCTGAAGCTGTTTCTACAAACACTACTTCCATTTTATTTTGCGTAAGCGTACCGGTTTTATCTGTGCAGATCACGTTAGTGCCACCTAAAGTTTCAACAGCAGAAAGTTTTTTGACAATAACATTGTAACGTGACATTTTTAGCATGCCCTGGGCCAGGGTCATCGTTGCAACAATCGGTAATCCTTCCGGAATGGCAGCCACTGCCAATGCAATGGCAGTTTGCAGCATTTCAATAATTTGCTCACCATTTATGATTCCTATAATAAAAATGACTACCACTAAACCAATGGTAATTTTGATCAGCTTTTTGCTAAACTCTTCCAATTTCTTTTCCAATGGTGTTGCAGCCTGCTTGGATGAATGAACCAGGTTGGCTATTTTTCCCAATTCAGTTTTCATGCCTGTAGCCACCACCAGTATATAGGCGTTGCCTTTGGAAACATGCGTGGCTTTAAAAGCCATGTTGGTACGGTCGCCAAGAATGGTTGATTCGGGAAGAACATCAGTCTTTTTTTCAATGGGGACGGACTCCCCGGTAAGTGCTGATTCATCAATCAGTAATTGTGTAGAGCGATGTATCCTACCATCCGCAGGAATCATATCCCCAGCTTCAGTAAATACAATGTCGCCAGGCACTATTTCTTCTGAATTAATTTCAAACAACTTTCCACCACGCAACACTTTTGCGGGAATAGAAGACAGTTTCTTTAAAGCCGCCACAGATTTTTGCGCTTTAAGTTCCATGTAAAAACCTATGGCTGAATTGATGAAAATAACGATCAATATAGCAATGCCATCCAGCCATTCTTTGAAAACGAAGGACATACCTGCTGCAAATAATAACAGGAAAACAATAGGGCTTTTAAACTGGTTGGTCAATATTTTTAGCGGACTGATTCCTTTGGCTTCAGTAATAGCATTTAAGCCGAAATGCCCAAGCCTTTCTTTTGCTTCATCAGTGCTTAAGCCCTGTTCTGTATTACTATTCAGCAGTAGCGTAGCTTCTTCTATTGCTGTTGCGTGAAAAGTAAAGTCGTTACGAATGTTTTGCAATTTTTATTAGTTTATGACATAAAATGGTTTCCCTTGTTCAATCATTTGTATTGTTGTCCATCAGTATCTTTTCTTGTCCCTGGTTTTGAAAAAATGTTCATAATATCAATCTAAGTCATATAATTCCGGAATTCATTACACAATTCCCGAGAAGAATTACATCATTCACACATCTTTAAATATGCCCTGATTTTATTTATAAATTATTTTAGCTACTTTTTTGTGATAAAATGAGTTTTTAAAAAAATTGGTTGATATTTTCTTCATTAAATTCATTTAATTTTTTCTGTAAGACTGTCTTTTAAATGCTGAACCCAGTTAATTATTATTGTTTTTTCTACTTTGGAAAGCCGTGCATTTTTGTGCATCAATTTATAAGATGATAAGGGCATATTTTCATCCTTTATACTATTGGCAATCCCTGCCAGTTTACTTAACTTCCTTCTTGATGAATAGCTTCCGAACTCACTAAAATTTAATACCTCTTTGCCTTCTCTTATATGTTTAGCCATTAACCAACCTATTGGCTGTATGTTTACATACCATGGATAGTCTGTGTTATTACTATGGCAATCATAACAGGCATTTTTTAAAATAACCTGTACACTATCGGAAAGACTAACCACATTTGAAATATCAGTTGCCAATACCCTGCCATTTATATTACGACCAGGTTGTAAAAATTGAATGGCAATAAATACAACCAGTATTGATAAGAGTATTTTTTTAAAGCGGCTCATTGTTATTTTATTTCTTCTTTTACTGTACCACAGGTGGGCATTGCTTTACCCAGATAAGGATTTTTTATTTCTTTTGTTTCGCTGAGCCAGAAAGCGCCTTTGCCTTTGTTATACATGGGGCAAAAATCTTTATACAAAACCTGATTGCTTCCAAATGCTTTTACGAGATCGTATATGTCTTTGCTCAGCATTTCCAAATGCTCCCGTTGATGTTCAATATTTCCCCCGTTTTTGCCAATATGTTCTGCATGTTCGCCTGCATCGTCTGATATATCTTCAAAAACCTTCCTTTGCGAAGCTAATAATGTTGTTTTATCAAAGTTTTTAAATGTACTCCTCAATGTATTGGCTGCTGTTGCTGCACCATTGCTATTGTCTTTGGCAAAAGCATTTTTTAATTGCAAATAAGTGTTTACAATTTCTTTAATGGAAACTGTTGTTTTTGTATCTGCACTTACCGGTACATTAGATTGTGTTTGTTGGGGTTCATTTTTTACTTCTTTTAATTCCATACCGCATTTAGAACATGCATCTCCTTTCTTACCGGTTATTTCGGGGTGCATAGGACAGGCATATACCTGCCCTGCGTTTGTGGTTGTTACTGAATCCTTACTTGTTGTTTGAACGTCAGTTGTTTTATTGTTAGCACTATTACAGGCTGTAAATGTTATGACTATCAAAACCAGGCACGTTATTATATTTTTCATGTTTATTTTTTTTAATACTGAGCATCTTCCTTACTCCTTTATTATGAGCACAAGGAAAAAGCATGAAAGTTTTTTACAATGTTTCTTTAACGCTGCCACAAGTAAGCATGGCGTTACCGTAATAAGGGTTTTTGATTGCCTTAACATCGCTTAACCACGATGCTTTTTTCATGGGACAATATTGCTGGTAAATGGGTTCGGCAGAGAGCTTTACCGTTTTTGCCACAACAAACATATTGGCTGATAAAGTTGAAAACTTTACCCTTTGTACATTGAGGTCTTTGGTTTGGGATATGGCAACAGCATCTTTTAAAAGTGCATTGCGGCTTTCTTCTTTTACTATTGTAGTATCAAGGTCATTGACAGCTTTTATAAATAATGTCGCACTTACCGCCGCAATATTAGCATTGCTGCCAACCAATGCATCTTTTAAGCTGTAGTATGAAGTAAGTAATGGTGCAGATTGTGATTTTGTGCTGTCCTGAGCAAAGCTGTTCTGTATAAATGTGATTGCAATAAGTGCAACTACTAAAAATATCTTTTTCATTTCTTTTGATTTGAATAATGTAAATAAAATAATTACGTGCACGGTAAACCCATGCATTAAATTTTATACATTGATCATATCTGGAAACTCTGAATAGCTATGCGTATGTCAGGGATAGGCGGGTGGTGATTTCTAACGAGATATTTGTTGTTTGTATTTACATGAGAAGTAAATAAAACATCAATATTGTAGCATGAAGAAATAAATGCTGTAAAGAGTCCGGGGTTGATAAGCGTGCTGGTTTGTGGAACTGCTTTATCTGACTGTGATAATTTTATTACTTTATCATTACAGCAATCATCCTTTTTTGAACTTTCTTTTCCATCATGCTGATGTTTATTGTTCTCGTTATGGTGTCCGTGCTTTTTCCCGTTTGAATGAACATGAACTTTTGTAGCTGCTTCATCGTGATGATGGGAAGTATTGAAAGGCATATCTAACCCAACAGCACAAGCAAAACCAACTGCTATATTTAACCCGAATACTACCAGGAGGAAAGCTGCCTTTAATTGTATGGAATTATTTCTTTTCATTAACTCATTGTAAAATTAAAGCTATTTCATGGGAAAGTGGTTATTATTGAATTTACCAGGTATTTGGGGTGCTTCTAAAAAACAAAAAGCCCCTCAAAATAAATTGAAGGGCTCATGATGAAT
>JANNBU010000359.1:0-3533 GCA_031385805.1 Ferruginibacter sp.
AAACTCAAACAACAGATCATGGAACTGGTTGTTGCAGAAGGCAGCGACCGGGTCAGTATTACAAAAAAGGAGGAGGATGAATTGCTTCATTTTGAAGAAGGGGTAACCTGTAAGCCTTAGCAGCAAAAGCTCAGCTTCCATTAATTCAAATAATTCTCTGCAGAACGGATTTTGTTTTGTACAGGCAACCTATATTTGCCTTGTACATATTTATTTGAGATGATCGTATGAAGAAAATTGCCATGATACCTGCCCGTTATGCTGCCACCCGCTTTCCTGCCAAACTGATGCAAATGTTGGGAAATAAAACTGTGATCAGGCATACCTATGATAATACGGCTGCAACCGGTTTGTTTGATCAGGTTTATGTTGTTACCGACAGCGATATTATTTTCAACGAAATAAAGAAAAATGGCGGCAATGCCATCATGAGTAAGAAGGAACATGAAAGCGGTAGTGATCGTATTGCAGAAGCTATTGCCGGTATGGATGTAGATATTGTTGTGAATGTACAGGGTGATGAACCTTTTGTACAAAAAGCTCCATTGGAAAAATTATTAAAAGTTTTTGCTGATCCAACTGTGCAGGTTGCTTCACTGATGCAGGTATTAAAAGAAGAAAAATTTATCAACGATCCCAATTATGTAAAAGTTGTTGTTGATAAAAATAATAATTCATTGCTGTTCAGCCGCAGCCCGGTTCCTTATCACCTTGATAAAAATGTTCCGGCAATTTATTATGAACATATCGGTGTATATGCTTTTCGCAAACAGGCATTGTTGAATTTTACCAACTGGCCCATGACGCCGTTGGAAGCTGTAGAAAAAATTGAATGCCTGCGTTATCTTGAAAATGGCGTACTATTAAAAATGGTTGTCACCGAATACATGGGTATTGAAATTGATACACCTGAAGATCTTGAACGTGCTGTTCAATTATTGTGTGCACAATAAACTAATAAACAAATAAACTGAATTATGAGTCATAGAAATTTTAAGATGATCGGCTATGTTGTTTATGGCCGGGGTTCATTCAACCAGTTGGATGAGATCATAAAACCTCACCGAAAAGACAATGCACCGATGGTATTTTTGGTTGATCATTTTTTTGATGGAAAAGAACTTGCAAAAAAAGTTCCTGTAAAAGGGAATGATAAAATAATTTTTGTTGACGTTACGTACGAACCAAAAACAACTTATGTTGACAGCCTTACCAACCAGTTAAAAGAGGAGTTTGGAACTGTAAGCGGTGTCATTGGTATTGGCGGAGGTTCTGCGATGGACCTTGCCAAAGCGGTTTCACTGATGATGAACAATCCCGGCAGCAGCGCCGATTACCAGGGTTGGGACCTGGTGAAAAATCCGGGAGTATATAAAGTGGGCATACCAACATTAAGTGGCACAGGTGCTGAAGTAAGCCGTACCACTGTATTGACAGGGCCAACAAAAAAATTAGGAATGAATTCCGACTTCACCCCTTTTGACCAGATCGTGCTTGATCCTGAAATAACTGCCAATGCCCCTGCCAACCAGCGTTTTTATACCGGCATGGATTGTTATATACATTGCATAGAAAGCCTCACCGGGACTTTTCTCAATGAATTCAGCAAAAGTTATGGAGAAAAGGCATTGGAATTGTGCCGGGAAGTATTTGTTACAAAAGATAACTGGGATGCAGAAAGCGATGATAAACTAATGATGGCTTCTTATGCCGGTGGAATGAGCATTGCCTATTCACAGGTTGGGGTAGCGCATGCCGTTAGTTATGGATTGAGTTATTTGCTGGGAACAAAACATGGTATTGGCAATTGCATCGTGTTTGATAAATTGGAAGAATATTATCCCGAAGGCGTAAAAGAATTTAAATTCATGGTTGCGAAGAACAAGATCGATATCCCTAAAAATGTTTGTGCAGGATTAACAGATGAACAGTTTGATAAAATGATCGATGTATCGCTGGGTATGAAACCTTTGTGGGAGAATGCGCTGGGGAAGGATTGGGAAAAAAAGATGGATAGGGAGAAGTTGAGGAAGTTGTATGAGTTGTTGTAAGGTATAGTTATTTGTGTGAAATATTATTCATTAAGCATCTTTTCAACTTCATTTTTTAAAGTTGGTAACTGAGCAATAATAATAGACCAAATAATATCGTCTGAAACTGAATCGTATCCGTGAATAATACGGTTTCTTGTATCAACGATTTTTCCGGAATTAGTAAGTTCAATTGAATTGTCTTTCTGTAGAATTCTATTCATTGCTTCTCCGATAATTTCAACATTTCTTTCTACTGCTCTTCTGGTTTTTAAATCATTCTGATACGATGTAAATTCTTTTGGTATGCCAATAAAGAAACTATCTATTTCATTAATGGCATTTAAAATATCATAAAGCCATACCTTTATTTCAATGTCCATAAATAAGTTGTCTTTGTTGATTTAAAGTTTGTCTGAAATATGGGTTTTTGATTGCTTTATCTTCTAATAAGTCAATATGTCGGTTTAAAATATTTTGCAGAGAGAATTTGAAGTCAAAATAGTTATCGGCATATAAAGAAACGTCTATAGGATCAAAATCTACAACCAGGTCGATATCACTTTCACTATTAAATTTTGCTGTCAATACCGATCCAAACGCATAGAGTTGCTTGACCTTGTGGTCGAAACAAAGTTTTCTAATGTCGCCAATATGTTTGTCAAGTAAAGTCATTAAATTTTATTGATTAACAAATTTAACAAAAAAGCCACAAAGAAGGATTGAAACTATAGCCCGATGATTTCAAAAATATTTCACAACACAATAAATTTTCCCAACCTTACATTAAACCTAAACCTTCACCACCTCCTCACTCAAAACCCTCTTAATCACTTCAACCATCTGCTCCCCTTTTTCCTTTATTTGTTCCGGCGCCCACAACAAACCAATCGCTGTAGATACACAACGGCTCATAATAGCATCACTGGCAGAAAAATCTTTTGTAGCATGATGTATCACTGCTGCTTTCAGATCAGGATGCAATGAATTCAATGTAACAGCATTTTTTAAATGATCCCATTTGCGGATATAATGCCAGTTATTATCAAACCAATAAAAATTACCTGCTAATATCCCTTTTGCTTTTAATTCGGCAACTACTGCTTTCGTGACTTCAGCAGTTGGCAGGAACCAGCTTAAGAATGTACAGCTATCCACTCCTCCTTCAGGTATTCGCCTGAAAGAAATTTCAGGTATTTGCGATAAAATATTTTTTAAGGCAGTATGATTGCTTTTTTGAATGGATAAGAACTTGTCTAATTTTTTTATTTGCGCCAATCCAACTGCCGCGTGTAATTCACTTGTCCTGTAATTGGTTCCGATGAATGGATGAAGGTCTGCTCCCCTGTCTGCACCTTTATGATCATGCCCGTGATCACTGTAACCGTCACTTGCTGTATATACATCTTCCCGGTTGGTCATTATCACACCGGCTTCGGCACAGGTGATCGTTTTTACAAAATCAAAACTAAATGTACCGGCATCGCCAATGGTTCCTAATTG
>JANNBU010000392.1:0-19557 GCA_031385805.1 Ferruginibacter sp.
CCCTGTTGCCCAATGCTTTTTTATAAGCATCGGGATCTTCTTTTGGATGCGGTATTAGCAGGTCTGTTTTATTATATATGAATTGTTTGCGTTCGTAATCGGCGGGTGTAAAGGTTTCGCTGAGGTAAATGGCATCTTTCGGACAAGCTTCTTCACACAATCCACAAAAGATACAGCGCAGCATATTGATCTCGTATTTGGCTGCATATTTTTCTTCCCTGTATAAATTTTCTTCACCGGGTTGTCTTTCTGCGGCTTCCATGGTAATGGCTTCGGCCGGACAGGCAACGGCACACAATCCACATGCCGTACAATTCTCACGACCATCTTCATCACGATTTAATATCTGCAAACCACGGAATACCGGGCTGAACGGACGTTTTTTCTCCGGGTAATTAATCGTAGGTTTTTTCTTGAAAATATGACTGAAGGTGATCATCATACCTTTAAAGATTGCAGGCAGGTACATTTTCTCCCACAAACTCATCGGCTTGCGGCTTACATTTTTTATTCTATTTGTTAATGCTTGCATTTATAAAAGGTTTGCAAAAATAATGTTTTAAAGTTCTGTTGCTATTTATTAAAATATAAAATAACGCCACCGGTCACCAGCATATTAAACAATGCCAGTGGTATCAAAATCCTCCAACCAAGATGCATCAGCTGATCGTACCTGAACCTTGGTATCGTCCATCTTACCCACATGAATATGAATATAAAGATTGACACTTTTATCATCAGGGCCAACACACCCAATAAAGCCGCAATGTTTGGCGCCAGGTTCGCTTCATTCACAAACGGGATATCATAACCGCCAAAGAATAAAGTTGCCATGATAACACTGCTGATGAACATATTTATATACTCTGAAAATAAATAGAACCCAAGTTTCATAGATGAATACTCAGTATGGTATCCGCCGATCAGTTCATTCTCTGCTTCGGGAAGATCAAATGGTGTTCGGTTACATTCTGCAAAGGCACAGATGAGGAATATCAAAAAGCCAAGTGGCTGGTAAACGATATTCCAATGAGTATTTTGTTGCTGAACAACCATTTCTTTCAGGCTCAGCGTTCCTGTTACCATCAGCAAAGCGATCAATGAAATGCCCATCGCCAGTTCATAACTGATGATCTGCGATGCAGCCCGCAATCCACCCATCAAAGAGAATTTATTATTACTTGCCCATGCACCGATCATGATGCCATAAACGCCCAGGCTTACCACACCGAATACATATAATATACCGATATTGATATCTGCGATCTGCAAAGAAATATTGCGGCCAAACAATTGAACCGTATCACCCCAAGGAATAACTGCACTGGTCATGATAGCGGTGAGCATGGCAAGGCATGGGCCCAGTATGAATAAGAATTTAGAAGAAAAATTTGGGATGATCTCTTCTTTAAAAAATAATTTCAATCCGTCTGCTAACGGTTGTAAAATACCGAAAGGCCCTGCCCTGTTTGGCCCACGCCTGTCTTGCAAAATGGCTGCCACCTTACGTTCTGCAAATGTTGTGTACATGGCAATTCCCAGTGATGCCATTACAACAACAATGATCAACACTAATTTTTCAACTACCAATGCAAGGTCAACTGCTAAAAGCATAATCTCTTTTAAAATATTTTTAATCTACTTTATTTGTTTGTTCTTCGCTTGTATATGGCTTTAATCCAAACTGCCTGCTCTCGCCATCACCGATGATATGCTGGCCTGCATTATCAAAATCTTTATTGTGAGCCGGTCCATCAATTTCACTTAAGTTAATATTTGGATTGTTTACCTCACTTACATTGTGAATGTTCATGAGCAATTTCGGATCAATACCATTCATTACTTTCTTTACCGTTTCATTTGGCATATCAAGTGTTTTATATTTATTGGCGCCAATAACTGAATGCCTGCTGATCGTTGTCAAACCTTCAATTTCCCAATCACTTGTTTTCTTTTTTTCAAAACGGCATGTATTGCAGATCCATCCTGGTTTTCCATCATAACTCTGTACTTCGCCCCATTCATCTTTGCGAGCGGTAACCCTGTATACTTCTTCGCCCCTCATCCACAAAGTTGCTTTACCGCAACATGCAGGATTTTCACAATTACGATGTGCATCTACCGGTTTGGTAAACCATACACGGTTCTTAAAACGGAATGTTTTATCAGTCAAAGCACCAACCGGACAAACATCGATCATGTTGCCGCTAAAATCATTGTCAATTGCTTTGGATATATAAGTTGAAATTGCTGCATGATCACCACGGTCAACAATTCCATGAACTCTTTTATTAGTTATCTGGTCAGCAACATAGGTACAGCGATAACAAAGAATACACCTTGTCATGTGCAACTGAATGTATGGACCGATATCTTCTCTTACAAAAGTTCTTCTGGCAAATTTGTAACGGGTTCCTTCTTTGCCATGGTCATAACCGAGATCCTGCAAATGACATTCGCCGGCCTGGTCGCAGATGGGACAATCAAGCGGATGATTGATCAATAAAAATTCTACAACGCCATTTCTTGCATCTTCTACTTTTTCACTGGTGATATTTTTAACGATCATTCCATCCATGACTGTTGTGCGGCAGCTGGCAACCAGCTTTGGCATGGGCCTTGGATCTGCTGTTGAACCTGCTGCAACTTCAACGAGACAGGTACGGCATTTACCGCCACTTCCCTGCAACTTGCTGTAATAACACATGGCTGGAGGCGCAACATCACCACCAATCTGCCGTGCGGCATTTAATATTGTAGTACCAACCGGAACATCAATTGTGATGTTGTCGATGGTTACTTTGAATGTTTTTATTTCTTCAGACATAATACAATAAGTAATAAGTGAAAAGTCAAAACCAAAAAGTTATTTAGCTTTTTTTTAATTTGATAACCTTATTTTTTTATTTCGTCACTTTCTGTTTTTGGTTTTTTTAACTTAATTATTGAAGAAGCCAAAATTCTTGATATCTCATCAGCTTCTTTTAAAATCTTACTTAACTCATCATCTTTTTTTTCAAATCCATCTCTTAATAAGCATATCCAATATTTCGATTCATTACAAGACTTCAATGCAATTTCATAATATCTTTTAAACTCAAGCCTTGTTGAACTGTTTTTTGCTTCAATAACATTTGCACCTACTGAAGATGCTGAACGCATTAATTGCTTTACAATTACCAAACTCAAACTATCCCATTTACCAGCTCTCAAAAATTTTATCACCGAAAGTGAAAATTGATAACATCGATATTTGATCTCTTTCTCCACTTTTAGCTTTTCACTTTTAACTTTTGAGTTAAACAGGTACATGTATCGCATCTGCATAATGCCTCAATCCATAATTCTCTGTCAAACATTTTTCCGGGTTCAACACATGCCATTCAAATTCATCACGGAAATGCCTGATAGCGGCAGCTACCGGCCATGCAGCAGCGTCACCCAACGGGCAAATGGTATTTCCTTCGATCTTACGTTGGATGTCCCAAAGCAGGTCTATATCACTCATTGCTCCTTTCCCTTCATCAATATTCTTCAATATCTTTTCCATCCATCCGGTTCCTTCACGGCAAGGTGAACATTGTCCGCAACTTTCATGACGGTAAAATCTTGCAAGGGTATACGTATTTTTCACTACACACTGATCTTCATCCAATACAATAAAACCACCGGAGCCCATCATGCTGCCTGTTGCAAAACCACCATCGGCAAGACTTTCATAACTCATCAATCTTTTTTCTCCCTTTGCAGTAGTTAATAAAAGATTTGCCGGTAATATCGGAACAGATGATCCGCCAGGAATACATGCTTTTAATCTTTTACCATTTGGAATACCACCGCAAAAATCATCGCCGTAAATAAATTCTTCTACGGTCATGTTCATATCAATTTCAAAAATGCCGGGCTTGTTGATATTGCCACATGCACTGATGAGTTTTGTTCCGGTACTTTTTCCAATACCGATTTTTGAATAAGCTTCACCACCATCATTGATGATTGGTACAACTGCAGCAATGGTTTCTACATTGTTCACTACAGTCGGACAATCCCATACACCTTTCACAGCCGGGAATGGCGGTTTGATCCTTGGATTACCACGCTTGCCTTCGAGGCTTTCTATCAAAGCGGTTTCTTCGCCACAGATATAAGCACCGGCACCACGATGTACATACATTTCCGAATCAAATCCGGAACCTAAAATATTCTTCCCAAGGAAACCATGTTGCTTAGCCTCATCAATTGCTTCTTCCAGGATATCTGCGATCCAGGCATATTCGCCACGGATATAAATGTAACTAACATTGCTACCTAACGCAAAAGCTGAAACGATCATTCCTTCTATCAGAAGATGAGGAATGAATTCCATTAAGTAACGATCCTTAAAAGTTCCCGGTTCGCTTTCATCTGCATTGCAAACCAAATAACGCGGCACGCCTTCAGGTTTGGCAAGAAAACTCCATTTCATTCCTGTTGGAAAACCTGCACCACCACGTCCACGCAACCCGCTTTTCTTTACTTCTTCTACTATATCGGCAGGAGCCATCTTAAAAGCTTTCTCCACGCTGCGATATCCGCCTTCACGGCGATAGACTTCGAAGGACCGAATGCCGGGGACATGTGCTTTATCTAATAATAATTTCTTCATTTATTATGTAGCTTCTTCTTTTTTAAGATCGTGATTGAACAACCAGTGAAAACCAAATTTATCAGTAAGCATTCCAAATCTTGCTCCCCAAAATGTATCCTGCAATGGCATGGTAATGGTTGATCCTTCAGAAAATGCAGCAAATGTTTTTTCGATCGCCGGGATATCATTAAAATTCAATGACAGGCTTACACTTGTACCCGCAATCAATGGTTGACCAGGCATACAATCGGAAACCATGATCGTGAGATCGCCTGCTTTAAAAGTCGCATGCATTATTTTGTCTTTCATTTCTGCAGACGATTCCATGGGTGATTCACCAAAGGTTTGTTGAAACAGAATAGCGCCGTTCAAAACTTTGCTGTAAAAAGCAAGCGCTTCTGAGGCATTGCCATTGAAATTCAAATATGGTACTATTGCTTCCATTGTCGTTAATTTATTTTTCCTTTATATAAATCATAAACCGGGAATATCATATCCCAATCCTTTCCCCAAACAAGGTTCCCGTTTATGATACTAAATTTTTTAAAATTTTGGGGTTCTTTATATTTATTAAACTGAACGTGACTGTGTGTTTCAAAGAAAACAGAAAAGTCAATAATATTTTTCTTGCTATCATTAAACAAAACTTCCAGCTTTAACCCATCTATATATTTTGCCTCTTTAACAGATATTGTTTTCATACTATATTTTTTTTGTTATTACTTCACATTTCACTCTTGTACCATAAACAAAAAAATCAGCCCACTTAGTTACAATCCCTTTGTAATATTTTTTAATAAATTTTAAAGCGTCTTTTAATTCAATTTCGTCAAGCGGTTTTCTTCCTTTTACTTTCCTCACCTCCAAACCAATAAGCTTTCCATTTTCAAAAATCAATTCAACTTTACTTTCCGCTCAGCTTTTGCAACATGCACATGAATCGGTATGTGTTCATTGGCATAAAAGAAAAATATCAGTCCTAAATATTCATAAATTTTAGGCATATATAATTAGTTATTCAAAGTTGCGTTATTCCTGCACTCATCAATGATCGCATCTACTTTTTCTTTGGTAAGATGTTCCCGGTAATTTTTTCCCAACTGCATCATGGGTGCATAACCACAGGCACCCAGACATTCAACTGTTTTTAAAGTGAACATACCATCAGCCGTTGTTTCACCCACTTTGATGTTTAGTTTTTGTTTGATGTATTCTATAATACTATCGCACCCGTTTACCATGCATGGGCCCGTTTGGCAAACTTCAAACATATATTTTCCAACCGGCTTTAAATTATACATGCTGTAAAAACTGGCCACTTCATACACTTCGATGGGCTCAATACTCAACAATGAAGCAACGTAATCCATTACAGGCACATCCAGCCATCCACCGAAAGTATCCTGTGCTATATGCAATACCGGTAGTAAGGCACTTTTTTGCCTGCCCGAAGGATAACGGGAAATTATTTCGTTAACCTTCGCCAGTTTTTTATCATCGAATTTTATCATTATTAGATCAAAAGTTAAAAGTCAAAAACAAAAAGTGAGAACGTTTTTATCATTCCTCAATATTTATAAAGGTTAAAGTGAAAAAACAACTTTTGGGTTTTCACTTTTGCCTTTTACTTTTCTAAGCATCCAATTCTCCCGCAATCAGATTCAAACTACTCATGGTTATCACTGCGTCACTCAACATCCCGTCTTTTATCAGCTCAGGATATGCCTGGTAATAAATAAAACATGGCCTGCGAAAATGAAGCCTGTAAGGCGTTCTGCCTCCATCGCTGATCAAATAAAATCCCAATTCACCATTGGCGCCTTCAACCGAACTGTATATTTCTCCTGCCGGCATCTCAATTTCGCCCATTACAATTTTGAAATGGTAAATAAGTGCTTCCATCTTTGTATAAACATCTTCTTTTGGCGGCAGATAATAAGCAGGTGAATCTGCATGAAACACTTCAGCTTCTGCGCCTTTGAATTCTTTTACTTTTTTGTACGCCTGGTTAATGATACCCAGGCTTTCCCACATTTCTTCATTGCGAACAAGGAAACGATCATAACAGTCACCAGTAGTGCCTACAGGAATTTTAAAATCAAAATCCTCATAACTGCTGTAAGGCGTATGAACCCGTACATCATAATCAACACCTGCTGCCCTTAAATTAGGGCCGGTGAAACCATAATTCAATGCACGCTCGGCAGTGATGGGTCCACAACCAATGGTGCGGTCCATAAATATCCTGTTTCGTGTAAAAAGATTTTCAAATTCTTTTAATTGCTTTGGATATTCTGCCAGGAATTTTTCTAATTTTTCAAAAGCGGTATTGGTAAAATTTCTTTCAAACCCACCAATGCGGCCAATGTTAGTCGTTAGTCTTGACCCGCAAACCTCTTCATAAATTTCATAAATGAGTTCACGGAATTGCATGAGGTATAAAAAGCCCGAATAAGCACCGCTATCAACACCAACGATCGAGTTACAGATCAGGTGATCACTGATTCGTGCAAGTTCCATGATGATCACCCTGAGATAATCAACTCTTTTAGGAAGTGTTACACCCAATAATCTTTCGCAGGTAATATGCCAGCCCATATTGTTGATGGGTGATGAGCAATAATTTAATCTATCAGTTAATGGAGTGATCTGGTAAAGCGGTCGGCGTTCTGCAATTTTTTCAAACGCACGGTGAATATATCCTACCGTAGAAGTAGCTTTCATGATGCGCTCTCCATCCAACTCCAGTATATTCTGGAAAACGCCATGTGTAGCCGGGTGTGTAGGGCCCAGGTTTAACGTGGTCGTTTGCTTTTCTATTGAACCTTCCGGTAAAAGAATATGATCATTCATGCCCCTAAATCCCCTAAAGGGGACTTTTAAAGTTTATAATAATTTAGAATTCTGTTCTCCTCTTAATCGTTATCATTTATTTTTTAACCAACTTCATAACTTATCTCAACATCGTTGTGTCACTCACTTGTACTGTTTCAGCACTAATCAACATACAATACGAACCCAGGTTCCCCCTTTAGGGGGCGGAGGGGGTGTTTTATCTCCCAAACATCTCATCATCCTTGTCAATCCTCGTCTGATCTTCCAAAGGAAATTCTTTCCTCATCGGAAAATAATCCATCTCATCAACATTCAATACCCTTATCAAATTGGGATGTCCTTTAAAATTGACACCATAAAAATCATATGTTTCTCTTTCCATCCAATTGGCAGATTGATATAATGCTGATGCACTGAAAACATCGGGGGTATTAATGTCTGTAAAAACCTTAAACCTGATCCTTACATTATCTGTCAAATTATGAAGATGATAAACCACTGCCAGTTCTGCTCCTTTGTTATCCGGATAATGAACGGCTTGGAGGTCTGTCAAAAACCTGAACTTCAATTCAGCATCATCAAATAAAAACTGTAATACTTTTAGATTTAGATCCTTTGGCCCGGTGAATGTAAGCATACCATAAGGCTCCTGCCAATCGGTGAGCGCATCGCCAAATTTTTCGGTAAGCTTTTGTTGTATCGTATCGTTCGTCATAACCCCAACCCCTAAAGGGGCTTTTAGTTCTTTTAATTTCGTTAAAGTATTATACACCCAGTTCCCCCTTTAGGGGGCGGAGGGGGTTACTGTATTCCATAACTCGTCATCAGATCCTTATACTGATCACTATACCTTCTTCTCAATCCTTCAGCATTTACCAGGTCCTGCACTTTCATAAAACCATCGAGGATCGCTTCTGGCCTTGGCGGACAACCGGGCACATATACATCAACCGGTATTACCTGGTCTATTCCCTGCAAAACAGAATATGTATCGAAAATACCACCACTGCTTGCACAGGCGCCTACAGCAATTACCCAGCGGGGTTCTGCCATCTGCACATAAACCTGCTTTAATATTGGTCCCATTTTTTTAGCAATGGTACCCATTACCATCAACAGGTCGCACTGGCGTGGGGAAAATCCTACCCTTTCTGAACCAAACCTTGCCAGGTCATAATGACTTGCCATGGTGGCCATGAATTCAATGCCGCAACAACTGGTTGCAAAAGGCAGGGGCCAGATGGAATTCTTACGGGCAAGGCTAACCACTTTTTCGAAATTGGTTGCCATATATCCTTCACCCATATATCCTTCGGGAATACCTTCAAATTTTACTGTATTGTTATATTGGACCGGACGAGACATAAATTCAATTGATTAAGTTCTTATCACAAAAATTGGCAATTTGCAATAGACAATTTGCAAATTGCCTGTTGCTAATTACATATTACTACGCTTCCCACTTCAACGCACCTTTCTTAAATATATAAATAAACCCTGCCAGGAATAATCCTACAAATAAGACCACTGCTTTAAAACCTTCCCAACCGAGTTCCCTGAAATTAACAGCATAAGGATAGAAAAAGATCACTTCCACATCAAATAATACAAACAAAATAGCTACCAGGAAATACTTGATAGCCATTGGCTGGCGTGCATTTCCCTTGATCTCAATACCGCTTTCAAAATTCTGGAGTTTGTCGCTGGTTTTTCTTTTTGGGCCCAGAAGATCCGATCCTATGATTATGGTAACAATAAGTCCAATAGCAAAGATCATCTGAAGTACAATGGGCAGGTAATTTTCCGCATTGTTTACATTGGCTTGTAATAAGAAAAGTTGCATATATGAATGCTTATTATAGTAAGTCGCAAAAATAAGACAGCTACACTAATATACAATGCTGAAAACAAATAAAAAAACAAATAAAAAAGCCCGTTGTTTGAACAACGGGCCCATAATTATTTTTTAGATTTCGCTTTTACTTTCTTTTTGACTGTATCAGTTTTTTTTGAAACTGGCGCAGGCTTTGGAGGAGCAGGTGGTGGAGTAGTTGAAACCTTCCCATCTTTTCCTATTATTGTCACTTTACCTTTCTCAACAATTGTTGTAACGCCATCTTTGTAAGTAGTTACCTTACCCGTTTTTGTTACAATACTTACTGCACCGTCTTTTGCAGCTGTTGTGATCAAAGTTCCATCAGTAGTAGTAACTACCCTGTCGCCTGAAGCACTCGTAAGTACAGTAGCCCGTTGGGTTGTACCAAAGTTCATTTTAGAGATGGCATCTTTATAAGAAATTGCTTCCTGGTCTGCCGGATCTAAAATCAATGCCTTATCACAATACTCCAATGCAAGGGCCTTGTCTTTAAGCACATTGGCAGCATAAGCGATCATATATTTATAAGCACCCATTAACTGGGTCTTTACTTTAGATTTATCGGCTGCAGCTTCCCCGATCTGTATCGCTTTTTCATAAGCCGGGTTTGCAAGCCCCATCATCATGGTTGTATCAATTCCCGAGTTGGCTTTACCAACCATATAGTATCCAAATATATCTTCCGGGAATTTAACTGCATACTTATTAAATAGTACGATTGCTGTATCAAATATAGCTGTCCGATAGTAACTATATCCTGCATTGTACAGATCAACTTTACCGAAATCTTTTTTTACATCCAGTATCCTGGTATACCAGTAACCCGCTTCCCTATATTTTTTCTGCTCTTCATAAGCCTTCGCAAGGCCTTTGAGGTAACTGACCTTATTAATTTCCAGTGTATCAAGCAAAACTGCTTTTTCTACCAGTTCTGCAGCCCTGGCTTCGTTGCCCGGAAATTTTAATAGCAAAGCTGCATAAGATGAATAATCTCCCGCCCCGATCTTGTCAGGTGCCTGGCGCTTAAAATATTCGTCGTAATTGGTTCGTGCATTTATTGAATCTTTAAGCCTGTTGTATGCAAGCGCTTTTAATCCATAAAGATTTGGATAAGGTGTAGTTCCCCCGGCCACAATACACTCATCGGCTTTTGTAATGGCATCATTGAATAATCCCTGGGCATATTTAAGCGATGCTTTGTAATAACATGCTTTAGGATCATCATCAGAATTGGCTAACCATTTATCTAAGTATTCAGCTGATCTTGATACATTATTTTCATAATAATACTGGAACAGGTTATAGTAAGCCGGTGCATATTTAGCATCCATAGCAATGGCCTCATTAAAATATTTCATGTAGATAGGTTCCTGGGAAGCACCCTGTGTCTGGTAAACTTTACCGATCCTGTAAGTAGCCCTGGCATATTTTGGATTGAGGGCCAGTGCGGCTTCATAAGATAAAATGGCGTTCCCGCCATCAGCAAATTTGCGATAAGCATCTCCCAGGTTGGTATATACATCAGGGTCATTGAATTTTTTGATCTGTGTTGCCTGTTTCAGCTTATCAATTGCATACGCCGCATCACCATTCTTTGAATCGGGATTGGCATTGGCAAAACCTACTGCATTCAGCACGGCAATACTTTTTCCCTGGCTCAAAGAAACAGCTGTTTCAAATCGGCTGCGGGCATCTTCTTTTTTCCCTTCGATTAATGCGATATGCCCCATACCTGCAATCAACAACGGGCTGTTGGAATTGGTCGTCAGCTTGGATTGATACAATGCCTTTGCGTCAGCCAGGTCTTTATCGGTCCTGTCATCAGGCGATATATACGCCTGGCCCAGCCAATAGGCAGCTTCTTCATTGTTGGGATTTGCAGCAAGTAATTTTTGGAAAACATCTTTTGCACTCTTATATCTTTCATAATACATAAAGTTCTTTCCGTCATCAATGCTTTGGGCAAATGTAAAACTTACAAAAAGCAATGAAACTAAAAACAAACTACCGATTTTGGTCTTTTTCATCTTTTTTATTTTATTCATTTTAATTGACTTATGCAATGTTATAAAAATATACAACAAAGCGTTAAAACTGCTTAATAATTTATTTATAATTTTTGATTTATTCGCACATTCCTGATCTCAAAGTCCATTACCGGCCCCAGGTAGGCCCGCCTGAAGATCAACTGGCCTCTTTCATATTTCATAAAATTTACAAAAGCTGAACCCAGACCAAAATAATTTTCTTTGATGATATAATACAAACCACGTACCAAAGGGTATCTTCTTGTTAAGATGCTTGCCTGCATTGGTTTTACGTATGGCGAGTCTTTACACAAACCACATTGAACATAGGCAATTTTCACTTTCCTTAACATATTTACCTGGGCGGTATCTTCCGGGTTTCCGATCCAGCTAACTCCAACCAACCCGATGGCATTTTCATTTTCAGAAACATAATCAATGACCTCCCGGCTGCTTTTTGCTGCCTGTACAACAGCCGTATCAAATTTTTCGCCGTGTAAAATTGAATCGCTGATATAACGTACGGTACTGGTAGCATTCAATCCATCAAAAACAATGCGTTGATGCCGGTTTATTTTTCCCGTGAGTTGTTTTTGCAGGCGATCAATACTAAAAAGGGTATCATTACTCTTTGCATTTACAATAATGGTTATGGCATCTGTAGCGATCTTATCCCAGCCCGGACGATAATTGAGTGAATCCAGCATATATTTGTCTTCCTTATCACTTAACCCTCTTGTAACAATAACCATTCTGTTAAGCGTATCCCGGAAAAGATCTTTGAGGCAATCGGCTTCGGGTTTGTATTCAGCAATAATATGTGTACCCGGAAAAGACAATTCATACATCCTGATCTGTTCTTCAATAACGGGCTTAAAGGATTCATCAACGGTAATGTGAATAGTGCCTTTTAAAGGCGTATCATCCATGTTGGTTTTTTGTTTACCATTGTTGCAACCTGTAAAAAGAAAAACGATCATCAACAACACATAACTTTCCTTTAAATATTTCTTTGTCATCTTTCTCTTAAATAATTTTTCTTATACCCTCTGTATATCCTGAAAAGGCCATACAACAGGCAAACAGCGCCGAATGTTCGCAGGGTTGTGGCATCATACCGGAGTTCCAATCCTGTATTGAATTTATTAATGAAGATCATAAATATACCCATAGCCGACCACATGATTCCCATACCATAATCCATGATGCTTCGCATACGTATATAGCCTTTATCCTTTTCACTTGGTTGTTCTTTTTCAAATTCTTCGAGTGCCATTTTATGCTTTTTAGTTTCCGGTTTATGTTGATGCAATTTACAAAGTTTATTGCCTAATTATTACTGTGGAATAAACTTTACAGGAATGGTATAATAAACCGAAACATTTTCTCCGGCTGTTCTCCCCGGTATCCATGCAGGCATCTTTTTCAACACCCTAATTACTTCGTTGTTAAAAGCTTTTCCGCCATCTTCAACAGTTTCAAATCCTTTTAGAACACCGTCATATCCTACGATGAACATTATTTTTACCGAAACCGTTTCCGTGTGCTCACCGTCTTGTGGATCCTGTATGTTTTTTTGCAAAAATTTCATCATTGCATCAAAACCACCAGGGTAGGAAGGCATCATTTCGGCAGTATACAATGGCTTTGTTTTGTCTACTGTTTTGATCGTTTCATTTGTGTTACCCGTTTTTGTTTCTCCGCCAACTTCAGCTTTCACTATTTGTTTTGCATTACCCGGGCCTTCACTGTTAACGTTTGAAATAGCAACACTATCAAGGTTTTTTGCCAGTTTTGTTGATTCCTTTGTACTGTCCACTATTTTAATGACTGAAGTGAATATTTGGGAACTCAACGGTTTTTGAGGAATAGCTTTTGGAGGCTTTTGGGTTACAGGTGGTATAATTTCTTTCTTTGGCGGAAGGTTGCCTGGCACATTATCCTTTATAACATACGGAATTGTCAATACAATATTGGGCTTGTACAGGAAAATGTACAACGATAGTATTGATATAAAAAGAAAAGTAATTCCAAGTGCCTTGTACAACCGTTCATGATAATATTTACGCAATGAGTATGCTCCGTATTCTTTGTTCCTGTTATCAAAAATGATGTCAAGCAGGTCTGCTTTTAAAATAGATGATATGTTCATTGTAGTAGTTTTTGAAGATAAAATAAAAATTCAAAACTTGCGCTTGTTTGTAAATGAGATGCTGGTCCTTCATGAATCCATAAAAAGCAATTAGCGGGAACAACTTACTAACTCCTAATTCCCAACTGCTAACTTCTAATTCCTATCTCCTAACTCCTATCTTTGCGAAATGAAAATTTTGATGGTATGCCTCGGCAATATTTGTCGCAGCCCGTTGGCAGAAGGTATTTTAAAAGATAAAGCATTCAAAGCGGGGCTTGACTGGATCATTGAAAGCGCCGGTACAAATAGTTTTCACATTGGTGAACCACCGCATGCACTTAGCCAGAAAGTTGCCCGGGCGAATGGGATCGATATCAGTAAACAAAGAGCGAGAAAATTTGTAAGAACCGACCTGTTGGAATTTGATAAGATATACGCCATGGCTGAAGATGTACTATATGATATCAAAAAGATCAGTGGCGAAAATTACGACAGTGCAAAAGTTGAACTATTTTTAAATGAATTATATCCCGGGCAAAACATGGATGTACCTGATCCCTGGTATGGCCCCGAACCCGGTTATCATGAAGTATATGAACTGATCGATAAAGCATGTGATGCGTTAATCGAAAATTATATGATCACAACAAAACAAATTTCTTAGTACGATGTCTAAACCATCTATACCGCAGGGCACAAGGGATTTTTCGGCAGAGACTGTACGGAAGCGGAATTATATTTTATCTACTATCAAAAACATTTTTGAATTATACGGGTTTCAGCCACTGGAAACTCCTGCCATGGAAAACTTAGATACATTGATGGGGAAATATGGTGAAGAAGGCGATAAACTAATTTTTAAGATATTAAATAACGGCCTCAACGATCCAAAGAATACCGAAAAAGCAAAAGAAGGATTTGAAAAATTAATGCAAGGTAAAAATACAGCAGCATTAACAGAACGGGCACTAAAATATGATCTTACCATTCCTTTTGCAAGATTCGTGGCTATGAACCACGGTCAACTAACGTTTCCATATAAACGCTATCAAATACAACCGGTATGGCGGGCAGACAGGCCTCAAAAAGGACGTTACCGGGAATTTACACAATGTGATGCCGATACAGTAGGCAGTACTTCTTTATTAAATGAGATCGAACTGGCGAATATTTATCATACAGTTTTTGTAAAGCTGAGCCTTGACGGATATGAGTTAAAAATCAACAACAGAAAAATACTGGTTGCATTAGCTGAACTGTGTGGCGGTGCTGAAAAAATGATCGATATAACAATCGCCATTGATAAACTTGATAAAATTGGTTTAGAAAAAGTAAAAGAAGAACTTGCCGGGCGTGGTTTAACAGCTGCTCAAATAATCATCATTCAAAACTACCTGGATATAAATGGCAGCAATGATGAAAAATTAATAGCGGTTGAAAAACTTTTCCAGGATAATGAAACAGCAAAAAAAGGAATTGAAGAACTAAGGTTTATTTATGATCAAACAAAGAATACAAATCTTGTTATAGACTTTACCCTTGCAAGAGGATTGAATTATTATACCGGAACCATTTTTGAAGCCAAGGCCCCGGCCAATGTTCAAATGGGTAGCATTGGCGGTGGCGGCAGGTATGATGACCTTACCGGCCTATTCGGCGTACCAAATATTCCCGGTGTTGGTATCAGCTTTGGTGTGGATAGAATGTATGATGTATTGGAAGAACTGAATTTATTCCCGGAAAATTTACAGGTCAGTACCCGGGCGCTTTTCTTCAACCTGGGAGAAAAAGAAAGCCTGTTTGCATTTAATTGCATGCAGGAACTACGCAATAATGGTATTGCCTGTGAACTTTACCACGAAAATGCAAAGATGGATAAGCAGTTCAAATATGCTGATAAAAAAAATATCCCCTTTGCTGTTATCATTGGCAGTAAAGAAATGGGATCTGGCGAAGCTGTTGTTAAGAATTTAGGAACAGGGGTGCAGGAAACGGTTCGGGTAAATCAATTATCTTTATTTTTTCAAAATAAATCATAACAAGGTTACAAAAAAACATTTTCCGTATTAACTAAAAACAATTTTATGCAACACCGGTTTAAGTTTTCGCTTTTATTATCTGTAAGTGCTATTTTATTTTTTTCGTCCTGTAGCAAAACAAACAAGGAAGGCAGGTATATTCCTGCAAATGCAGCTTTTGTAGTGCATCTCAATGGCAAATCGCTTGATTCAAAATTACCCTGGGAAGAAATAAGGCAAAATGAATTGTTCAAAGAAGTTTATGCCGATAGTTCGGTTCCAGCCATTGTAAAATCTATAATGGATAGCCCTGAAAATACAGGTATTGATGTAAAAACAGACCTGTTGATCTTTGTTATTAAAGATTCATCGGGTGGATATGTTGCTGTTGAAGGCACGGTAAAAGACGCCGCTAAATTCAAACAATTCAACAACAGTGTAAATAAAACCCCGGTTGTAGAAACAGAAAAAGATGGTATTCATTTTTTAGCAAGTGATAACATAACCGCATCCTGGAAAGAAGAAAAATTTGTAATGGTTATGGATGCACCCGGCTTGAATAATATGAATAAAATGAATCGTTATTATGATGATTCAACTTCAGTTACAACAGATGCAATTAAAAAAGACCTGAATGCCATTGCAACACAAATATTTGCTTTAAAAGAAGATGGCAGCCTTGGCAAAGAAGAAAAATTCTCTGATCTGATGAAGTCAACCGGCGACATACATTTCTGGGTGAATATAGAAGCATTGGGCCTCGGTAGTTCCGACATACCGGGTATGGCAGCATTGAGCATGATCAATTTTAAAAAGTTATACGAAGGATCCAGGGCGACTGGAACGATCAATTTTGAAAATGGAAAGATAAATGCCGACTTTACTTCTTACTCAGGAAAAGAAATGACTGATCTTGTAAAAAAATACAGCGGGGATAAAATAAACAGCGATATGCTGAAACGTATTCCTTCAAAAAATGTAGCAGGCTTATTTGCACTTAACTTCAAACCCGAAGGCATTCGTGAATATTTGAAATTATTGGGTCTTGAAGGATTTGCAAATATGGGTACAGCCTTCCTCGGCTTTAACCTGGATGATTTTATCAAAGCAAATAAAGGAGATATTTTACTTGCTGTTACAGATTTTGTACAGGATAGCAGTGGAAGGCCAGACTTTTCTGCTATTTTCAGTGCTTCTATCGGCGACAAACCTTCTTTTGGTAAGCTGTTAGAAGCCGGAAAAAAATTAGGAAAAGAAAAATTGGGTGGTGAAAATGGTCCGGCCATTTCTTATAATATGAATGATAATTATTTTGCCATTGGCAATAAAAAACAGGACGTAGATAAATTTATTACCACTGCCAATAACAGCAGCCTTGATTTTTTAGATAAGATCAGCAGCAGTTCTTCAGCCGCTTATATCAACTTTCAATATATTTTAAAAGCTATGAGTGTGGATGCTGTAAAAGACAGTTCGGAGTATGCGATCTATGATGCTTCTTTAAAAATGTGGGATAATTTAATTTTTACCGGCACTGGTTTTAATAATGGTGGCAGCACATCACACCTGGAAATAAATCTAATTGATAAAAATACCAATAGCCTGAAACAATTAAATAAATATGTTGGCACATTGGGGGCTGCTTATAAACAAAAGCAGGATAAATATAAAAATATGACATGGGAAGATAATAAAGCTGTCTCAGATACAACAACTGTAGTAAGTAGTCACTAAATAATATTGACAGAAAATTAATTTAAATTTAAAGCCGTCGGAATTATTTCATGACGGTTTTTTAATTTTACAACACTTATGACAATTAGTTTAGAAAATTTAAACCCGGATTTCCTGGAACCAGAAAAAATTGAAAACTCTGAAACCTGGAATAAGCGTTTAATTATAAATAAAGGAGAAAAGATACAGATCGTTGCACCGAGTGGCAGCGGCAAAACATCTTTCATTCATTTTTTATACGGCCTCCGAAAAGATTACAGTGGCAATATTTTATTCGATAAAAAAAATATAAAAGGATTTAATGCAGAAGATTTTGCATCAACAAGGAACAAGGTATGCAGCATCATCTTCCAGGATCTGAGGCTCTTTCCCGATCACACTGTTTTTGAAAATATAAATATCAAAAGGCTGTTGAACCCATTTCATTCAGAAGAACGCATAAAAGAAATGGCAGCAAGGCTTGGTATTGAGAACAAATTAAACAAACCAGCTAAAACCTGTAGCTATGGCGAGCAGCAACGTGTTGCAATTATCCGTGCCTTGCAACAACCATTTGATTTTTTATTGATGGATGAACCATTCAGCAATCTTGATGAAGCCAATAGAAAAAAAGCAATGGACCTGATTGAAGAAGAAGCTGCAAAACGAAATGCCGCCATCATATTAGCCGATCTGAAAAAACTTGATTTCTTCACCGCAGATCGTATTATATACCTTTAGTTTGTACAAAATGGAAATGAATAAATCTATAGGATTATCACAAGATCTTTCTTTTAAGACCATTGCACCATTCCTGAATACCGGGCAAAACAAGACTTCAAAGTTTTTCAGTTATGCAGGGTTGGGTATCGGCGTGTTGTTATTGTTATGTTCAGTGCAGATGTATATCAACATCAATCAACTATTAAAAGACAGGAATCCCCGCAAAAATGGTTTTGATTTTATATCTGTTACAAAAACCATCACCAACCAAAATATGGGCAGCGATAACCGTTTTAATGATGCCGATATAAAAGAACTGCAATCGCAATCATTTATTAAAGACGCTGCACCGTTGATCAGCAACCAGTTTCGGGCAAAAGCAAGTGCAGGAACTATCATACCATTCAGTACCGATCTTTTTTTAGAATCCGTAAAAAATGATTTTATTGATACAGTGCCTGCTTCATTTTCCTGGCAACCCGGACAGGCAGACGTACCTGTTATTTTCTCTGCAGATTTTTTAGAAATGTATAATGTTTTTGCACCGGCGCAAGGATTACCACAGCTTTCCGAAAGCAGTGTTGGTTCTGTAAATATTATCCTTGAATGTTATGGGCCTGGTGGCGTAGTTAATTTCAGGGGACATATTGTTGCATTGAGCGACAGGATAAACTCTGTTCTTGTTCCCGAGAATTTTCTACAATGGGCAAATAGTAAATTTGGAACAAATCCTAATGCACCGGCTGCAAGAGTATATTTAAAAACGGTAGATGCGAATGATCCTCAATTATTAAATTTCCTGGAGCAAAAAAATTATCATGTTAATAAAGACCGCACAAAATTTGGAAGGGTAAAACAGGTACTACAGGCCGTGGTAAGTGGTTTGGGAGGATTTGCAGTTTTGGTTATTTTACTTGCCATGATGTTATTCTCCTTCTACCTTCAATTAATGATCGCAAGAAGCAAGGACAATTTACAACTCTTACTTACATTGGGATATTCGCCTTCATGGCTTAGCAAAACAGTTGCAAAGAAATGGATACCGGCTTATACGATCATTATTTTAGTGGCTGTATTACTTACTGCATTGTTACAATTTTTATTTCAGCAATATGTATTAAGTGGAAGAGATGAACTTTCGCCTTACCTGCACGTTGGTATATTTTTATTAGCAGCTGTGTTGTTGTTATTATGTATTGTTGTTAATTATAGGTTGATCAGGAAATTGCTTTATCGGTTGTAAGGTCTAAAGGTTTAATAGTTTAATGGTTTGTTAGAATTGAAATATCTTAAAATACCCAACTTTTAAACCATTAAACCTTTAAACGTTTTTAAACGACACATCTTTACAATCCTTCAAACACAACCGCCGCACCCTGCCCCACTCCTATACACATTGTTGCAAGGCCATATCTACTTTTTCTTTTTTTCATTTCATGTAACAAAGTAGTAGATATCCTTACACCACTACAACCCAACGGATGACCAAGTGCAATTGCTCCTCCATTTACATTTACCTTTTCAAGGTCGAGTCCAAGGTCGTGAATACAGGCAATACTTTGAGATGCAAAAGCTTCATTCAGTTCTACCAGGTCAAGATCTGC
>JANNBU010000397.1:0-6265 GCA_031385805.1 Ferruginibacter sp.
GAACTATGAACTATGAACTATGAACTATGAACTATGAACTATGAACTATGAACTTTTCTTCTCCATGAATTTTTCGAGATTCTTCCTCGCCTGCCTTTTAATTTTATTCTGAAAAAAACTATTCCACCCAAACAACCATCCACTAAAACCCAGTGCCATCATACTCCATTTATGCAGGCTGAACCCATCACTGTGTTCAATGATCTTCCCATCTGCGATCATTATATGTGCTTTTATTTTGTTTACAACCCTTCTGCCGGTTTTTGAAAAAGTATAAGTTGCAACCCAGTCGCAGGTATAATACTCATGATCCAGTGCAACGATATTGCCAAATACAAGTGAAAAATCTTTGGCATTTTTGCAAAGCATCTCCCACATCGACTTTGCTTCATTGCCCCTTAACAATCCAAAAGCCGGGTCAAAAAAAACAATATCATCACTGTAACAGGCATTCATTTTTGTATGATCAAGGTTTTGAAACGCTGTATAAAAGCTACTTATCAGTTGTTCGTTTGCGTTCATGTCATTACTCAGTTAGTTTCACTAAATTTAGCACTCTAAAATCAAATAATCATGCAAAAGTTCCTCCTCGTTATTTTCCTTGGGTTTCTATCTTCTATGCTATATGCACAAAATGCAGACAGTAGCTGGTTTGTAAATAATTATACTAAGATGGAAAAAATGATACCCATGAGAGATGGTATTAAATTGTTCACGTCCATTTATATTCCTATAGACAAATCGGGAAAGCATCCCATATTGCTTACAAGAACGCCATATTCCTGTAGTCCTTATGGAAAGGAATTTGATAATTATTACTGGTTAAGCTATTATAAGGCATACTCCAGTGAAAATTATATTCTGGTAATGCAGGATGTACGTGGCCGCTACATGAGTGAAGGAGTTTTTGAAGATGTGCGCCCATTTATAAAAGGCAAAAAAAACAATAAAGATATTGATGAGGCAAGTGACAGCTATGATACGATTGATTGGCTGATAAAAAATATTGAAGACAACAATGGTAATGTAGGAGTAATGGGAACCTCTTATCCCGGATTTTATTCTACCGAAGCTGCATTAAGCGGCCACCCCGCATTAAAAGCAGTAAGCCCGCAGGCACCCGTTACCGATTGGTTCATTGGTGATGACTTTCACCACAACGGTGCATTTTTTGCCATGGATGGGTTTTCATTTTATTCAAATTTTGGTAAACCCCGTCCTGTTCCTACACAAGATTATGGAGGAGGTTTTACAACTTCCATAAAAGATAATTACAAATTTTTTCTACAGGCTGGTGCCTTAAAGAACCTGGCAGTCATGATTGGTGACAGTATAAAATTTTGGCATGAGATGTACAAGCATCCCAATTACGATGACTGGTGGAAGGCACGCAATGCAAGAGTAGGATTGTACAATATCAAACCTGCCATGCTTTGGGTTGGCGGATTGTTTGATGCAGAAGATTGCTGGGGTGCCTGGAACAGTTATAAAGCAGCCGAAACACAGAGCCTGCAAAGCAATAGTAAGATCGTAATGGGTCCCTGGTATCACGGTCAGTGGAGCCGTGAAGGAAGTTATCTGGGTAATATCCGTTTTGAAAGCAATACCTCAGATTATTATCAAAAAAATATTGAAGTCCCATTCTTTAATTATTATTTAAAAAATAAAGGAAGTATAAGTGATATTTCTGAAGCGAATATATTTTTTAGCGGCGAAAATAAATGGCGGAAATTATCCAAATGGCCTCCGGAAAATGTTGAGTACCGCAACTTATTCACGAATACAGGTAATAAATTATCATTCAATTCATCATCCCCCGGTTTTGATGAATATATCAGCGACCCTGCACACCCTGTCCCTTACACCGAAGATGTCCATGATCGGCGCACAAGGGAATATATGACAGACGATCAGCGTTTCGCTTCACGCAGACCGGATGTATTGACCTTTGAAATGGATGTATTAAAAGAAGATATTACACTTGCAGGCCCTGTCATTGCTGACCTTGTAACCAGCATTTCAACAACTGATGCAGATTTTGTTGTAAAACTTATTGATGTGTTCCCGGATGATTTTAAATACGCCGCTTCAGATGCAGGCAATGGAAAAAATTACCCAATGGGCGGATACCAGATGTTGGTAAGAGGAGAGATCATGCGGGGGAAATTCAGGAACAGTTTTGAAAAACCCGAAGCAATTGTACCAAATAAGAGCACACATGTAAAATTTGAATTGCCTGATGTAGCACATACGTTTAAAAAAGGACATCGTATCATGATACAAATTCAAAGCAGTTGGTTCCCATTGGCCGACAGGAACCCACAAAAATTCACAGACATATATAAAGCAAACGATAGTGATTTCCAAAAAGCAACGATCAGGATTCACCATGCTCCAAACAATTCCACAAAATTCATCTTACCCATAATGAAAAATTAATGAAAAAAATATTTCTTGCTGCTTCAATGATCCTCTCGCTGGAAGCAGTTGCACAGATCAAGGCGGGTTATGTAAAAGAAAATTTCACTAAAATCGATACAACCATTACTATGAGAGATGGTATAAAACTGTATACCGTTATTTATGTTCCAAAAGATGTTTCGGAAAAATATCCATTCTTAATGGAACGTACCCCCTACTCTGCCGGACCTTACGGGGATACGAATTATTCCAACAGGATCGGCCCCGATACAAACCTCCTGAAAGAAAAATACATTTTTGTTTACCAGGATGTGCGTGGCCGTTATATGAGTGAAGGAACAAATCTTGAAGTAACACCGCACATCGCCAATAAAAAAAATAAAAAGGATGTGGATGAAAGCAGTGATACTTATGACACTGTAGATTGGTTGTTGAAAAATATAAAAAACAATAACGGCCGTGTAGGCTTGTACGGGATTTCATACCCGGGCTTTTATGCAACTGCCTGTTTGCCGGGCGCTCATTCCGCTATCAAAGCGGTAAGTCCGCAGGCACCCGTAACAGATGAATTCATTGGTGATGATGTAAATCACAACGGCGCTTTCTTCCTGCTGGATAATTTTAATTTCATGAATTATTTTGGAAAAGCAAGAACAGGGCCCGTTAAAGATTATGGTTCTGAAGTATTTGATGTTAATCCAAAAGATATGTATTCATTCTTTCTAAAACTGGGGCCGGTAAAGAATACACAATCTGAAAAATACTTTAATCACAAAAGTTATATATGGGATGAATACGTACAGCATGATATTTATGATGATTACTGGAAAGCAAGAAATATCAGGACACATTTAAAGAATATAACCATTCCTACATTGGTTGTAGGCGGCTGGTTTGATGCCGAAGATCTTTTTGGTGCATTGAATACATATACTGCCATAGAAAGCCAAAGTAAAGGAAATAACAACCGGTTAGTTATGGGGCCATGGACACATGGTTCATGGGCAGGTGGCGATTGGTCGAAGTTTGCCACGCAGGAATTTGGCAGCAACACCAGTAATTATTTCCAGGATTCGTTGCAATCAACCTTTTTTAATTTCTATTTAAAAGACAAAGGGAATTTCAATGCAGCAGAAGCAACGATATTTGAAACAGGAAGCAATCAATGGAAAAATTATCCATCCTGGCCACCTCAAAATATTACAAACACGAATTATTATTTTAATAACAACAACAGGTTGTCAAACCAAAAAGGAAATGGTTTTGATGAATACATAAGTGATCCAGCCAAACCGGTTCCATATACCAATGGCATTTTTGGAAGAAGGAACAATGAATACATGGCCGAGGACCAGCGTTTTGCCGCAAACCGTACCGATGTGTTGGTTTATGAAACAGAAATATTAACGGAAGACATAACCCTTGCAGGAAAAATACTGGCCGATTTGCAGGTAAGCATTACCGGTACAGATGCAGATCTTGTTGTAAAACTCATCGATGTATTGCCCGACAATGAACCCAATTTTAAGAATGCTCCCCGCGGTTTCCAGATGGCAGGATACCAGCGCTTAGTAAGGGCTGAAGTAATGCGTGGAAAATTCAGGAACAGTTTTGAAAAACCAGAAGCCTTTGAACCCAATAAGATCACGAATGTAAAATTCAGTTTAAATGATGTGGCGCATACATTTAAAAAAGGCCATAAGATCATGGTACAGGTACAGAGCAGTTGGTTCCCGCTGGTTGACAGAAATCCGCAAAAATTTATGCGCATACCTGATGCTGATGAAAGTGATTTTCAAAAAGCAATAATTAAAATTTATCATGATAGGGTAAATGCATCTAAGATCATATTACCGGTATTAAATAAATAAGCTTACCCGGAAATGAAAAAAATTGCCTGCTTGCCATTGCTTCTTATTAGTATGGCTTTAATTGCCCAAAACAATATCAACATTGTGCCAATGCCCGCTGAAATAAAGTTGGGGAAAGGAAATTTTACAATCAACAAGAATACCCAAATTGTTCTTGAAGGAAGCGGATTAGAAAAGATCGCAAAATTGCTTAATGAGCATTTTAAAAATACAACCGGCTTTTCATTACCAATAACCAAAACAGCAACCATCTCAAATAAGATCGTTCTGAATTATGAGCGAATGGATTTTAAATTCCCCGGTGCTTACACAATGGATATAAATGAAAAAGAAATTTATATAGCAGGAGATAATGAAGCCGGTGTATTCTATGGTATTCAGACCTTGATACAATTATTACCAGTCACAAATCATTATCCATTATCCATTCCTCAATTATCAATTAATGATTATCCCCGTTTCCAATACCGCGGCATGCACCTCGATGTTGGCCGTCATTTCTTTTCAGTTAAACAGGTAAAAAAATACATTGATCATTTAGCAGCCTATAAATTCAATACTTTTCACTGGCACCTCACCGAAGACCAGGGCTGGCGCATTGAAATAAAAAAATATCCAAAGCTTACTTCAACCGGAGGTTACCGGAATGGTACCATCATTGGCAGTTACCCCGGTACAGGAAATGACAGCATCCGTTATGGCGGATTCTATACACAACAACAGATCAAAGAGATCGTAAAATATGCTGCAGAAAAATATATAGATATTATTCCCGAAATAGAAATGCCCGGCCATTCATCAGCCGCTATTGCTGCATACCCGCAATTGAGTTGTTTCCCGGAAGAATCAAGCGCCATTCCCTCAAACACAGCATGGGCAGGCAATCGATCCGGTAAACAGGTACAACAATCATGGGGCGTTTTTGAAGATGTGCTTTGTCCTTCTGATTATACTTTTAAATTTTTAGAAGATGTTTTGGATGAAGTGATGCAATTGTTCCCTTCAAAATACATTCATATCGGTGGCGATGAATCGCCGAAGGAATCCTGGAAACGTTCAGCATTTTGTCAACAGCTTATCAAAGAAAAAAAAATAACCGGTGAATATGCCCTGCAGAGTTATTTTATTCAACGAATTGAAAAATATATCAACAGCAAGGGAAAAAAAATAATTGGCTGGGATGAAATACTCGAAGGCGGGCTTGCTCCCAATGCAACCGTAATGAGCTGGCGTGGTGAAGCAGGTGGTATTGCCGGGGCCAAACAAAACCACGATGTGATCATGTCACCCGATAACCCACTCTACCTGAATCATGCTCAAAGTCAATATGAAGATTCGGTAACACAGGGTGGTTATAATCCCATTGAAAATGTTTACAACTACGAACCTGTTCCAAAAGAATTAAATGAATCACAGGCAAACCATATTTTGGGCGCACAGGGAAATATGTGGTCGGAACATTTAAAAAATGAAAAAAAACTGGAGTACATGCTTTTCCCAAGATTAGCTGCATTGAGTGAAGTATTGTGGAGCCCGAAAGAAAAAAGAAACTGGAAGGATTTTGAAAAAAGGTTACCGGGTATTTTTGAAAAACTCGATGCAGAAAAAATAAATTACAGCAATGCTTATTATGATCTTAAAGCAACTGTATTGCCTGCAAATAATTATGAAGGAGTTTTATGGAAAATAGAAAGTAATAATAAGAATGGTAAGATCAAATGGATACCTTCTTTTTCTAATTCTCTTATAAATGACTGGAATATCCGGCTGACAGACCTGTTTCCAACAATATATCTTGCAGACATTCTATCTCTATCTTCTTTGATAAGGACCGGTTCAGTATAATCATTTATAAGAGAATTAGAAAAAGAAGGTATCCATTTGATCTTACCATTCTTATTATTACTTTCTATTTTCCATAAAACTCCTTCATAATTATTTGCAGGCAATACAGTTGCTTTAAGATCATAATA
>JANNBU010000399.1:0-2611 GCA_031385805.1 Ferruginibacter sp.
GAACTATGAACTATGAACTATGAACTATGAACTATGAACTATGAACTATGAACTATGAACTATGAACTATGAACTATGAACTATGAACTATGAACTATGAACTTCTACTTCATAAAAGCCGCCGCCCCAATCCCCGCAATCAGTGCCAATGCAAGGAAAGATAAATATATGATCATGATGATCCCCATGGTGCGGTAAACCAATTTCAGGTTCAGCAGGGATGCATTAAAATTTTCCTGGTCGCTTGTAAGCAAAGCCTGTTTCATTTTTACAGCAAACCTGAAAAGAAATAAAGAGAGGAAAAAATATACCGCTGCAATAATAAGGTACATGATGGTGAGTATGCCCGAGCCTAGAGCGCCCATCGCTGCGGCATCACCTGCACCACCAAAGTTCCTCGTCATAGTAGCCATCATGGTACCGGCAAACAGCCCTAAGACCCCAATGATGATACTCAATACCAAACCCACAACCGCAAGCAACCTTGCCCACATGGCTGTTTCCTTTAAATGAGTGGCGGCTACTGAATCCACCTGCAGGTCGGAAGACAGTAAGTTTTGATTTGTTTCCATGTTAGTTGGTTTTGGTTAATGGTTTATTGATTTAAAGATAGATGCCGGATACCAGATACGAGATACCGGATACAGGTTTTTACCTTTGTAAAATATCTCAGTTTTCTTAAGATGCGACGAACCGGTATCCGGTATCTCGTATCCGGTATCATTTAATATGCTCTCGCAAACAACACCCTTTCCTTACTCGCCTCACCGGTCAAAATACATTTCCCTGCTTCCTGTTTATTATTAAGCGGAATGCAGCGGATCGTTGCTTTTGTCTGTTCCTTGATCTTTTCTTCTGTTGCAGGTGTTCCATCCCAATGGGCAGAAATAAAACCTGCTTTTTCATCCAGCAATTTTACAAATTCATCCCAGCTGTTTGCTTCCCGTATATTTTCATTCCTGAATGCAAGGGCCCTGTTGTAAATATTTATTTGAATTTCGTCCAGTAGGTTTTTGATAGCAGCAGGTAATCCATCCAAAGAAAGTGATTGTTTTTCTTTGGTATCCCTCCTGGCAACTTCTGCAACATTGTTCTCAATATCACGCAGGCCCATGGCAATTCTTACCGGAACGCCTTTCAATTCATATTCGGCAAATTTCCATCCCGGCCTTGCATTGTCATTGTTATCATACTTTACAGAAATGCCCAGTGCTTTTAATTCTTTGATGATGCCATTTGCTTTTTCATCAATAACAGCTTTACTTTCCTCTCCTTTATAGATCGGAACAATGACAACCTGCAAGGGAGCAATTTTTGGCGGCATGATCAATCCCTGGTCATCACTGTGAGCCATGATCAATGCACCGATGAGCCGGGTAGAAACACCCCAGCTTGTTGCCCACACATAATCAAGTACGTTTTCTTTATTTGAAAATTTCACATCAAATGCTTTGGCAAAATTCTGTCCCAGGAAATGGGAAGTCCCTGCCTGCAATGCTTTACCATCCTGCATCAATGCTTCTATGCAATAAGTATCTTCAGCGCCTGCAAAACGTTCGTTGGCAGTTTTTACACCGCGTATAACCGGCACCGCCATGTATTCTTCGGCAAAGGTTGCATATACATCCAGCATGCGTTCTGTTTCTTCAACCGCTTCGTCTTTTGTTGCATGAGCGGTATGTCCTTCCTGCCATAGGAATTCTGCTGTACGTAAAAATAACCTGGTACGCATTTCCCATCTTACCACATTGGCCCATTGGTTTATGAGCAAGGGAAGATCGCGGTATGATTGTATCCATCCTTTATAAGTATTCCAGATGATGGCTTCACTGGTTGGACGGATGATCAGTTCTTCTTCGAGCTTTGCATCCGGGTCAACCATTAATTTTCCTTTTTTATCAGGATCGTTCTTTAAACGATAGTGTGTAACAATAGCACATTCCTTTGCAAAACCTTCTGCATTTTTTTCTTCTGCTTCAAATAAACTTTTAGGAACGAATAAAGGGAAGTAGGCATTTTGATGCCCGGTATCTTTAAACATTTTATCTAACTGGTCTCTCATGTTTTCCCATAATGCAAAACCATAAGGTTTTATAACCATGCAGCCCCTTACGGCTGAGTAATCGGCAAGGCCGCCTTTAATTACCAGGTCGTTGTACCATTGCGAATAATCTTCTGCTCTTGATGTTAGTTCTTTGCTCATTTTTACCCCTGTCCCAAATGGGAGATGATTGTGTTGTATTAAAAATATTGTTTTGTTTTCTGTGCTTACTACTCAACAGCTGTGTAAGTTTTACCTTTTATGCACTCCATAATTTTCATTTATGGTATGTACAAGGTTGTTTAGCACATCTTTAACATCACTTCAATAAACTTTACTGTCTTTTGGCAAAACATTTGAGCTATCTTTATAGTGCGTTAAAACTGCACAAAAGTAGTAACTTCATTTTTAATCGTTTAAAACTATTGCCATGAACGCTAGAATTTTACTTATCGCTTTATCTGCAGCGGCTTTCAGCAGTTGCAGCACCGCTTATAAAAGCGGCCAAACGCCAGATGATGTTTATTTTTCTCCGGTAAGGGTTGTTGATGAAACCCGGAATGATGACAG
>JANNBU010000401.1:0-9785 GCA_031385805.1 Ferruginibacter sp.
GAACTATGAACTATGAACTATGAACTATGAACTATGAACTATGAACTATGAACTATGAACTATGAACTATGAACTATGAACTATGAACTATGAACTATGAACTATGAACTATGAACTCACCAACTCATTCTTTCTCGCAAAGAAGTAATATGCGCCACATGATGCCTGCAATGCCATGCGTACATTCCCATCAAATACCAAAGCGTCATTTGTCTTCCATGTTCGGGGTGAACAACTGTACGATCCCATTCTCCTCCTGAAATATTTTTCAATATCTCACACCAGCGTTTATGCAGTGCATATAATAAAGTAATAGAAACATTGATAGATATATTCTTTGTATCGGTCATTTCTGCCCAAAGTTTTTCTTCATAAGGCTTGATGGCAGGATTATCTTCCGTAAGTCCGAGCTTGAACCGGATATAAGCATTTATATGACTATCTGCAACATGATGAACAACCTGCTTCACAGTCCAGCCGCCATCACGATAAGGCGTTTCAAGTTGAGCTTCATCCAGGTTGGTAATGGCATATTCTATTTGTTGAGGTAAAGCCTCTATATCAAGCAACCATTCCTTTAATTGTTTATCAGAGAATGGTTGCTCAATATATTTACCGATCGGGTATTGTAAGGTTTCAATCATTTTGCAGCAGCAAATTTGATGTCTTCAAGCATAATATCAAATATCAATGCTGCGCCCGGAGGAATGGATGCACCAGCTCCCTGTGTGCCATAAGCCAGTTCATTTGGAATATAGACCTTCCAATGTGCACCTTTGGTCATCAACTGTAATATCTCTACCCAGCCTTTTATTACACCGCCAACAGGAAATGTAACAGGGCCGCCGTTCTTTGTTGAACTGTCAAATTCGGTTCCATCTATCAATTTACCTACATAGTTTACAACAACAGTATCTGCTATGGTAGGTTTAATACCGGTTGAGTCACCAGCCCTTATCACTTCAAATTGTAATCCATCGGGTAAAGTAATTACGCCTGGGCGATTCCTGTTTGCATCCAGGAATATTTTTCCTTTTGCAAGTTCAGGAGCGATTTTTTTGGAAGCTTCAGCCTTCTTTTTTTCATCATAAATACCCATCTGCGTTTGCAGGCAGGCGTTTGCAGATTCGGGAGTCAGTGCTCTCGTCTTACCGGAAAATACATCATCAATCGCTTTTGCCATCAATGCTGCATTGATATTTGTAATTCCCTGTTCTTTCATGTTAACAGCGATATTCATTCCTGCTGCATAACTAAAACTGTCAATCAGGCTCTTCATATTAACTTTTGGAGTAGATGCTGCAGTAGTTGTTTTAGTTGCAGGCTTTGCCTTTGTTTTTTGCCCCATTGCCATCGTAGCAGTAAAAAGAATTGCTCCGGCACAAATAAGTAACTTCTTCATTAAATGTATTTTTTGATTTATATAAAAATTGGAAATGCAAATAAAAGAAACTTTATTCATCTCTCATCTCCCTCCCTGTTAAATGTATAAAAACATCTTCGAGGTTAGCCGCTTTTACCTGTTTGGGCCTTTCAAAACCACTTGCCACCAGGTCATCGATCATTTTGTCGGGCGAATTTAATTTTATGATCTTTCCTTCATCCAAAATGGCGATCCTGTCGCATAATTGTTCCGCTTCATCCATATAATGTGTGGTAATGATCACGGTGGTTCCGTTGTTTCGTATTTCCTTTATCAGGTCCCACAAATTTCTCCGGGCCTGTGGATCCAAACCCGTTGTTGGCTCATCTAAAAAAATGATCGTTGGTTTGTTTATTAAAGTAGTGGCAATTGAAAAACGTTGTTTCTGTCCGCCACTTAATTCCTTGCTTTTATTTTTTGCCTTGTCTTCAAGGTTCACTTTTTTTAATAACTCCATTGGTTTTACCGGCCTGTTGTACAATCCTCCAAAAAGATTTATCAGTTCAATTAAATTCAATCCCGGGTAAAACCCTGATGTTTGTAACTGTACCCCAATGATCTTTTTTATTTCATCGGGTTGTTTGTCGAGGTTAAATCCGGCTATCATTATTTCTCCGCTTGTTTTTTTGCGAAGGGTTTCCATGATCTCGAGCGTGGTAGATTTTCCGGCGCCATTCGGGCCAAGCAAACCAAATATCTCTCCCTCATATACATCAAAGGAAATATCTTTTACAGCATTGAAATTCCCATAATTTTTTACCAGGTTCTTTACCGAAATGATCGTGTTGGTCATTTTATTTTTTTTGAATCAACATTTGATCCTTATTCAACATCGTTGCGTCGCACTCTTGTACTCTATCTCATTATTGAACATTGAAAATTGAGTATTGATTATTGAACATTTTTTTGAACAAATATAAAAATATTCAATCCCTAACCTTGCCTACCGGCAGGCAGGTGTTCAATACTCAATATTCAATTAAGCCTTCAAATAACTTTCCAGTTCCTCCATCATCAGTTTACTGCCAATAAAAAACGGTGTGCGCTGATGCAGTTCTGTTGCTTCAACATCCAGGATACGGATCTTACCATTGGTAGCTTTCCCGCCCGCTTTTTCCACTATAAAAGCAAAAGGATTACACTCATACAGTAAACGCAATTTCCCTTTTGGTTTATCGGTTGTACCGGGATACATAAAAATACCACCCTTAATTAAATTGCGGTGTACATCTGCAACCATGCTGCCGATATAACGCTGAGTGTAAGGGCCGCCATTTGTTTTGTCCTTTTTTTGGCAGGCCGTAACATATTCTTTGACCGGTTGTTCATACTGGAAAAAATTTCCATGGTTCACCGAATATATCTTTCCTTTTTCAGGACATTTAATATCGGGATGGCTCAACGTAAATTCGCCGATAGACTGGTCGAGCGTGAAGCCTTGTACACCACGCCTCGTAGCATACACCAGCATCGTAGAAGAACCATAAATAACATAACCCGCTGCAACCTGGTTATTCCCTTTCTGTAAAAAATCTTCCCGGGTTGCCGGTTTACCTAATTCACTTACCCGGCGAAACACACTGAAAATTGTTCCGATCGAAACATTCACATCAATATTGCTACTCCCGTCAAGTGGGTCAAAAAGGCAAACATATTTTGATTTATTACTCACCTCATCATCAAATACCACGATATCATCCATTTCTTCGCTGCCAATACCGGCACAACTAATGCCATGCTGCAATACGCCCATGAACTGGTTATTGGCAAACACATCTAATTTCTTTACTTCCTCGCCCTGTACATTCATAGTGCCCGCATCGCCTAATATATCCACCAGCCCGGCTTTGTTTACTTCTACATGAACCCTTTTGGAGGCAAGTCCGATATCACGCAATAACCCGGATAATTCCCCGGTAGCCTGCGGAAAATCTCTCATTTGCTGGATGGTAAATTCATCGAGCGTTTGTATTTTTCTATTGATTGCCATAAAACAATTTCAGGTTTACAATTTACGAAGTTAGATTTGCAAATTATTATTTTAAATTTTAAATGTTGAATTCACAGGCAATCTATCGTTTTTCACTTAAAATTTAAAATTCAACATTTATAATAATATAAGATGAAGGTTTACAAATTTGGCGGTGCCAGTATCAACAGTATAGACAGGATCAAAAATACCGCAAAGATCATCAATGATAATAAGGATAAAAAACTGCTGATCGTCATCTCTGCCATGGGTAAAACAACCAATGCCCTTGAAAAAGTAGTAGACGCTTTTTGGGAAAACAGGAAAGATGATGCCCTTCAGTTATTTGAAAATATCAAGGATAGCCATTTAAACAGTCTAAAATACCTGATAACAGTAAACTGGCAGGCCGCAGAAAATAACCTGAAGGATTTTTTTACAGAAATTGAATGGATGCTGCACGATAAGCCGGTGAGAACCTATGATTATTATTACGACCAGGTGGTTTGTTGCGGTGAACTTTTCAGCAGCAACTTAGTAAGCAATTATTTATTGGAACAAAAAGTAAAAGTTAAATGGGTTGATGTAAGGGATATCATCCGCACAGATGATAATTTCAGGGATGCTGTAATAGATTGGGATTTTACAGAAAATAAAATTAAAGAAGATGTACTTCCTTTATTTGATGAATATGATGTTGTGATCACCCAGGGATTTATCGGTTCAACAGATGAAAATGAAAGCACTACACTTGGCCGTGAGGGAAGCGATTTTTCTGCAGCCATTTTTGCCAATCTATTACCGGCTGATGATGTAACCATCTGGAAAGATGTGGATGCGGTTATGAATGCCGACCCAAAAGAATACCCATCTGCAACCATCATCCCCGCATTGAGTTTTTCTGAAGTGGTAGAAATGGCTTACTATGGCGCACAGGTAATACATCCAAAAACCATCAAACCATTACAAAACAAGAATATTCCCTTATATGTAAAAAGTTTTCTTGATCCATCACTACCCGGAACCTCCATCAGCAAAAGCATTTCCAAAAACTTACCACCGATCATTGTAAATAAAAAGAACCAGGTATTGATCAGGTTCAAATCAAAAGACTTTTCTTTTGTAGAAGACAAACCCGTGCAGCAATTGCATGAGTTATACAGCCAGTTAAAAATGAAACCCAATCTTTCACAGAATACTGCTATTTCATTGCTATGCTGCTTTGACGGACATATTGAAAAGATAGATCGCTTAGCTTCTGATGCATCCGGAATTTTTGATGTGGAAGTGGAAAAAGACCTCACCCTGCTAACGATCAGGCATTATGATGAAGCAACAATAAACGACATGACGAAGGGTAAACAAATTGTACTGGAACAAAGAACACCGGAAACGATACAAGTGCTGATGAGATGAGACAGTATCTATGATGTATGATTTTTAGATGTATGATTTGAGCAGAGCCGGGTGATCTATAGATATCATACATCTAAAAATCTTACATCACACATCAATTCAACACATACTCACCTTTCTTATTAACCATGATGATAGGCAATTGCTTTTTCGCTTCAAAAAAATCAAACACCTCTTTTATATTATTATTGAATCCCTGCAGGTAACGATTGTTCTTAATACTGGCATTCAAATATTCCATTGATTTTTTTACATTATACCTTACCGGGAAAACATGAACAGGAATAAATTCCACTCCTTTTGCTTTTACATTGCTGGCAATGATATATAATTCTTCCATTGGAATATCACTGATAGGGATACATCCTGTAGAAACACAATTGCCATGAATATAAATGGCGTTCCCCGGGCGAATGGAATCACTCAATATCCTGTCGGATGCATTGGGATAATTTAAACCCAATGACAAATGATAATTACTGTTGGGATTGAATTCATTGATCTGGTAAAACCCTTCCGGCACCTGGTAATCGCCTTCCATTCTTTTGGGGCCCATGGTGCCACTTTGCATGCACACTTTGTATGTTTTAAAAAGTTTAAAAGGCTCTTTCGCATTACCTTTCACCCATACCTCGAGTTGGCGGTCGTATTTGAATGAACGCACATACATCGCTTCGGGTGGCCATGTTAAATGTTGTGCTTCAAATTGTTTTTTCACCGAATCTTCCATCCTGACAAAAACATCGGATACTTTATACGAAGTCTTCTGAATACTCACATAATAATTTTGTGCGTGTGCCATTGAAGGCAAACACTCAATTATCGTGACTAAACAAAAAATATTTAGTAATAGCTTCATCCAGAAATAAGGGGGTTCATTATCCATCGTAAAAATAAAAAAAATATTGACTTATCCATGTTAAATAACACCGTTAATGTGGAATTTACCTATAAACAGCGGGGTTTTACAATAATTTATTACTGCTGACAAATCAATATAAAAAATAACTGTTGTACGGTTAAAGTGGGCTAAAGCCCTACAGGCAAAGGGTTCCTTTTCATAACCCCAGCCTTAAGGCTGGGGTTATGAAATACAATACAGGAGTGGGCGTCAGCCCAAAGGCAAATGATTTGGTCGGACAATAGTGATGAAAAATAATAACTACAAATTTCCCCTTGCATCCTGTTCTCTTTCCAATGCTTCAAACAACGCTTTAAAATTTCCTTTACCAAAACTTTGTGCACCCTTACGTTGAATGATCTCGAAAAATAATGTGGGACGATCCTGCAATGGCTTACTGAATATTTGTAGCAGGTATCCTTCCTCGTCACGGTCTATTAAAATACCCAGCTTGCTTAATGGCTCAAGGTCTTCATCGATCTTTCCTACCCTGTCGAGCACATCTGCATAATAGCTGGCAGGTATCTTCAAAAATTCAATACCCCTGCTTTGAAGATCTGTAACGGTTTTTACAATATCATTGGTGGCGATGGCAACATGTTGCACCCCTTCACCATTATAAAAATCGAGATATTCTTCTACCTGGCTTTTTTTCTTTCCTTCTGCCGGTTCATTGATGGGAAATTTTACATAACCATTCCCGTTACTCATCACTTTGCTCATCAAGGCTGAATATTCGGTAGAAATATCCTTGTCATCAAAAGTGAGGATATTCCTGAAACCCATTACATCTTCATAAAATTTAACCCAGGGATTCATCTGGTTCCAGTTCACATTTCCTACACAATGATCCACGTATAACAGTCCTGTACTTTCGGGATTATAATTTGATTTCCATTCTACAAACCCGGGCATAAAAATACCAGTATAATCTTTTCTTTCAACAAATAAGTGAACGGTCTCACCATAAGTATGTATGCCACTTAATACTACTTCTCCATTATCATCTTTCAATGTTAACGGCTCCATATAATTTTTACCGCCACGTTGTGTAGTTTGTTTCCATGCATCAGTTGCGTCATCTACTTTTAATGCAATTACTTTTACGCCATCACCATGCTTGTACACGTGATCAGCGATCTCATGATTCATCCGCAGTGCTGTAGTCAATACGAATGTTAGTTTGTTTTGCCGTATCACATAACTAACCCTGTCCATCAATCCGGTTTCAGGGCCGGCATAAGCTAATGACTGAAATCCAAAAGCAGTTTTATAAAAATGGGCGGCCTGTTTGGCATTACCCACATAAAATTCTACATAATCGGTACCATGCAATGGAAGAAAATCTGTGTTTGTATCCATTACATTTTGTTGTGCTATAGTTGTTGTTGACATGATCTTTTTTTTAGAATTATTTTTTTGTTACCAGCATTGGTACATAGCTCAGCTTCAATGGCGTCGCACATTTGTACATAAGAAATTAATTGAACGATTACAGGTTTGCCGAATCCATAGCAAGGGTGATCATTAACAGGGAGTAGTTAATGCGTTTGTCACCGAAAATTTTATGTGGATAATCCGGAATCATTGCTATTCAAAGATAATATTTCTTTGCCACGAATGCACGAATAAGCAAGAATCTTTTATTCGTGAATTCGTAGCAACATTATACTTACAATTTCAATTAAAATAAGTTACTAAACCAATTTCCAAATATATTTGCTGCATGAAAAAAGCAGGTATTTTGGGTGGCGGGCAATTGGGCCGTATGTTATTACAGGCTGCAGCCAATTACCCGGTAGAAACTTTTGTTTTGGAAAATGACCCTCAATGTCCTGCTGCGCATCTATGCCATCACTTTATACAAGGTGATATCAGCAATTTTGATGATGTATATAGCTTTGGTAAAGGCCTGGATGCCATCACCATCGAAATAGAATCTGTAAACCTGGAAGCTTTGGAAAAATTAGAGGCAGAAGGAATTGCTGTATATCCTAAACCCGCTGCATTAAAGATCATTAAGAACAAGATCCTTCAAAAACAATTCTATAAGGATAACCAGATCCCCAGCAGCGATTTTATCATTACAGAAAACATCGATGAATTACTGCAGCACAAAGATTTCTTACCAGCCGTTCACAAACTTGCTATGGGCGGTTATGATGGAAAAGGTGTACAACTGTTGAAAAAGCCCGATGATATCAAACTGGGTTTTAATGCTCCCGCAGTGCTTGAAAAAATGATCCATATAAAAAAAGAAATTGCGGTAACGGTTGCCGTTAGCAATAAAGGGAAAACCACTTTATACGCCCCGGTAGATATGGTCTTTGATCAGCGTCTTAATTTATTAGACTTCCAGCTTAGCCCCGCAATCTTACCCGAAAAAGTATTTTGGAAAGTGGAAGCCATTGCCATGAAAGTGGTAAAGGAATTAAAAAGTCCCGGCATTTTTGCAGTAGAACTTTTTGTTGACATAGATGACAATGTATTTGTAAATGAAACAGCGCCCCGGGTTCATAACAGTGGCCACCATACCATCGAAGCCTGTTACAGCAGCCAGTTTGATATGCTGTGGCGTATCATGCTCAATTTCCCCCCCGGCAATACTCAACATATCATGGCTGCAGCAATCGTAAATATTGTTGGCGCAGATAATTTTTCAGGAGAGGTAGTTTATGAAGGCCTGAATGAAGTGCTGGCAATGGACAATGTGTTTGTTCACATATATGGCAAAACCCAGACCAAACCGGGCCGTAAAATGGGACATGTAACCATCCTGAGCAATGAAAAACAAGAGCTCCTTCACAAGGCAAACCAGGTAAAACATACGCTTTTTGCAAAATCAATGTAGTTTTTACTGACTTACCTATACCTTTTATAATTTTTTGAATGATCGGGTAAGGCATATACCTTAATTTTATCATTCAAATATTCATTATAAAACGCCAACTGTGAGATCAGTAATACGTAACCCCTTTTTCATTTGTTGTACAGTATCTGTTATCTTTTTCAGCAGTTGCGGATCAAAGGAAAACAATATCCCGGCCGGGGGTAATCCAAAAACAGCAGCTCCTCCTCCTCCAAAGGTTGATGCTTATATTGTAAAAACAAGTTCTGTTAGTGAAGACATGGAATTACCCGGCACTGTTGTAGCCAATGAGGCAACAGAGATACATCCCGAAATTTCGGGAAGGATGACGTACCTGAATGCCACAGAAGGAAAAACAGTAAGCAAGGGTACACTCATTGCAAAAATTTATGACGGAGACCTGAGAGCTCAGCTCAATAAACTCAATGTACAGTTGCGTGTACAGGAGCAAACAGCCAAACGCTACGAAGAATTATTAAAGATAAATGGTGTAAGCCAGCAGGAATATGACCTGATTGTATTGCAGTCGGGCAATATCCGTGCCGATATAGAAATCGTACAAAGTAATATCATGCGTACAGAAATACGGGCACCATTTTCAGGAACACTTGGGTTGAGAATGGTTAGTCCGGGTGCATATATCTCTCCTCAAACAGTTCTTACAACCATTCGCCAGAACAATGAACTGAAACTTGATTTTACATTACCGGAAAGATTCATAAGCCAGCTGAAGCCTGGGCAGGTAGTAAATTTTACTTCAGAAGGAAATTCAAAAACATATAATGCCAGGGTTATTGCAACAGAATCGGGTGTATCGGAAGATAACCGCAGCCTGCAGGTAAGGGCGATCGTTATTAATAATGACAGCAAACTTTTACCAGGCGCATTTGCCAAAGTAAAGATCAGTTTTGAACCAGATCCCAATGCAATTATGATCCCATCACAGGCTGTTATTCCGCAGGCAAGGGGAAAACAGGTGGTGGTTTATAATAATGGAGAAGTAGCTTTTACAGATGTGATAACAGGAATCAGAGATTCTGCAAGGGTACAGGTAACAAGCGGACTAAAAGCCGGTGATACAATTATTACAACAGGGTTGATGGGTTTGAAACCAAAAGGAAAAGTGATTTTAAACATAGTGAAAAGTGAATAGCTAAGTCATGCCGAATAAAGTTTAAAGTTTACACCTTTTTGAAAAGGTGTAAAC
>JANNBU010000410.1:0-2952 GCA_031385805.1 Ferruginibacter sp.
AATATTTTTTGTTGGATCGCTTCCATTTCTTCTTTTGCAAGCGTTAGTTTAGGCCTGGTAAAGTTAAGGTCGTTTGCACTATTAATTGGTATAAGGTGCATATGGGCATGCGGCACTTCAATTCCTATAACACTAATGCCACAACGTTTACAATTAAAAGATCTTTCAATTGCCTTTGCAATGGGTTGTGCAAATACAAGCATGCCGGCAAGATAATTTTCGGAAAGGTCAAATATTTTATCAACTTCAATTTTAGGTACAACCAACACATGGCCTTTTACCAAAGGATCAATATCAAGGAATGCAATGAAATTTTCATTCTCGGCAATTTTGTAAGAAGGTAATTCACCACTGATGATCTTTGTGAAGACTGACATAGAGTTATTTTATGAATATTGATAGCTGTTGGCCTTTAGCTAAAGGCTAACAGCTATACTTCGATCTTTTCAATTTTAAATTTCAATAAACCTGCCGGTACAGTAACTTCTACCACATCACCAATAACTTTTCCCAAAATGCCACTGCCAATGGGTGAGGTAACAGATATTTTTCCTGCTTTCAGGTCTGCTTCATTTTCTGAAACGATCTTATAGGTAACTGTTTTTTTTGTTGCCTGGTTTGTCAGCGTAACTTTTGTAAGTATGCTAACCCTGCTGGTATCAATATTGGTTTCGTCAAGGATCCTTGCAGTAGCCATTACACCTTCCAGGTATTTTATTTTTGCTTCCAGTAAACCCTGCCCTTCTTTAGCTGCATCATATTCTGCATTCTCTTTCAGATCGCCTTTTTCCCTTGCTTCGGCAATTGCCCTGCTTGCAGCATACCTGTCTACCGTTTTTAGTACATGTAGCTCCTCCTTCATTCTATCAAATGTCTCCTGTGTTACATAATTTGTGTCTGCCATAAAAAAATTATTAGATAGATACGAAAAAAAATACAACGCCTCAGATAAACTAAAGCGTTGCACGTAATACAAATATACTATAAATTATACTGAAAGAAAATACCAGGACGGTATTTATATTTAATAAAAAGACCGAAATCCTGTTAAATTCCAAGCTTTTCCAGCAAAATTTTACTCATTTTATAAAATGCTTCATGAGAATACCCTGCAATATGTGGCGTTATGATCACATTGGGTTGGCTGCACAGGAACTGAAATTGCATTTTCTCATAATTATCCAGGCTGTTGATCATTTCATTTTCCAAAACATCTAATGCTGCACCACTGATGGAACCGGCTTTTAAAGCATTTATCAAAGCTGTTGTTTTTACAACTTTACCACGGGAAGTATTAATGATATAAGGCCTTTGCTTAAGTGCAGCAAAGAAGGATTCATCTGCCATGTAATGTGTTTCATCAGTAAGCGGCACATGAAAACTAATAACATCCGCATACCTGCATACTTGTTCAAAATTTGCTTCTTTAACTGTACCGGCGCCAAATCCAAATTTATATTTATCGCAGGCAAGTACGGTTACATCAAAAGCGGATAATAATTTTGTGAACGCCCCTCCTGTATTTCCATAGCCAATGATACCGACAGTTTTACCCGAAAGTTCTGTACCACGGTTCTCCTCACGCAACCAGGTATTGCGGCGAAGTTCTTCCTGGCTTTTAGAAATATTGTTCATTAAATTTAACAGCAATCCCAATGTATGTTCGGCTACTGCATTCCGGTTGCCTTCCGGTGTGCTTACACACAAAATATTTTTTTCTGCTGCATATTTCAGGTCAATTAATTCCAGGCCACTGCCAAGCCTGCCGATCCATTTTAAACGTTGTGCTTTATCAATAATAGCTTTATCAATTTTTATCCGGGTAGTAACAACAAGTCCTGTAGCATTATCAACCTTAGCAGATAATTCTTCATACGTTATATCGGGTGCATACAAAACCTCATAACCTTTTCGCTGCAAGGTTTCAACCAGGTAAGGATGCGCATTTGCAGTAATGATGATCATTGTTATATGGAAGCAATCATGCTTATTTCTACGTTTACATTTTTGGGTAACCCTTTTACGGCTACTGTTTCTCTTGCCGGATATAAATCATCAAAATACCGGCCATAAATTTCGTTTACCTGGGCAAATAGATCCATATCACTCAGGAAAATGGTTGTTTTAACTACATGGCTAAAATTTGCTGAAGCTGCTGCCAGTATGGCTGCCAGGTTTTTCATTACCTGGTTTGTTTCTGCTGCAATATCTGCATTGTTCAGGTTCGGGGTGCCGGGTATCAATGCTATCTGGCCGGAAATAAAAAGCATATTACCCGCTAATACCGCCTGGTTATAAGGGCCAATAGGTGCCGGTGCTTCATCGGTTTTAATGATCTTTTTTGCCATCTTTTGTGTAGTTTTTAATTAAACACAAATATATCTTTTATCAACAACCTATTTTTGCAAAAATATAAAACATGAAGATATTGGTATTTGCAAATGATATGTCATGGAATGAATTGATCGCAGGCAGTTCGGGTATTGAATGGATACGTGCAGAAAATATTGATTCATTTGCAAGCAGGGAAGGAACAGATGCTTATTTTAATTTGTCTGAAAACATAACGGAAACAGATTATTCATTTTTAAAAAAACCTGTATTCATTAACAGTGTTCCTGTTACTTTACAAAAAATTACTACAGCAGAAAATGTCATCAGGATAAATGGCTGGAATGGTTTTTTAAAAAGAAATTCATGGGAAGTTGCAGGAAAATTAACAAGTGAATGCATGGCTGTTCTAAAAGCAATGAATAAAAATGTAATTATTGTTCCAGATGAACCTGGTTTTATTGCTGCAAGGATAATATCTATGATCATAAACGAAGCATATTTTGCAAAAAGCGAAAATGTAAGCACGGAAAAAGAAATAGACATTGCTATGAAACTTGGAACGAATTATCCTTACGGTCCTTTTGAATGGGCAAAAATGATCGGCATAAAAAATATTTA
>JANNBU010000456.1:0-5892 GCA_031385805.1 Ferruginibacter sp.
ATCACAAAAATGGATTTGATACAGCTAATTATAAAAAGATATTTTCTTAATACGAGATGAAGAAGGCAATATTTAATTTGATAAGCATTTTTGCGATCAGCATGGCACTCCCACCCCTCCATACACCGCATTCAACAAACGCACCTGTAATATTATTGCGTAAAATATAATCAACAGAACAATACAATGCATACATTCTTTCAACTGATGTCATTGTATAACGCTTGCATGAATGGTAAATATCCCAGAATTCTGTTTCCTGGATATCTTTGAATGCTGTTTGATTATTTTTGTTGATCTTATGGACAACATATCCCATCCTTTTTATCAAATTAAATATTGCCTTCTTCATCTCGTATTAAGAAAATATCTTTTTATAATTAGCTGTATCAAATCCATTTTTGTGATATTCATTTGCAAGCCTGTATGCGCCATTACAAAATTCATTGTATACCGGCTGGTTCATACAACACAGTTCATTGATAACTTTTACTATCTCCTGCTCATTGGAAATATCAACATTCCACCCGGCTTTTATTGCTGCAAGATTATTCCAGGGTGTGAAATAACTTGTGATAACTGGCCGGCCAGTACTAAAACTCTCATACAATGCATGGCCAAAATTTTCACCCTTCGTCAAAAGTATTGACGCATGATATTTACCAAATACACCCTGTACGGTTTCCGGCAATACATCTCCCATATACCTTACTTTGCCGGCGCTGTCATTTATTGCCTGCATACATTTTTTCCAGTAAGTTTCATCCTTTACCGGCCCATAAACATCAATAGAAACATTTTCTTTAATCCTGCTGATAATATTTATTGATTGGAGCAGGTTCTTTTTTTCACTGATCAGTGATAAATAAACAAGCTTTAGCGTGCCGGCCTCCTTATCTACCAAGCTAACCTTTTCAACTGGTTTTCTGGGGATATTTCCTGCAACAATAACCTTTGCCTTCATCCCAAATTCCCGCTGAATATCTGCTGCTTCTTCTGGGTTTGTTGCATGCCAGCTTACTTTATTCACAAGCCCCGATATCCTTAATACAGATAGGAAAACTCGTTTTTTAAATGCCTTACCCAAAAGCGCTCCTTCCTGCAGCATCCCCCTTGGACATATCACCGTTTTTATTTTTTTTATTGCGAATAATGGCCGCAATACAAATCCAGGAGAAAATATTCCGTTGAGATAAATAACGGAAGGGTTTAACTGCTTTATGATTTTTTTTATTGTACCGGTAGCAGGTTTACCAGATGCGGCATACCATACATTTACAATCGCTGATGAAGATGGAATTGATATTTTATTCCAGGCATTGGGTCTTATTTTATCAAGAGTACGATCATCATTAAGATCATTGGCACTTGTAAAAACTGAAATAACATATTCATCCTGCAACGAAATCACCAGGTTGGTTAATGATTGAATTGGCCCACCGGCTTTATAGGCCGGGTAGAAATAATCATAAAAAATAAGTAAGCGTTGTTTATTATTTTCTGTCATTTTAAGTTTCCAATTGCGGCAATGATCTGGTCATAACTATATTCATCAACTTTTTGCAGGGAACAATTTTCTGCTGCTGTTTTTTTTTCAGGAGAAAGGTTCAAATATTCATTCAGTAATGAAGCTAACTGTAAAATATTTCCAGTTTCAAAAATGGCACCATTCACATTATTCACTACAAGGTCATCAGCACATCCACAGGTATCTGATACCAGAACAGGGAGCCCAAAATTCATTGCTTCATTTACAGAAAGCCCCCAGGTTTCTCCCAACCCTGAACACATTACAAAAACATCGGCAACCCTGTAATATAAAGGGATCCCCGTTTGGTTTATAAAACCCGTAAGTATCACCTTTTCCTGAAGGCCATATTCCTTAATATATGCTTCCATTTGCTGCCTTAACTCCCCATCGCCGGCCATAACCAGTATGACATCCTTCAGAGCAGCATGTTGAAATGCTTTTAAAAGATCGAGTGGATTTTTTTTTGAAATATATTTCCCGGAATAAAATATTATTTTTTTATCCGCTGGCAGTTTCAATATTTCCTTTGCTTGTTCTTTCGAAGTTGTTTGATAAATTTTACGGAAACGTTTATTATCAACTGCATAAGCGGCAAAGATGAGCTTGTTTTTTTTTACTCCCAGCGCTTCATAAAATAATCTATTCTGTTTACCAATATACAGGAAGCGATCAATGAATAAAAACAAGAATTGCAAATACAGGTGCTTGATGAAAGTTACCGGTTTGCTTTTTTTTTGTTCCTGGTTCAAAGGAGTTTCGGAACGAAGGCATACCCTGTGCCCAAATAACTTCCCGAAAATTATTGTCATCAAATGGGTACTGTAGGCCCAGCCATGAACAATAATGATTGACTTGGGTTGTTTATAAAGCAGTTTTATTACACCTGTATTCATGAGACCGAAAAAGCCTTTATGGATTGAGGGTTTCCATGAATAATTTTTCAGAAATACAGATTGGTAACCCTCCAGCAATGGAATATCCCATTTCACTTTCTTTCCGAAACCTTTGTCGAATTTCCCTTTCAGGCTTTCATCAGAACAGTACCAAACGGTCAGCGGCACAGCAGTTGAATTCATTTGCTGGTATAAAGGAGCAAAATACTGTATAGGGTGGGAATTTAAAAAGATGACTGGCTGCATCACACTATTTTCTGCCGTATTACCGGGTCAATTAATTTATAGAGTGTTCGTTTAGCGAGAAAAATTACAAGAAAGTAGATCAGGAAGAATCCAATTGCTTTTGTAGTATCAATTCCATAAACAGGTATAAGAATGAAAAAAGGCCCTGTCAAAATAATCCCCCAGATATTATTTTTATACAGCACTTTAAAGAAAAATCCAACCATATAACCAAATAGAAAAATAGGAATAAACATAAAAATCGGTCCAAAGTCAATATATGCATCTGCAAAGCTGCCAAGGCTAAACGAAGTTGCCCGGCTCCTTCCGCTTAATCCGAGTCCTGTATACTTATTTGTATGCTTGCTGTCATCAAGTACTTCTTTGTCTGGATTGATAAATCTTGGCACCAGGTAGTGGCTGATAGCAGCCCAGTATAACCTTCCATCTTCATAAGGTATCCTTGTCGGAACCATCCGTATAGCCGCAGCAAAATATTGCACATAGCCAACCCTGTTTACAAGGTCCTCAGTTGCTAATTTATATGTTCGTGCATCTACCTGTACAATAAGTTCCAATAATTTTTTACGGGCTTCCTCCCTGGTCACAGTTACAGACTGGCTAACCTGGCCACCTTTTAAATAAGACCGGTAACTCGTTTTACTTGCTGTCCACAGCACACACATGTGAAAGACCAAAACCCCCAGTATAAGAAAAAGAACTCCTTTTGCATAAGTTATCCTTTTACTAACAGAGGAATAAGCGATCAATGAAAAAATAATAATATTGATAAAATTGCTTGCAAAAAAAGAAGACAACCCCAATACAAATTCAATTGCAATTACAAAAAACAAAAATATCTTCAGGTCAGGTGCCCTTTTGAAGACTGAAATAAATGTTATCAGGAAGAAACCCCATTTTATATAAAAGAAAAAGAAAAAATACTGCACCAGGTTGGGAAATGCCCAGATAGCAGCCTGGCTTGCATTGATAATGATACTGACCACAATATACACCTGGAATATCTTCCTGGCGTCGTATTTATCCCATATACTTTCGGGGATAGCAATTTTCAATTTTCTAACAGCCAAAAAAATCCCAAAGGTGAAAAAATAGATACCAATAACAGATAAGTAATTTGTATACTTTATCAGTTGGTCGGGAAAAATAGTTTTTTTAAAAAGATCATCAAGGGGCAATCCCATTATTACGCAATAGATCAATTGTATTGATACGGAAAGCCATTGAGAGAGCAGTCCCCAAAAAAAAATATTAGTATTCCCTTTAATAAAAAACAGCCGGTAAAGAAGTGGAAGATATAAAAATATAGGGACAGCTAAAAGATAATCCGGCGATAGCATGAATATCAATATCAATGCAGTGCAAATAAGGATGGTGAGATTGAAAGGTATTTTAGCCTGGCCGTACAAATCCGGTTTGTTTTAAATCAGCTGACAAATATTTAAGGCTGATATGTATTAGATATGAAAAAAAGTTATGAAACCAGTGATGCTAATGAATCTTTCCAGTTACCAATAAAAATTTCATTTGAAAATTCGCGGGTAACTTTTTTTTGATGATTCAATCCTGTTTGCAATGCTAAACCAGGATCGTTAATTAGTAAAGCTAGGTAATGTGCGATCTCCTTTGGATTATTGTGTTCAACAATAAAGCCATTATAACCATGTTCAACTATTTCAGGGAAACCTCCTCTTCTTGTTACAATTACCGGCACCCCGAATAAACCTGCTTCCAATGCCGAAGTAGCAAATGGCTCTTCCGAACGGCTTGGGATACAAACAACCTGCAGGTCGGCATATATATCTGTGATCTCTTTTACAAATCCTTTCCATTCCACAAATTCATTCAATTTTTTTTCATCTGTCAGTTCTTTTAACTCTTTTAAAAATGCAGGAGCACCATCACCAAATATGTAAAGCCTGAACTGAAGGCCAGGATGATCATTCCTTAAGATGTCAAGGGCAAGCAACAGATCTGTATGACCCTTCCATGCACCTACCTGGCCTGCTATCCCTATCTTAAATATGCTGCCCGGCTTAAATGGCCTGGGATGCCATTCATTTATTTCCAGCCCATTGCGAATGGTTTTTAATTTATCGTTACTGATGCCAAGATCTCTTAATTTATTTGTAACGTATTCCGATACACCAATAAAAAGTCTGATCTTCTTTTCAAATGCAGTGAACAGCCGTTTATAGAATTTAGTATTACCAATAGATTCGTGGCTGTGATAAACATTTATTGTTTTGCGGGAACTGACAACCGGGTAAAGAAGAAATAAGTGGTGGAAATTAGTATGTATGACCACATCCGGTTTAAAATCTGAAATGATCCTTTTATAGTTGTACAAGAGCCGGGGCCAATAAAAAAGTTGATCCATTGTCATCCTAAAAGATCCCCAATTAAAGGTCTTTGAAATGAATCCCAGCCTGATCTTTGAATATTTAATTTGTTTGGAAGCCAGCAAAGATTCGAATTGCCCGTTACTCCATGCAGAAGTAATGCAATACACATCATCGCCTTCTTTGGTAAATTCTTTTAATAATGAAAACATTATTTTCTCTTTACCCGAAATATAACCTGCACCACAAATAATTACTATTCTCATAAACGCTTACCTGTTTATTTTAATGCAGGTTAAAAAATAAAGATCATTTTTTCTTAAGAACATTCATGCTGTAAGTTGTTTCAAGGTGTACAAAGTCAGTATTGTTTTTAATTACATCATTGAAATATTCAACTGAACCGAAATTCCGGTAAGGCTCCTGCACCGGAATGGTAGTATCATGCAGGCATACGATCCCGCCGGGGGCGAGTTTGTTTAATACGATCTGCCAGTCGTTTTCCAGTCCCTTATATGAATGATCACCATCCACTAAAATAAAATCAAGTTGTTCGGGTATCTGGCTGATGATCTTTTTGTCATTGCTGAATCCAAGCAGGAATGTTGTTTTATGAAAAGCATTTTGTCGTTTCAATTCCCTGATCGCCATTTTTAATCCCGGGTTTTGCCTGTTATTCTTTGATTCAAAAGGATCAACGCAATATAATAGCCCTTTCTCTGCAATAGAAGTAGCAATGATAGAAGCTGTAAGCCCCATATAAGTCCCTATTTCCAATGCAAGCATTTTATCATTTGCATATTTTTTCAGGCAAAGCCTTTCCCCGGCATTCATTTGGCTATGCGGGCTTATCAGCTTAAATAAATGCAATACATTAAGC
>JANNBU010000457.1:0-10770 GCA_031385805.1 Ferruginibacter sp.
ACAACTTTTTAAAAAGCTGTAAACTTTATTCAAAAATAAAAAAACGCCTCCAAAAGAAGGCGTCATTATTAATTATTAATTTTTAATTACTAATTACACACTACACATCAATCTTCGCATACTTAGCATGGCTCTCGATGAATTCCCTTCTCGGCGGAACCTCATCTCCCATCAACATGCTGAATACACGGTCTGCTTCCGCAGCACTTTCAATACTTACCTGCTTTAAAGTACGGGTCAACGGATTCATGGTTGTTTCCCATAATTGCTCCGCATTCATTTCTCCCAAACCTTTATAACGTTGTGTATTTACACTTTCATCTTTTCCCTGTCCGTATAATTTAATAAGCGCTTTGCGTTCTTCATCTGTCCACGCATATTCCTGTTCTTTTCCTTTTTTAACCAGGTACAATGGCGGCTGTGCAATGTAAACATTACCCTGCTCAACCAGTTCCTTCATATAACGGAAAATAAAAGTAAGTATAAGTGTTGCAATGTGGCTACCATCCACATCGGCATCCGTCATGATAATGAGCTTGTGATAACGAAGTTTGGAAATGTCCAATGCTTTTGCATCATCCAACGTACCAATCTTTACACCCAATGCAGTAAACATATTCCTGATCTCTTCATTGTCGTAGATCTTATGTTCCATCGCTTTCTCCACATTCAAAATTTTACCACGCAATGGAAGTATGGCCTGGAAACTGCGGTCACGTCCCTGCTTGGCCGTACCACCCGCCGAATCTCCTTCCACCAGGAACAACTCACACCTTGCAGGATCTTTATCGGAACAATCGGCCAGCTTTCCGGGTAAACCACCGCCTACGAGTACACTTTTACGTTGTACCATTTCACGGGCACGTTTTGCTGCAGCTCTTGCCTGTGCTGCGAGTATCACTTTTTGAATGATCGTTTTTGCATCCCTTGGATTTTCTTCGAGGTATGCTTCCAATACACGGCTAAGTGTTGTATCTACAATACCCATCACTTCACTGTTACCTAATTTGGTCTTTGTTTGTCCTTCAAACTGTGGCTCGGGAACCTTTACAGAAATGATCGCTGAAATTCCTTCACGAAAATCATCGCCTTCAATCGCCACTTTAGCTTTTTCAAACATGCCCTGCTTTTCACCATAGCTTTTGAAAACCCTGGTAATACTTCTGCGGAAACCGGCTACGTGTGTTCCACCTTCGATCGTATTAATATTATTTACATAGCTGAAAATGTGTTCCTGGTAGCCGGCATTATATACCATGGCAACTTCAACAGCTACATTGCTTTTTTCATCATGGCCGTCGCAATAAATAACCATTGGTATCAATGCATGCCTGTTGGCATTTTTATCGATCATTTCAACAAACTCAACAATGCCGCCTTCGCTGTAAAAAGTTTTTGTGTATGTTTTTCCATCATCATCTTTTTCCCTCAGGTCATTCAAAATGATAGTGATCTTGCGGTTCAAAAAAGCGAGTTCCCTTAAACGGCCTTCTAATATTTCTTTGTTGTATTCAGTTGTTGTAAAGATGCTGTCATCGGGCCAGAACTGAACGGTAGTACCGGTTGTATTGCTTTTACCCGTTTCCCTTACCGGGTATTGAGGAATTCCCTTTGCATATTCCTGTTCAAAAGATTTTCCTTCGCGGTTAACCGATACATGCAGTTTAATGCTCAATGCATTTACGCAGCTCACACCCACACCATGCAAACCACCGGAAACCTTGTAAGATCCTTTATCAAATTTTCCGCCCGCATGCAATACGGTCATTACAACTTCCAATGCACTGCGGTTTTCTTTGGTATGCATACCGGTTGGAATACCACGGCCATCATCCTGTACCGTTATGGAATTATCTTCATTGATGGTTACGGTAATATTTTTACAATGACCCGCAAGCGCTTCATCAATGGAATTATCCACTACTTCATAAACAAGGTGGTGAAGGCCCTTTACACTGATATCACCAATGTACATGGCCGGCCTTTTACGAACCGCTTCTAAACCTTCTAAAACCTGGATACTGTCTGCGCCATAGGAACTGTTAGCGAGGGATACTAATTCTGCTGTTGTACTCATAAAATGTATAAACTCCTTATTTAGATATTTTTTTGTTTGCCAGCTGATGGTTAAAAACTCAACATCGCCTGCCTGCCGGTAGGCAGGTTATGTCACGCTCTTCAACTTTTTCAGCTTTTTTGAGCGATAAAATCCGGCATTTTCATATTCCTGCAAAGCTAACGAAAAGCAGGGGTTTAAACTCACAAAAAAAGGTTTATTTTATGAAGATGCTGCCGCTTTTAATTAGGTAGCCGGGAAGGCGTTAAGGCGTTTAGTGATGAATACGATCCGGTATAAATTTAAGCGTCTTCCCGCCCCTGCCTGCCGGTAAGCAAGTTCCCGGCTATATTAAATTTTAGCAAAACTTATTGCCATTGTTTTGTATCTTTGCATCGAAATTTTTCAATGAATCAGACATTAGACATATTAGCCTTATCGCATAAACAACCCTTCATGCACGAAGAAATGGAGGTTTTGCAGGATGTTGTGCGTAATGTTCCCGGCTCGGTAAAATATTCCATACAGCGCTACCGCAAACAGCCGCAATGGAATATGGAAGATACCGGTGTGCTGATTTATCATTATGAAAAAAACAACGCAACTGAAAATTACTTAGAACTCAAGTTCTGTGTAAGCGGAAATGTGTATTGCCGCCAGAAACAAACCGAATGTGATTACTGTAAACTGAATGCTTCCAGGGGTTGTATTGAAAAAGTGGATAGCGTAGATGTACTGAGTTTTAGTTTTTCTCCCGCTTACCTGCAACAGTTTGCCAAAGCGCACAGGTCGCCCGAAACGCTTTCTGATAATGTGCTGTCTTTTGTACACAAATCTTCTTTTTCCAAAATACTTCCGCTTTGCGGCAAGACCAGGATGGCCATTGAAGCCCTGCTGAACCATACTTATACAGATACCCGGGAAAATATTTTCATCAATGCCCAAACCCAGATACTTTTACTGTACAGTACGGATTGTATGCTGGGCGAAAAAGAAGAATCAACTTTTACCTGCAAATTCCTGGCAAATGAAGCAGACCGTGAAAAAATAATCAAAGCAAGGGAAATTTTATTGCAGCATATCGGCGAACCCATCACCATCAAAGCGCTTAGCCGCAAAGTAGCTATCAATGAATGTTATTTAAAGAAAGGGTTTAAAGAAATATTCGGCACTACCATCTTTGATTTTTACCAAAGCCAGCGCATGGAACATGCAAAATATCTTTTGTATGATAAAGGACTTAGTGTAACCGAAGTCTCATTATTATTAGGCTATTCTTCTATCTCTCATTTCAGCACGGCGTTTAAGAAACACACGGGTATCAAACCCTGTGAGTTGTTATTGCGTTGATAATAATGTGTTTTGAGGAAAAAACACCCCATTATAAAAAAACTAATTTTGATTTGTCAAATTACTGTTATATTTTTCACACTCGAAAGCTAATTGTAATATACCAACCCTAACTTTGCAGTGAATAAAATAAAAGAGTTTTTTGATCAAAATCTATCCTACGGATTCACCCACTATAAAGATTTCTTGTTCGGTCTAGCTGTTGGCTTATTTATTGCATGGATATATCATAAATACATCGGTAATAAAAATTTGAAGACCAGCTACGAGAGATTATTAAAATCCAAAGAAGAAACTATTAACGCTTATAAAGAAATTATTGGCGGTCGTTTGTCTGGCCTAGAAGTAGAAAAAAAAGATAAAGACTTTTTCGATAGAGTACGGAAATTTTTTAGAGCTGGGGGTAAGGGCGAATAAAATAAAAAAAGGTTTCATACGTTATTTCAGTTATCATGATATACATTATTTGCAGTATTGTCTTAATTATCTTAATTGCTTCGTTTATTAGAAGTAGTATTAATATTAGACGTCAGATACATTTTAATGCAATGAATTCCATGTATGATAAAATGGAAGTTTATGTCTATACTAATAATCTCCAAAATAAAAAAGAAATCATAAGTTATATCGCTCCTTTTAAAAACTATGTAATTAACACAGGTTATGCAGACATAGAGATCCTTATGGCCTCTTTGACTAAAATGATGAAGGATAAGACTTTTGAAACAAGAAAAAAGCAATATGCAGAGTTGCTGGATTCAATACCTGAGGAGTTAAAAATTTTCGCAAAAGAATTCGATTTGCATTTAAATAAGGCAATATTTTTAAGCGTCTTCCGCTCAGAGTTTATATTATATTTTTTAAGGCAGCTTACAATCAGTCTTTTCAAGGCTCTTTATCGAATGAGTTTTAAATATGTAAAATCATTCTTCAAAATTTTTAAGGAAGTGTTCAAAAATGAAAACATCCTTGCTAACAATGGTTTTAATCAGGTAAATCCTTGCTAATAATCGTAGTTGTTTAAATTTATGTAAGCAGTTCTATTCAGAACTGCTTTTTCATTTTATATTTATCTTAACTATACACATTTCTTAATCAATAGTCAACATTGGTTACTCGTACGTATGATTGCTGTCAGTTCATCTGTCACCAAATTGTAAAAGATTTATTTTCTCTCTTATATTTTCACATGATGACATTTTCATGATAATTCTCCATTCTTCTTAGAACAACTTTGCGGCGAATTAAAAATTTGCTTTGAAAAAAATTTACTTTACAGGTTGTTTAATACTTTCCTGTTTTATTGTAATTGCACAGAATAAACAATTACCCGATACAACATTCAGCAAAGAATTAAATGAAGTTGTTGTTACAGCCACCCGCAATGAACGCAAACTTGGCAATGTAGCCGTCCCGGTAAATATCATCTCCCAAAAAACCATTCAACAAGCTGCCTCGGTAAGATTAAAAGATATTTTACAGGAACAGCCCGGTTTATTTTTAACCAGCGGTTTTGGTGTTGGCATACAAATGCAGGGTTTAAATCCTGATTATACACTGATCTTAATTGATGGGGAACCCCTGGTGGGTCGTACTTCCGGCGTATTAGACCTTAACAGGGTAACTACCGGGAATATTAAAAAGATCGAGATCGTTAAAGGCCCTTCTTCCAGTTTATATGGGTCGGAAGCACTGGCAGGTGTTATTAATATTATCACAGATAAAACATACGATCCTAAAATAAATGCATCTGTTCGTTATGGCACTTACAATACACTGGATGCAAATATTACTGCATCTACCCGTATCGGGAAGTTAGGCATCAGTGCTTTTATCAATCAATACAATACTGATGGTTATAGTATTCGCCCTTACAGCGTTGAACGTTCTAAATTACCAATAAGCAGGACCACGCCGCAGTTACAATTCAATTACCCGGTAAATGATAAAACCAATATCAGTTTATCAATACGCTATAATTATGAACACATAAAAAATGAACTGGCAGTTTCCAATAACGGACAAGTTACTTATTCAAACGGCAGGGAAATAAATAAGGATCTGAACATCACACCAACGATCACTCATGTTTTTTCTAAAAAACTCAGATCGGCATTACACCTCTATGCAACAAGGTTTGAAGGTTCGCAAAAACTGAATGTATCCGGCGGACAAGGATATGATGATTATTTTTTACAACAATTTTACCGGGCAGAGAACCAAACCGATTATACCATCACAAAAAATATTTCATTGGTTGCTGGTATCGGATACCTGAAAGAATTTGTGAACTCATCGAGGTATGATGATAAGAACAGCCGCAAGGAAAATGAAGTGAAATATGGCTTTCTACAAACCGAATGGGTTCCTTTTAAAAAGTTAGTGTTGATCGGTGGTTTCAGGTACGATGACAATAAAGTATATGCATCCGCTTTTAGTCCGAAGATAGCGGCCAAACTAACTATTAATGATAAGCTAAGTTTCCAGGCTTCTTATGGCAAGGGTTTCAAAGCGCCCGATTTCAGGCAACTCTATTTAAATTTCACCAATACCAGCGCCGGCAGCTATTCTGTGTTTGGCGCTTTGGAAGCACAACATATCATACAGTTGCTGGATGATGCAGGTTTGATAAAACAATATGAAGATGATTTTTATAAATTAAAAACTTTAAGACCCGAATATTCAAATGGTTTTAATGCGGGCTTCACTGTTTATCCAACAAAAAAAATACAATGGCAGGTAAATCTTTTCAGGAATGATATCAAAGACCTCATTGAAGCAAGATTGGTTGCAACACGCCAGGATAATACACAGATATATAGTTATGTAAATATTCAGCGTGCATTTACACAGGGAATAGAAACAAATATCAAATATATAATCAACCCCAATTTTACATTGAATGCAGGTTACCAGTTCTTACAAACTGCAGATAAAGATGAATTGAAAAAAGTAAAAGCCGGTAATTATTATTATACAAGAGATGCAAATAATTACAGTGTCCTACTTAAAAAAAATGATTACATCGGATTGCCAAACCGAAGCCCACACATGGCTACATTGAAATTAATTTATGAAGCGCCGAAACAAAAATGGTTTGCAAATGCCCGGGCAATATACCGCAGCAAATGGGTTGTATTTGATAAAGACGGAAATGGAATTTATAATAAACAGGATGAATTTGCAGAAGGTTTTATTCAGTTGAACAGCAGTGCCGGCATTCATTTTAAAAATGGTTTCCGTTTACAGGCTGGGGCAGACAATATCCTCAATCATGTAGATGCAAACAACCTTCCTAATGCGGCAGGACGAACATTCTTTGTAATAATTGGATATACTTTTAATAAAAAAACAAAACAATAAACACTCATTAATCACAAACTTTTAAAAATGAAAAGAACAGTAACAGGAATTTTAGCAGCAGGAGTTTTAGTATTTACAGCATGTAAAAAAGATGATGTAGTCAGCATTGATAAAACAAATGATGGTTCATTCAAAGTATTTACCGAAGGAAAAATAACCACAGTTCAAAATTTAATTGCAGATACGATCATCGGTTTATTGCCAACCGGCCAGCCTTATGGTGCCAATAAATTCAGTTTTTTCAGTATTGAGAACGGTGCATTGGTAGCATCTTCCGATTCGGCTACAACCAAATGGGATATTGCATTCAGGGGAACAACCATTCTTACAAATGCCGGCACAAGCGGCCCGGGAAATGGTGGAGCGTTTGTACAAGTAGGCACTTTTGATGCATTAACTTCCATTTCTGTTGATTCAACATTCTATACAGATGCAGCTCCTGTTTATGCTATCAAAACAGGTTCGGGAAAAGGATGGTATAATTATGACGGAGCAAACAATCTTATAACAGCAGTGCCGGGCCGGGTATTGGTGATCAGGACTGCATCGGGCAAATATGCAAAACTGGAGATCAGTAATTATTATAAAAAAGGTATCACTCCAGCGGCAACTACAACCGATAGTGAAAAATTAAGCAGCCAGCGATATTATGCATTTCGTTATACGTTCCAGGCAAATGGTACAAAGAATTTCTAAATAATTTATCCCGAAAAACCAAAAGGCAATCCTGATGGGATTGCTTTTTTTATTCATGAAAAAGTCATTGGCTTTCATACTTCAATTTCCCGATTGTGTAAACTCTTTTTCCCTATTCGTAATAAGAAAGAAAAAAATTCATGGGAGATTTGCGTCCTAAAAACAACCGATGAGAAATATCATATACACAATTTTTGCAGTTTTATCAGGGCTGAATGTTATAGCTCAAATTCCTGTTGAGAAGGAAAACGACTCACTTCATCATAAGAATTTACCAGAGTTAACTATTGTAGGACGGGGAAGTAAAAGTGATTACCAGCAAATGCCTGAAATAGTTGGCACCAATATATATGCTGGTAAAAAGAATGCATTGATTGTTCTTGATAATGTGAAAGGAAATGTGGTAACCAATACCATGCGGCAGGTTTTAGCAAAGGTTCCGGGTATACATGTTTGGGAAAGTGATCCCAGCGGAATTCAAATTGGAATTGCCGCCCGTGGCCTGAGTCCAAACCGGAGCTGGGAATTCAATACCCGGCAAAACGGTTATGATATCGCAGCAGATCCGTTTGGATATCCCGAAGCTTATTACAATCCACAGTTGCAGGCCGTTCAAAGAATAGAAGTTGTTCGTGGCCAGGGTTCGTTACAATATGGCCCTCAGTTTGGTGGTTTGATAAATTATATTTTACGGAATGGAAGTGAAATAGAAAAACCATTTCAATTTGAAACCCAACAAACGATTGGCAATAATGCTTTACTGAACAGTTACAATGCTATTGGTGGTAAAACACGCAAGCTCAATTACTATTCGTTTTTTGATCATCGCAATGGAAACGGGTGGAGACAAAACAGCCGGTATTATTCCAATGCCGGCTATGGTACAGTTACATATAAAATCAGCACACGCTTTTCTATAACGGCAGAAGTAATGCATCAGCATACCCACAGCCAGCAACCGGGCGGCTTACCCGATAGTTTACTATATGCAGATGCGCAAAAAAGTTTTCGCAGCCGCAACTGGTTTGATATTTCCTGGACTACCCCTGCAATAATAGCTAACTATATTATTAATGACCACAGCAGGTGGAATACTAAATTATTTGCAACAATCGGAAACCGCAACAGCGTGGGTTTTACCCAGTCAATAACGGTCATGGATACGATCAATACCGCAACAAAGAATTATAATACCAGGGTACTTAATGCCGACAAGTACAGGAATTATGGATTGGAAAGCCGTTTCATCACAGATTATTCTTTGGGCAAAATGAAAAATACGATCTCTGCGGGTATCCGGCTTTATACAGGCACTACAACAAGGGTGGCAGATGGTAAAGGAACAACGGGAAGCGATTATGACATGACCGTATCGGGGAATTATCCAAGGGACGTAAAATTCACTTCAAACAATATAGCAGCATTTGCAGAAAATATTTTTCGTATTGGTAAAAAGCTGCTCATTATACCGGGAATAAGGTATGAATGGCTGGAAGGTTCGGCAGAAGGGAGAAGCAGCTATACTTCAACGGGAGCAGAAATAAAATTACAGGAAGTAACACGCAGCCGCAGTTTTGTCCTTGCAGGATTAGGCACAGAATATCACATCACAAAAAATACGGAGCTATATGCCAACTATAGCCAGGCTTACAGGCCGATACAGTTTGCAAATTTACAGGCTCCGCCTACAACAGATGTAGTTGATCCTGATCTTAAAGATGCAAAAGGATACAATATAGATTTGGGATACCGTGGGAAACTGCGGGATTACCTTCAATTCGATATAAGCGGATTTTATCTTCAATACAACAACCGGGTAGGTACCATCACTCCGGCCGGGGCAACTTATCGCTTAATTACAAATGTTGGAAATAGTACCAGTAAAGGGTTTGAAGGATATGCAGAATTTGACTTCGTTAGGGCATTTACAAAGAATAAAAAAGCAGAATTGTCAGTCTTTGCTTCTTACGCATACACAGATGCTATATACAGCGGTGATCACAAAGATGCCCAAACAAAAAATAAAAAAGTAGAAAATGCACCTGCTAATATTTTGCGGACAGGTATAACCGGTGGATTCGGAAATTTTCTGCTCACCGCTCAAGTAAGTTATGTTGATAAAACCTATAGTGATGCAAATAATACGGTAAAGCCTGCAGCGAACGGTCAAACTGGTATCATTCCTTCGTATTCCGTTACTGATATCACAGGGAATTATAAGTTCACGAAAAACTTCAACATCAAGGCAGGCATTAATAACCTGTTTGACAAGCGATATTTTACACGCAGAGCGGGTGGTTATCCGGGACCGGGGGCTTTGCCTGCTGATGGCAGAAACTTCTTTATATCTGTTGCTGCAAAATTTTAGTTTTTACTTTCCGGAAACTGGCCTGACGACTTAAAGTCGTCAGGCCAGTTAAGCATATAAAAAAGGCAACTTATGCGCATAAGTTGCCTTTTGTGTTTGTGAATTTTAATGTTTATCAGTGGGGGTTACCGATAATCTTTTTTTCTGGTGGTTAATCATGTTTCACAAACCCTGGATTAAAAAGCGGGACGATCTTTCAATATTTATTGGATTAAAACTTCATTTTTAAAACCGGGAGTAGGAATACTCCCGGTTACCCTAATAAAACCCTAAACCAGCAAAACGCTTACTCACTAACCCTTCGCCACTTATCTTAAAATATTTTTATACTTATTTTCTTTAATGCCAATGCCTAGTTTTAAAACATATTTCTACAGGTAAAATAAACAGGCTTTATTAGTTGATACTTACGCCAATACTATGCCAACGATACAAAATGTGGATAAATGCGGGATAATTAACAGTCGCGGGGTTCAATGGTTTTAACCCTTTCAGATTCAACCAATTTTCCAATAGTAATTTGCTTAACTTTGCAGCCTTATTTTTTATTAAAAACCGCAGCAGGAATTTACTTTATGTCAGCCAGGTACAATGAATATCAACAACTTAATTTACCATCCATCAGTAATGAAATACTGGAAAAATGGAAGGAAACCCTGGCATTTGAAAAAAGTATTGAATTGCGGGAAGGAAAAGAGGCATTTGTTTTTTATGAAGGCCCTCCAAGTGCCAATGGAATGCCGGGTATTCACCACGTTATTTCAAGGACCCTGAAAGATCTTGTTTGCAGGTATAAAACAATGCAGGGTTTCCAGGTAAAACGTAAGGGCGGCTGGGATACGCATGGTTTACCAATTGAATTGGGTGTTGAAAAAGAATTGGGCATCACCAAAGAAGACATCGGCAAAAAAATATCCGTAGAAGATTATAATAAAAA
>JANNBU010000470.1:0-13424 GCA_031385805.1 Ferruginibacter sp.
TACTGTAAAACCCCTTCTAAGGTTTCATTGCTAAAATAAGGCTGCTAGTGAATGGTAAAATCAATTACGAACCATCCATCAATGTTCCTTATCTCCCGAAAATTTCAAATTAACTTTCACCGATTGCTGAATAACATAAGCAATCCATGCCAACAATACCGGTACAATCAATGCAAACATCCGCGTTTCGCCACATGCCAGTGAACTGCCTCCCAGATACAGGAATGCAATAAAGAGCATAAACCGGATGGGGAAAATGAACTTTCGCCAGTTTATGAAAGTTGGGATAAAACAAATAAGCATGAACGTAACAATGATCCCGTTCATAGGCATTACATATAATGGTTTAGGCCTTTGTATTGCATAAGAAAAAGGATAATGAAAAACGATCCTTCCGATATTAAAAAAAATGTTTTGTGCATACTTCACCGGGTGCGATTTAATATTTTCAACCGCTATTTTTTTAAAAGCATCGTCCCTTTCTACCCCGGTGAGTTTATTAATTTCATCGTAATCTTTTTTATGATGGGCTATTAAAGTATCGCCTGCACCGGGAATATTAAAATTTCCATTTTCAACAGGATTCATTTCAAGCGGCCCCTTCCAATCTCCGTATTCTCCTTCATAAGGCGTACTCATCCAATATAAATTATCTCCGCCGGTGCCGAGGTAAAAAACCCTTCCTGTGAGGTTATAGGTATAAACCACGTAAGGTAAGAATGTAGTAAAAGCTATTAATACAATAAGAGCTGCCTTTCGGTAATTAACAATTTTTCTATTGATCAACCACAGCAGCACAGATCCTGCAAGCATACATACTATTACCGGGGCGAATATCACTTTTGTCAATGCTATGTATCCAAAAATAAACCCGGAAAGAATTATATATGGTCTTGTTTTTTTGATTGATTCGTCTTCAAAAGCTTTTACCAGGCAGAAAATTAACAGGGTAAGCATAAACATCGTAAATGGCTCATAAGCTATCCTTACCATATTTTGATAGGCAACATAATAACATGCCCAAAAAAGACTAATGATCAATGATTTTCTAAACGAAGCAAATTGTTGAAGTGTTTTAAAAAGGAAAACTACAGAGAGATAATGCATCACAACATTTAACAGCACTATACACAACTTTGGTAAGTGTAAAGCTACAAATGGCATCAGTATTATTGGGTAGCCCGGTCCGCTAAGCAAATCAACATGGGGAGAAGGCTGAGAGTAAAACCCATGCAAGAGATTTTTTGTATAAGCAAGAAACCGTGTTTCATCACCTATAAAAGCCGGTGTGTACATTAATACTACAAATACAAGGTACAATAAGAGAAAAGGTGAAAAAAGCAAAAAAGGGTTCCTTATTTTCTTAATGCTATTCATGATATATAATTAGTTACTTTTAAAAAAATTAGTCTTGCTTTTTCAGGGATGTTCCCAAATGAAAAAGTTCTTCAAAATAACGCTTGCTTTGAAGTGATACAAACCCCAGGCTTAAAAATTGAATGGAAGCCAGAAAAGTGATACCTCCCACCAAAAAAGATTGTGGATTTTTTTTAAATTGTAAAGCCAGGCTATATGAAAAAGGATGATCAATTACCGGGGTTTGCAACGGAAGGCTGTTCATAGCAGAAACCGTGTCAAACAACAACCATATCAGCTGGTAAAGCGACAGGCACAACAATATCGTACCGATGCCTATAAAAAAAATGTAAGGGCGGAATATAAACCCTGTCATTATTCCTGAAAAGAAGCCTCTTATTACCCGCATGCTGGAGGTTCTTTTACCTGCAAATTTATTTTGTGCTGTCCAGTCAAGATGAGCAGGAATTTCTACTATCCTTGCCCGTAATATCATGGCTTTATAAATAATTTCAGGATTTATTTCATAATCCTTTGTCTTAAGATTCAAGGTCCGTACAAAATCCCGGCGGTATGCCCTTACCATTCCGGTAAATGTATCATACTTTTCCTGGGAAGCCATTCTCATGAACCTGTTTACATATTTACTCATTATTTTTCGCAGGAATGGAACGGCGGTTACTTTACCTCCCTTCATGTACGGAGAAGCTATTACAATATCTGAAGCGGTTTCAACCATTTTATCAACCATTACCTCAATGTACGTTTCTGAATAGCTCAGGTCTACGTCCAGTACAACGATCACTTCTCCCCTTGAATTACGGAAACCTGTTTGAATGGCATTGCCCAGGTTCAGATTTACATGGTGATGAATTACACGAACCTCATCAGGTCGCCTGCTTGAATATTCATCAGCAATGTCTCCTGTCTTATCCTTACTGCCATCATTTACAATTAAAATTTCCCAGCGATATTTATAACTCTTTGTTTCCAGGAATTTAATAACTGTATCGAGGTTGAGTGAAAGTATTGCCTCTTCATTGTAACATGGGAGAACAACACTTACGAATGTTTTATTTAAAGGATCCATGATCTGTTATTTATACTCATTTAAATTTTAATTCCAAAAATACTTTTTACTTAATTTATATCTTTTTAAAAAGATACCATTTCACATCAACCGGAGGATATGGCACAGCAATATTTCCAAGTGTACGGCTTAAAAAGTTAAAGAAGCGTTTCTTCAATGCGGACCTGGATGAATTTTCAGCTATGATCGCAAGCCCGTGTTTTAGGTTGATCGTTTTTGATGGCCGGCCCTTTGCTGTTATTTCAAAACCGTGATATTTAAATAACTGAATTAAGGTTTTATCGGAATACCAATGAACTACACTTGGTGGACAGTATTCATGCCAGCTTTTGCCAAAGAAACGGGCAGCCAGACTTTCCCTGTCCCAGGATTCAACCATTACCAATCCACCCTGTTTACACAAACGCGACACATTTTCCATGGCCTTGTCAAGATCATACAAACTTCCGATAACCTGTATCAGATTTATCAGGTCAAACTTCTGATCGGGATTAAAAGTTTCCATACCACCGGTCCTGATATCGAGCTTCAGTTCATTTCTGCCATAAGACGCCATGCTGTCATTGGGTTCAATGCCACAACATTCCCAGCCCGCATTGTCAAATGCTTTAAGGATAAATCCTGCAGCACATCCCACATCCAATACCTTTCCCGGTTTGGCATACTTTGATATGACCTTTACATATTTTGCCCCGGATTTAAGTAACATATCTTTCTCCTCCAGGTAATTGGGATATCCTTCCTTTCCTTCAAAAAAATAATCATCGGAATATGCTTCGGCCAGGTGGGTATCAATATCCTTGATCTCTGTAAAACGGTGACCACATGTTTTACATTCTTTGATCAAATATCCCTTCCTGGTAAAAAGAGAAGTTTTCTCTTCATTACAATCTAAAAAAGAGCTACATACTTTTTTCATGATTAATGATTTGATTTAGGGACGTTGTATTTTTTATATTTACTGAAACAGTTTTTATTCGCTTTGTTATACAAATAACAAAAAAATTATTTTATATAATTTAAAACCGGCTGTCTCCTGTACAAATTAATTGATGGTATTGATAATTTTTACCATTTTCTCAGTTACATCTTTCCCAAAAATATCCTGCTGTTTTTCCGGTGTAGTAAAGGATGCTATTTTTGAAGCGATCAGCGCATCGGAAGGATTAACCAACAAATTCCATTTTTCCTCAACTGTTTCTACCCATTCTGTTTCTGTGCGAAGTGTGATACAGGGTTTGCGGAGAATATAAGCTTCTTTTTGAATGCCGCCTGAATCTGTGATGATGCGCTTTGAAGCGTGCTCCAGCGCAATAAAATCCAGGTAGCCCTGTGGTTCTATCATTCTGATATTTCCCGGAACAGTATAAGTTGCTGCCAGCATTTTTCTTGTTCTTGGATGAACCGGGAAAATAATTTCTTCCGGTAATTGCCCAAGTTGGTTGAGAATATGTTCCAGTATAGTTGTATTATCAACATTATAATTCCTATGAAGCGTTAACAGGTTATAATCTTTGCTTCCAAGTTTAAGTTCTGAAATGATACCTGATTTTTTCAAAGCAATTTCAATATTGCTTTTCATAGTATCAACCATGATATCTCCTGTAAAAAAAGTTTTTTTAGCGAGGCCTTCCGTTTTAAGAATATCTACTGCCGTTTGGGTTGGTACAAAAAGATATTCGGAAACATGATCGGCAACAATGCGGTTTATTTCTTCGGGCATGCTGCGATTGTAACTTCTCAAACCTGCTTCAATATGAATGATCGGTATGTTTAATTTTGAAGCGGCTAAAACGCCCGCCAGGGTTGAATTTGTATCGCCAAATACGATGATGATATCCGGTTTTTTTTCAATCATGGCAGCTTCCAGCTTTACCATCATCTCGCCTGTTGTTGCAGCCTGAGTGCCACTGCCGGTATTTAAATGAATATCAGGTTTTCTGATTCCAAGATCCAGGAATATTTTTTCCGACATGGCATAATCATAGTGCTGCCCGGTGTGTACAATAAATTCTTCATGAACTCCGGTTAGAAGTGCTGATAATGGGGCCAGTTTAATAAATTGGGGTCTTGCACCTACAATGGAAAAAATTTTCATTCCTGGTTGGTTTATTCTGGTGTAACCTCTTTAAGATTTCCGTTAAAGTGTTCCGAAAATTCAGACATCGGTAATAATTCAAAATTTTTCTTCAGCATTTCCATGGCTGTTTTAAATACTTCTAATTTCTTTTCGCTTTTAATATTCATCCCCGGGAAAAAAGCTAGTTGTGGTATATCATCACCGCCGATAAGATCAAGCGGATGTAGCAAATAACTTGGTGGGGTTTTGGTTAATTTGCACATGAATATTGAGATCCGCAAATATACTTTCATGAGTGGTTTTGAAATTCCGCTTATGTATAAAAGATAACTCTGGTGAAAAGGAAGTTTAAAAACGGGCATGGTTGTTACCGGAATTTCCATCAAAGTTTTCCCGGCGCCTAAATTCCATTTGTATGGTTTAAGTTTTCTTAATCCATCACTGAATTTGCCAAAGAGTTCTTTGCGTGCTTTTTTTTCTTCTTTTGTAAGATCCGATTTTTTAAAATAATACATCCTTGCAAGCGGACCCAGGTAAGTGGGCAAAGTTGAAGCATCGAATTTATATCCCCTGCTTTGCAATACTTTCAGCAGATCCGTACTCCAGCTAAATCCCGGTCCTCTAAAAGAAGTTGTTCGCTGACCTGTTGCTTTTTCTATGGCTTCTTCGGCCTGCCTTATTTCGTTTTCGATTTTTTCGTAGCTGTAAGTTTGCAACCAGGATTCGTGGTGATAAGAATGATTGCCTACTTCGTGTCCTCTTTCTGTTATCATTTTCAAATACTTCACATTGTCTTCCGACTCGGTATCTTTTCCTACAACAAAAAAAGTAATTTTCAAATCGAGTTCATCTAAAACATTCAGTATATGCGGAACAAATATGCTTAAATAAGAAGGGTATTTATCCCAGCCTTCGTCGCCATGAATTTTCATGTACGACCACTGGTTATCGAGGTCGAGTGATATGCTTGCTATTGATTTTTTTTTAGCCATTTTTATTTATAATTTCTTTCAGTTTGTTTTCTGCAACGAGAATGGTTTCATTTACATTAAGTGTTCCGTTGATGATCTGTGCAGAATTAACTATATAATAATTGCCCATTGATGTGGTGATATCCGGAATGTTCTTAGAATAATTGATCGTAGGCAATGCAAACACAACACGTGCTTTTGATGTTCCCCAAAAAAGAATATCTTCTTTGGTGATATGCGGATACATTTTAAATAACGCATCACAAAATATGGTACGCAAACCTGCATCATCCTTATCAAACAACGGATCATCGGGGTTTACATACTTGGGTAAGTAAACCAGGTGCTTCCCGTTAACTTCCTTTTTATCAATAAGCGCCGTCATTTCTATTACACCGGTAAAAGGCGGCCAGGTATCGGTGATATTTGTAACATAATAAGGCGAAATGGCTTTTTTTAATAACACAGAAGGACAAATTACACCGAGGTATTTTATACTGTTGTGTTTTTGTTTTTCGCTTTCTGTTAATTCATTTGCGATAGCGACAGATGCCTGGGATGATAAAGTTGAGATCACACTATCAAAAGTTTTTACATCACTTCCTGTAGTAACTTCCAGCAACCCTGCAGCAGTTTTTTTGATACTACTTACTTTTGAATTGTATTGAATGTTAACACCCGACTGCACTAAATATTCTGCAAACCGGGTGTTTATCTTTTCATAGCCTCCTGTTAAATAGCCAAACATTTCTTTTTTCAGTCCACTTTTCCGGGCAGCATACATGCGCTGTATGGTTGTCCAGATAAAAGCTGCAGAGGTGTTTTTATAATTTTCCCCCAGCTTGGCTTTTAGTAACGGAAGCCATATTTTTTCGAAAACCCTTTTGCCCGACCATTTTGTAAGCCAGTCGGCAACCAGGATATTTTCCAGCCTTTGCCAGTTTTTAATTTTGGATGCGACAAAAATTGTCAATCCCAACCGGAATTTATCAATGAGATTGATCGGGGGAAATTTAAAAAATTCAATAATATTCGACATCGAGTATAACTTTCCACCGGAATAAAAACCGGTTTTTGTTTCAACCCAGCGCATATCATTTTCCAACCCGATCTCTTTTAGAATTTTCCTGGTATTCAGATCCGACATCAGGATTACATGGTAATACTGATCCCAAACAGTGCCATCCATTTCCCATGAACTTGTAAGCCCGCCAACTTTTGCGGCAGATTCATACATAGTAACTTTATGTCCTTCCTGTACAAGGCGTAATGCCAGGGTCATTCCCAGCATTCCGCCGCCAACTATTCCCCATGTTTTCTTTTCGGGCATATTTTAATTTAACTCATTATGAATGATCGCTATTATTTTTTAACGTTCAATGGCGCTTTTTGCGCAAGCAAACTGCTAAAGCCTTTGTATTCAGGAACAGCTGCAATGGGATCGTGATCTGCAATTTCGCAACCCGTTGAACAGGTTTTTGCCAATCGTTGTACTTCACTGAATTTTACTTTATTGTATTCATCATACGCATAATTGGAATTATAGAAATTAATTAAGCCAAGTAATTCGTGGCCTAACCCTTTCTCCATTACGCGGAAACTTTCATACACAAAATCAATAAAGCTGCTTTCAGGTTCATTTGTACCACGTCCAATACCTGAATATTTTATACTCTTACCTTCGAATTGTTTGTTGCTGTAAATATTACATGCATCCATAATTCCCTGGATATTTTTCTTTGATGTAATTGCATCAAAATTGTCGATATATTCTTTGTGGGCAGTTCCCATAAAAATAAAATCGGCCGAATCAAGGGCTTTGTTGATATCTTGTGTAATATGATCCTGTTGATTGTATTTCAGGATATTCTGATCATCTTTTTCTACATAAGGGTCGTGCATGATATACGATATATTATTTTCCCTCAGGTAATTTGCAAATGCCAGTGTAGGTGAATTCCTGGTATCTTCAGAATTAAAACGATAGGCTACACCTAACAGTGCGATCTTTTTATCACGAAGATTACCAAACGTTTTTTCCGCCTGCTTAAAAGTATATGCAGGAGAATCATCGTTGATCAGCCTGGATTCAAGGATCAGGCTTGCCGAAGTATCATTTCCTTTTTGCATATTTCTCCACCACAACAAGATGCCGTCTTTTGGCAAACAATGCCCTCCCACGCCAAGCATAGGAATTAATAAACCACCGCTTGGTACTGCATTTGGATCGCTGGTAGCATTATCCGATTGAGCAAGCAGGCTGTTTACTTTATCTCTTACTTTATAAAAAGAAATATTGTTTGCATCGCAATACCTTACGATCTCTGTAGAAAATGCAATTCGTACATCCCTGTATGCATTCTCAAGTGTTTTTACAATTTCGGCAGTTAAACTGTTTGTTTGAAAAACCTCCGCATTGGTTACAATGTGATTGTAAAGTTTTGCAATAAGTTTTGGTGTTTCAGGATGAAGACCACCTGCAAGTTTATCAGATTCACGGATCCTTTCAACAAGCCTTCCCGGCATTACGCGGTTGGGACTGTTTCCCAAAAGAATATCCTTCCCTTCCTCCAAACCATATTTTTTAAAATGTTCCCGGAATAGTGTATCCATAGTCGTTGGGGCCAGCGTTGATTCAAATATTACCAATGGAATTTTTGAAGCCGGTTTATTTTTTAATGCCTCTGCTAATTTTTCAAGTCCACCAAACATAGGACCATAATCAGGTTCAAAGCCATCCTTTTTATCTGTTTGAATAGAAACAAGTATTACATCAGCATCTGAAAGAACCGAAAAATCGGAACTGGCAGAAAGAAGACCTGCGTTTACCGCTTCACGGGTAATATCATCCAGTTCTGGTTCAATACCACCGATAACAGATTTACCGCTGTTAATTGAATCAACTTTCCACCCGGAGTTTACAGAGTCTCTTTGAACTACTACAACTTTTGCAGGCTGGTCTGTACCAATTTTAATCCTGGCTTTAGCCAACATAGCGGCCATCGGCATTCCAACAATACCAGGTCCTATAACTCCTATTTTTTCAATTTTCCATGTTTCTGCATTAATGGGTGCTGGGTTTACTTTCATTTTACTGTGTTTTATTTTTTTAATATTTATAGATACAAAGTCAGGATAAATTTTATCAAACTTTGTGTAATACTGTGTAATATAAATTAAGCTGCCTATTTATCAATAAACTGGTTGTACCATAATTCCAAAGATAAGATTCCCCACAATCCCCTGCTAAAAGGTTGTTCAGCGTTAATTAATTTTTCTATGTGTTGTGTATTTATAATATTTCTTTCTTTTGCTTTTTTGGATAACAGTACATCCATAATAAAGTCTTTCCCTTTATTTTTAGACCAAAGATGTAAAGGCACCGGAAATCCCATTTTATCTTTTCTTTTCATGATCTTTTCCGGCATAAAATCTTTAATGGTCTTCTTCAGAAGGTATTTCATTTCGCCTCCTTTGAATTTCATTCCGGCAGGCATGGTTGATATAAGATCTACAATTCTCCTGTCAAGTAAGGGAACTCTTGATTCAATTGAAACCGACATGCTCACACGGTCTTCTACCTGCAACAATCCCGGAAGACTCCCCTGCATATCAAAGTGAGTCATTTTATTAAAATAACTTTTTGTATCAGGATCATTAAAATAACCGGAGAATTTTTTAAATATTACTTCGTCCTTACATTTTAGTGCAATATCAGGATGAAGAAAATTGCTTGTTGATCCCATCCTGTTTAACAGGTTATAATAACGTCTGTCCATTGGTTCAAAAGCATCGGCCTTCCAAAAGCCCTTCATCATTGGAATGTATTGTTTAAGCGTTGGCAGGTTTGGTAAAATGGAAGCCAATGATACAATGTGTTCATCTTCTTCATTTGATTCATTGATGGCGCCTTTGATTGCCTGCTCTAAGTAAGCAACCATATATCTTGCATATCCTCCGAAAATTTCATCTCCTCCCTGGCCTCCCAGTATAACTTTTACATGTTTTGATGCAAGCTTTGAAACAATATATTGAGGAAATAAACCCGGTCCGGCCACAGGTTCATCGAGATGATAAATTAATTTTGGAAGCACGTCAATAAATTCCTGTTCGGTAGGAAAAATTTCAAATAATTCAGCATTAGCGGCTTTTGCTGCTATGCGTGCGTACTCAAGCTCATTAAATTCGGGTCCTTCATTAAAAGCGCCACTGAAACATTTAATGGGTTTGTCCAGGAATTTAGAAGCCATGATTGTTACCAGCGAAGAATCAAGTCCTCCACTCAAATAGGTTCCTAAAGGAACATCGCTGCGCAACTGTTGAGAAATAGTTTCATCAAGTATCTTTTGAAGTTCGGCGATAAAATATTCTTCGTTGTGAAATTGGTCTGTTTTGAAATTAGGGATCCAATACTTTACTTCATTTATATCCCACGAGTTTAAATCGATGGTCATATAATTTCCCGGCTGTACCTTAAAAATATTTTTGAACATGGTTCCCTGGCCTAAAATAAACTGGAAGGTGAGGTACTCACATAAATTGTCGGCATCCGATTCTGCAACGATCTCAGGATGTGCCAACAGCGCTTTAATTTCACTTCCGAATACTATTTTTTTGTCATCATGGTACCAGTATAAAGGTTTGATCCCAAAATGGTCTCTTGCAATAAACAGTTTATTGTTTGATTTGTCGTAAATGATAAATGCAAACATTCCATTCAAAAGATTTACAAAATCATTCCCATACTCTATATACAGGTGTAATATTACTTCTGTATCTGAAGCTGTGCTAAACTGATGGCCTTTTTTGATCAGGTCTTCCCGGAGTTCAATATAATTATATATCTCGCCGTTGAAAACAATGGTACAGTTATTAAAAGTCATGGGTTGCTGGCCGGTAGAAATATCAATTATCGAAAGCCTTTTATGAAAAAATCCCAGGTTTCCTTCAATAAAAATTCCATCTTCGTCGGGTCCGCGATGATGGATGGTATTGGCCATCTTCTCAAGCACAGCCGTGCTTGCTTCCTGTTTATCTTTATTAATTATTCCAACAAAACCACACATACTTTTTTTCCTGTTTAATTACCCAAAAAAATTATTTATTTATAACCTGTTGTGCTATTAAACTTTTAAACCCAATAACTACTCCGTCTTCGACAAGCTCAGACTGGCAGCATCCTGTCATGTTGAGCTTGTCGAAACATAGACAGGATGCGGCTATTAGTTGAAAAAGAATTTTTAATAGCACAACGCGTTTATTTATACTCTTTTAGAGCATTTTTTTGAACCCCGAATACGGGATATTCTTCCTCAAATTTATGTATAACACAGAACGGTTTATTTTGATATATGTTGCACAATTTTGTCATTAATTTATGATCTTAAGGTCAATACGCATTTTTATCTCCTTTTATAACAGAATATACTGTAAGAAAAAGTATTTGTATATCGAGCCATAAATTCCAGTTTTCGAGGTACCAAAGATCCTTATCCACCCTCATTTTGATCTGTTCGGGATTTGTGATCTCACCGCGATAACCGTTTATTTGTGCCCAGCCGGTTATGCCGGGTTTTAAAAATTGACGGATCATATACTCATCCACAATTTTTGAATAATCGTTTGTGTGTTTCAACATGTGTGGCCTTGGACCCACTAAGCTCATTTCTCCTTTGATCACATTGAAAAACTGTGGAAATTCATCAATGCTCGTTCGCCTGATAAACTTCCCTACATTGGTAATTCTCGTATCATTTTCCGTTGCCTGTTTCAGATCTGCATCTTTGTTAAGCTTCATACTTCTGAACTTCAGGCAAAAAAATGCTTTTTTATTTTTTCCGGTACGCAACTGTTTAAAGAAAACAGATTCACCCGATTCTAAAAATATCAGTAATGCCAAAATGGGAACCATCCAGGAAAGAATAAAAACAATTACAAATAAACTCACTGCGATATCCAATATTCGTTTTTTAAGCCGGTTTCCCACATCATCTAATGGTTCGCTTCGCAGGGAAAGTATGGGCAGGTCGCCAAAAAATTCTATGTGTACATCCCTGGTAATAAAAACTGAAAGATTGGGTACGATCTTAAACCGGATGCATTCCTTTTCCGCCTGGTACATCAGGTTGTAAATATCATTATTCTGTTCGGGTGTGATCGTTGAAAATATTTCCTGAACATCCATATCTTTTGCCACCTGCAATGTTCCTTTAATATCAGATAGCACAGGGTAATGTGATAATTCGTGTATGTTACTATTGTCTTCAATAAAACCTATCAGCTGGGTATTGATCCCATCCTCTTCAAAATATTGTGCCAGTTTTTTTGCTGTATCATTAAACCCGAGAATGATCACTTTTTTATTTAAGTGGTGACTGTTCTTAAAATAGTTTTTGATACCGAGGTATAAAAACCGGTTTATCAATAATGCCACACCCAAAGCCCCGATAAAAGAAAAAATGAATAAACGTGATATCTGAATTTCACGGGTGAAAAATAAATAAAACATGATCGAGATGATCCAAACCAAATAAACCTGGATGGTTCTCTTGATAAAGTATTCAAAATTCAATATGACCTTTTTGGTATAGGTTCTTAAGAAGATGGAAAGTAATATCCACAGAACATTTGAGACTATCCAAAATTGAATATAATTATTGGCAAATTCCGGGTTAACAATATTTCGGAAAATAAAACGGCAAAGGATATATACTATGTTTAATATAAGCAGGTCTAAAATAACCACTGTAATTTGTAAATATCGTTCGAATTGCCTGTTCATAAATAGCCCATTGTTTTTAACAACTGTTGCTTATGGTTTTAGTTTTTTTGTCTAATAATATATTCTAAATAAGATTTAGCAGTATCAAGAGATCGTTTCTGTTTCCGGTCTGTGATTTTTCTTTTTACAGCACATCCGTTCAGGCATTTTCGAATAACCTGATATGATCTTCTGTTACTTTATCCCAGTTAAATTCTCTTAATGCACGTTCCTGTGCTTTTTTAGAAAGATCTTTTATTGTTGAATGGTTTTCATCAGCAAAATTTATTTTTTCGGTAAGAGAAGCAATATCGGCCTTGTTAAACTGTAAAGCTGTATCCTGAACGGCGTAAACATTTTCCTCAATATTACTGACTATTAACGGCACCCCAAGTCCCATGACCGATAAAACAACCGGGGACAATCCTTCCACATCTGACGGTTGAATATAACAATATGAATTCTGCATTAATCTTGTAACATCATCCCCATAAACAAAACCTGTAAACACCACATTTGAATTGGCCATTGAGTGCAGTGATGCTTCATAAGGAGAAGGATTTGGTGATCCGCCAACCAGCACCAGTTTTTTATTTGTTTTTGCATTTAAAAAAGCCGGGATCAGGTAATGCAAACCCTTGTCGGGAATAAAACGCCCGACAAATAAATAATACTCCCCCGGGTTAAGAGAAAACCTGGAAAGAATTTCATTGTTATTTTCAACCCTCGGTACTTCACTTCCAAAAGGAATGAATTGAAATTTTTTATTAAATCTTTTTTCAAAAAAAGATTTTGCCGGCACATTGTCAAAAATGATCGTATTCGGAATTTTTGAAGATATGAATGCTGAAATTTTTAAATAAATTTTCCCATACCAGGGCCATTTCCCTCTTTTCCAGTCAACACCATCCTGGCTTACAAAAACTTTTTTTCTGAATAAGCGAAGGGGAAGCGCCCAAATACTGTTCCCGCCATTTTGAATATGTACGATATCGGCGGTATTGTTAATGATTATATCTGCTGTACATTTAAATGAATGGCAAATGGTGTCGAATCCTTGTCTGTTAATGGTAGAAAACGCTTTAATTTTAACGCCTTTATATTCATTAACGGGAATATAAGCATCTTTATATTTTCGGTTATAGGCCAAAACCTGGTGGCCCCGTT
>JANNBU010000473.1:0-7214 GCA_031385805.1 Ferruginibacter sp.
TCCATTTCCAAAGGAAAGATCCTGTTTACCTGTTTACCATTGTCGTCGATCATCATTCCTAAGGTTAGCCTTGCTTCAGCATCCGTAAGCGTTGTGTTTTTAAATGGCGCAACCCTTACCATCAGCGCTGTAATTCCTCTATACGGCGCTATGATGCTATTCTCCGAAAATTTTAAATACGCAGTGGGTTTGCTAAACCTTCCATACATCAAACCGGTTGCAACTGCAAAACTCAATAACCCGATCAAAGCCTGGAAAGCGGCAATAGAACTCGTTGCAAAACCTGTTGGACTGATCCTTCCATAACCAACAGTGGTAAAGGTTTGAGCACTGAAAAAAAATGCTTCGCCGAATTTTTCAAGTTCGGTGTTTGTAGACATGCCGGCCAAATGTTCAACACCCAGCAGGTAATAAACAATGGCAAAAATCAGGTTAACTAAGATATAAAATACCAAAACAATCAGAAAAAATTTGAACCAACTCATTGCAAGCATGCTGTGAAACCAACTGTACCGTTCAAAGAAACCAATTCCTTTTTTACTAATATTCGCCTGCCCGTTCTTATTTAAAAAGCGCCCGCCATAATTGGATGCATTATCACCAAAACCGGTATTGCTGGTGGTTTTTGCCTTTGTATTTATCTTTTTTAGAAATGTCATGTTATGCAACAAATTAATATTTTGTAATTTAAACCTTTGTAAAATAAATTACCCGAAATAATTTCAGCTTCTAAACCGGTTTTCAATCATTCATGATAAATATCGCCACCATTTTAAAACACAATGTAATTGGCAAGTTGCTCAATCATGTAATGGTATTTTTTATAAATATACTGATCGTAAGATCACTGGGAGCTTCTGAAAGCGGCTTATACTTCAATGAATTGTACCTGCTGAATTTCATCGTATTTATTTTTAGCGCGGGGCTCGACTATGCTGCCATTGCATTGCTTTCGGAAGAACCGGCATTGCTTCCGCTTTTAAATAAGATGCTTTTTAAAGTGGTAGTTTTTTTTGCTGCCATATTATCTGTGTATGTATTTTTTTTGTTACCGCAAAGCAATCATTATTTCAGGCAACCCGCACTTGCCATCATTTTATTTAGTATTGGAAACCTGTTATTGATATTTTACCAGGGGATATTATCGTCGTTAAAAAAATTCAATCTTCAGAATATCATTCTTGGCACCAGCAATGTAATATTCCTGCTTTACCTGTTGCTGTTCTTTAAGCCATCGGGTAAAGATCCTGTTACCGGTATTGCCATTGTATATGCTGCATTGTTTTTTGTTCAGGGCCTGCTGATGATCCTTTTCAGTTATACAAAAAAAGCTGAAGTCAAAGTTTCTGTGAGCTGGAATATTTTTATCAGGTCGGGTATTTATATCATGATATCATCGCTTGTATATTTTGCTTTCTTAAGGGTGGATAATTTTTTTGTAGAGAAATATTCAGGCGGGATCGTTTTGGGTAACTATGTACAATGCGGTAAGATAGGCCAGTATTTCCTATATTTTTCTTCGATCATCAGTTCTACTTTATTACCATTCATTTCAACAGAAACCGTAGGCGCATCTTTTACAGAATGGAAGAAAATGATGAAGCCATATATCATCCTGCTTTGTCTTGCGGCATTGGTTATTGCAGCAACAGGTAAATATGTATTCCCGTTATTATTTGGAAATGATTTTACCGAAATGTATTATTTAATGCTGATCCTTTTGCCTGGTTTTGTATGCCTGGGTATGCTTACTTTGTTGAATGCGGTGTATATCGGCAAGGGAAATATCAGAAAGATATTTGTGGGTGATGTAACAGGATTGGTTTTGGTAACAGGTTTTGATGCCTGGCTGGTACCGGAATATGGTGCTTATGCTGCAGCCATTATCAGTTCGGCGGCATATTGTTTGGTATTTTTATATTTGTTAAGCAGTTTTAAAAAGCAGTTTTCATTGCCGGCTAAAAGATCAGGCATGGTACAATTCTAAATGAAACATTTATTCTTATATTGTCTTTTAAAACATTCACCGCAGGCATTTGCATTTGTTGTATTGTTCATTGTGTGCTATGCCATTGTATTTTATAAGAAAATGGATATGGTATTTTTTCCCTACAACAGTATGTATGCGATCGATTTCAAGAAAAACAATACGGCTGCCACTTATGCAATAAAAATCAATGGGGAACCAGTTAAAATAACCCACCAGCCCTATTGGAAAAAAGATATGCTGGAAACATCCTTGTACGGTTATTGCAAATACATCATGCATGACCGTACCGTTTTTTTGGATGATTACATCAACAGGAAATTTTCAAATGAACAGGCACGCAATATTTTATTACGCGGATTAACGCCTGGTAAAACAGGAACAGGCAACTGGCCATATTGGTATGGAAAATTTGCCGGTTATGTTGTTCCGGTAAATGCTGCAATAGAATTATGGCAATACAATTTCAGCTATGAAAACGGGCAGGCTGTACTTACAGATTCAATAAGCATTTATAAAACTATTTTACCATAAATGCAAAACAGTTTTATCAACAGATCATTTACAAACAAATCCAGGATACTGTTCTGCATTGTTTTATTTGAATACGGATTGTTTATTTTTTCGGGCACCAGCTTTTCATTCTTACATGGCAATCATTTTTTCAGCATCGAAGCAGATCCTGCATTTTGGATCTTTTACTTATTAAAGATCCCGCAGTTCATTACGGGGCATCAATGGTTGGGAGTATTACTGGATGCGACAATCGTCGTTTCATTACTGTTTTTCATCCGAAATCCTTTTAATAACAGGTTAGCAGTTTTACTTTTTCTGCTGTTGTTCCTGTTCTATACTACATTCATGGGATACCTGGCACACCGCAACTACCAGGTTGGTTTTTTTATGGTCTTCATTCCATTCCTGTTCAAAAGTGAAGTGAACAAAACTTATGCCTATGAAGCCACCCGTTATTTCCTTTTATTCTTTTATGTTTCGGCTGCTCTTTTAAAATTATTCAACGATTCATTGGTGAGCCAGGCTCATTTTAGTCATTTACTAAGCGGACAATTCACTCCTTATTACCTGGAAGGGAATACAGGTTTGCGGACCCATGTGAATCTGTACCTGATGAGTAACCCGGCAATATCATATATCCTGTACCTGCTTTCTTTTTTTGGCGAACTGATTGCTATCATTGGTTTTTTTACCAAACGGTTTGATAAGTGGATAGCCATCATCATACTTGCATTTCATTTCAGCAACTGGTTCATCATGGATATAGCACCATTCGGGCAGCTGGCATTTATTTGCCTGCTATTTTTAAGTAAGGAAATGAGATTGCGGGGCTCCTGAAATAAATAAAGTTTACACCTTTTGGAAAGGTGTAAACTTTATTTATTTCAAACTCATTCCTTCAGATCAATCAACAATTTCGCATTCTTCTGTTCTGTAGAAGATATGAATATCTCGTAACGTTTTCCATTAGCCGTAATGATCATCAGGGAAGTATTGGGAGGGATCGAGCCGAGGTTATCGGCAACCATGATCAGTTCGTGATGCGGTTCTTTTGCATCAACTTTTATCTTAAACCGTACAGGCTTTTCAGAAAGCCCTTCATGCGAAACGATTAGTTTATTGTTGTGGTAAATACTAACCGTATCGCCATCTACCTGGCCATTGTCATACAATTCTATCAGCATCTCTGCAGTAGTTGTTTCTATTTTTTTGATCACTGGATTTTCCCTTGTGATGATCACTTGGGGTAAGGGTATATCCACAGGCTTGATTTTTGTAACTTGTCGGGGCGCCCTGGCACTGTCTTTTACAGGAAATTTTGTAACATCCAATGTGTCTTTTTTTAAACCTATTTTTTCAGGAATTGTTTTTTTAACTGGTTTATCGGGGACAGCAGTTTTTGGTTTTATTTCTTTAACCGGCGTTACAATCTCTGTCTTATAACATTCCCTGAAAGTAATATCATCCATCACAAAATCATTTCCGCATCCGCCATTGGTTCTGTCTTCCATTTTTAAAACAATGGTACCAATATCTGCAGGAGTAGTAAAAAGGGCTGATAATTTTTTCCAGTAAGGATTGGGAGATGATACGATCAATCCCGTTTGAAAAGATATCAGTCTTCTCCCCGAAGTGGTTTCCAGTGTTATGATAATATCGGGTGGCAATGGGGTGCAGGGCCCATTGACCTTACACAGGTTCATCATCCAAAGTGAAAATTCATACGTTGTATTTGAACTGAAGCCCGATAAGTTTGTAATAAAAAAAACTGAAGCCCTTGGCGAGGCATTTACAAACATCATTTTGCCTTCCTGGTCGTTGGGTGTATGATCGCCGGCAAGCGTTATCCAATCTCCTTCAAAACAATTATCCGTTTCCGTTGAATAAGAATAATACCCGTCATCCGGACAATTGGAATAATCGTGTTGATAATTTTGCAATGACCTGAGATTAAATTCCTGTGGATTTGTAACCGTTCCAAAATCGATCTTTAATAAAGTATCTTTAAAAATGCAGGCGTTTGTCTGGGCCCACGAGGAGAAAGATGCTGTAATAAACAGCCATAAAAAAAGGTATTTCCTGTTCACCATTATTTTATGTTCAATATGCCGTGGTTGTTTTGATCTCTTTGTTCTCATGTTTCCATTTATTAAAATAAACCGGGCCATCAAATCAATGATCAACTAAGATAACCTGTTTGGCAGATGTTCATAATACCATTTAACTAAAATAAACATTCTTTAAGGTTATCACTTTTTATTCGGTTCAATTCTAAAAATAAATATCAATAATAACTCCTTATTGATTGATAATGAATACTTAATTAAACCAAGGGTAATACAATAAAGGAAGCCTCAAAACAAAGAGCGATCAACAGAGCATATATAAATAAACAACATTTATCCACATACCACGTTATAGCATAGTGTTGAACGCTTTGCGCTTAACAGAGAACCAAAATTATAGTTAGCTAAGCCCTGTTTCAAAAGTTTACCAGCCTGAAACCATCGCAAAGGGACCGACCAGAGATCATACTGTTGCAGCACGATAATTAATTGTAGAAGCAGAAAAATTCATAGAAAAACCAAAATATATTTTTTGCCCTTACCCTGAAGTATGAACGAAAGTTCAATATTTTGAAAAATATATTTACACATCAATCCAATATTATGAAAAGACTAATTGTATTAGCCTGCCTTACCTGTTGTATATCTTCGCAAGCGCAGAATGTTGGTATAGGTACCACAACTCCCACAGAAAAACTTGATGTCAATGGCAATGTAAAGATCAGCGGTTACCTGAACTTTAATGGTAATACCGGTACAAGTGGCCAGGTATTAACTTCGCAAGGCACAAATCCACCGATATGGAAAACAGTTTCCGAAACCAACTCCGACTTCACTCCTGTAGAATATTCTCAAGCATCATCAGAATTATTTACCGGCGATATTGTTTTAAAAAGTTCAGCCGTAGCCGACAAATGGTATGATGGTGTAGGATTGGTGAGTTTTGGAGATTCATTGTTTGCATTTGGTGGCTGGTATAATAGTGCCGGTACAGGAAATATTTACATCAATACGATCCGTTATTCAATAGATGAAGGCGCAAACTGGACAGTCAGCAATGCTGTATTACCTTTTTCAGGCCATTCTTTTGTTTATTTTAAATCTCCCGATGGATGGCTTTACATAATCGGCGGGGACAATAATAATTTCCAGCATCTTCAAACTGTGTGGAGAACAAAGGACATGCAGAATTTTACTGTAATGACAACAACTGCAGGCTGGGGTACACGTTCATTAATGGGAGGTTGGGCCGATGAATATTCCAACATTTATATTGCCGGTGGCCAGCTGACTAACAATGTAGCTACCGGCCCGAATGATATCTGGCGATCAACTAACGGTGGCACAACATGGACAAGGATCGCCAATAATATTAATGTAAATGGTGAATATTTTTTAGGACAGAATATCTGCAATCACATAAAATATTTCAATAAAAGAGTTTACGTAGTTGGTGGTGGTATTTCTGCAGCGGCACCGGATGATTCTTATAGTAAAAAAGTATATTCTGCTTCTATCAACGACCTTACAAACTGGAGAAAAGAAAAAGACCTGCCATATACCAACGGAAGAAGATATGCCAATGTTGAGGTATGGGATGGAAAACTTTGGGTATGGAGTGGAAACAATATAGCAGAAGGAAACGTAAAGACCCTGTGTTATATGAATACTTCAGGAACATGGCATGATTTTAAATATACTTACACCGGCAACAATCCCGCAAATGAGATCACACCTACACATGCAGCGGGAATAACTGTACACAAGGATATGCTTTACCGGGTGCTTGGTAATTTCAGCAATGAAGCTTATGCATTAAAAAGAAGTTGTTATGTTGCCAATATGAATGTAAGAGATACTTTCACAACAAAAAATCTCATTGTTACTTCTTTGAAAGGTACAGGAACAAGATTAACTGTTGCAAGTCCGGATGGAGAATTAAAAGCAGGCAATTTACTTGAAACTGATATTCTTACAACATCATCCAATCTTTCTGCTAAAGTAATATCCAACCAGGTTGCGTCGCCACAGGCTGCCAGTTTATGGATATCGGGAAGGGGATTATTTGGTGGTGGTACAGACCTGGGAAAAACATTCCAGGTTACTGGTGACAGTTATACATCAGGTCTTGTTGGTATTGGAACTTCTACTCCTTCAACTTACCTGGCGGGTATAGCAGGTATGTCGGTATACAATGCAACGAATGCAGGAATTTCCCTGGCAAATGCAAATAAATACTGGATGACATGGATCAACAATAATGATCTGAAATTCTTTGAAGGAGGGCCCGGAATAAATCGTTTAACACTTAAAGCAGGAGGTACAGTAAATATAGAGAACCTTTCGGGTACGGGAACACGTATGGTTGTTGCAGATGCAACAGGTAACCTGTCTACCCAGGCGATCATTGCAGCTGGAGAGATCAATACGGCTTCAAATCTTGGTAGTACAACATTTGGATTGTATAAACAAAAGGTTGGGAATGACCTTCAATTCAAATCTTTGACAACTCCAACTGAAGGGGGAATCGAACTTATTTCAAATGCAAATGATATTCAGGTAAAGAATAGTGCTTTTGCTGCCTATGGTAAAGCAGAAGCAACAACCGGGGATGCAACAGCAGATGTGATCATAAAAACGATCAG
>JANNBU010000486.1:0-33513 GCA_031385805.1 Ferruginibacter sp.
GATATTTTATCGGACAAACCAAATGATACAGCAATAAACTTTTGTTATGCCGCTTATGAATATGTTCGCTCACAATACAAATATCGTACAAAATACAAACAGCCACCCCGCAGCAAGCTGCGAGGAATTCTTTTGATTAAAGTAGAAAATTCATACGCTTCGCTTATATCTTCCAGTTCCCTCTCCTTTTGGAGAGGGGTTGGGGTGAGGTTACTAAATTTTCTGAGACACTTTATTTCTTTTAATAAACTTCCCATACCCTTTCTCAAGCAAACATTTATTATCATCTATCGCAACCTGTCCACGCAACAAAACAGTTTTCACTTTCCCGGTCAATTCCCATCCTTCATAACCACTGTAATCAACATTCATGTGATGAGTTTTTGCAGAGAGTGTATGCTTTTCATTGGGATCAAAGATCACAATATCTGCATCACTTCCAACAGCAATGGTTCCTTTGCGTGGAAACATACCAAATATCTTTGCAGGATTGGTGCAGGCAACTTCTACATATTTATTCAAGGTGATTTTATTTTTTGCAACACCTTCGCTAAATAGCAATTCCATACGATTCTCAATGGCAGGATGACCATTAGGTATCTTTGAAAAATCGTCTTTGCCCATTAATTTTTGTTCCCATTTAAAAGGACAATGGTCCGTTGCAACAACATTTACCAATCCCTGGTTAATACCGGCCCACAATGTTTCCTGGTCTTTCTTTTCTCTCAATGGCGGACTCATTACCCATTTGGCACCTTCGAAATTTTGTTCATACAGTGATGCATCAAGAATTAAATACTGAATACAGGTTTCAACAAAAATTTTTTGATTTCTTTTTGTTGCATTACGAACGGCATTCAGTGCACCTTCGCAGGTAAGGTGAACGATATAACCGGGGCAACCGGTGTAATTTGTCATATCAACAAAACGCTCACTGGCTTCTGCTTCAGTAACTTCCGGTTGAGACAAGTAATGATAGAGTGGCGATAATTTTCCTTCTTCCTTGTGCTTTTGAATAAGGTAATCAATCATATCACCATTGGTTGCATGAACATTGATCAGTCCTCCATGTTTTTTTACTTCTTCCATCAGGCCGATCATCTGGCGGTCATCGATCATCAGCGCACCTTTATATGCCATGAATGTTTTAAAAGAACTGATCCCTTCTTTTTCAATAAAATCTTTTATCTCCTTCTTAGTATTTTCATTAAAGTCGGTAACGGCCATGTGAAAACTATAATCACCCACACAATTATCATCTGATCTCGACTTCCATTCTTCTAATGCTGAACGCAAAGAATTTCCCTGCTTCTGCAAAATAAAATCGATCACCATGGTTGTGCCACCATACAAGGCAGCACGGGTACCGGTTTCATAATTATCGCTCGAGAATGTTCCCATGAAAGGCATATCCAAATGTACATGTGGATCAATACCTCCCGGCATTACCAATTTTCCCTTAGCATCAATTTCCTTATCTGCTTTTACGGATAAATTTTTCCCAATAGCTGATATCGTCTCCCCTTCAATGAAAATATCAGCGATATAATCATCGGTAGCAGTGATAACTCTTCCGTTTTTAATTAAAATACTCATATATTATTTTGAATGTTGAATGTTGAATTTTAAATGATAAATACATTCAACATTTAAAATTCAACATTTAAAATAATCATATTTTTCTTTTCATTGCCATCCAATAAACAATTCCGCTTACCGCAAAACCAACAAACCACGCATAGTTATATAATCCAATGATCCATTGCGGCATTGAATCTGCACTCAATACTTTTATCGCAACCAGAAAGCCAGGTATGTTTGGAAGTATTCCCAATAACAAAGCTAACATTGCATTGTAATTAATTCCTTTATTATAACCATATATCCCCTCGTGTTTATACAGATCTCCTTCAACTAAATTTTTCTTTCGGATGAAAAAATAATCAACGATCATGATTCCCCCAACGGGGCCAAGTAAGCTTGAATAAGCGATCAGCCAGGTAAAAATATAACCATTGGGATCGGCAATTAATTTCCAGGGAAAGATCAACACGCCAATAATGCCCGTGATATAACCACCTGTTTTAAAATTTATTTTTTGTGGTGCAAGGTTGGAGAAATCGTTGGCAGGACTTACAATATTTGCTGCAATGTTAGTTGCCAATGTAGAAATGATGATACCGATCATGGCAAAAGTTACCATCAGTTTGCTATCGAACCGGCCGGCGAGCTTTACAATGTCCCATTCTGTTTGTCCATAAATGATAGCAGTTGCTGAAGTAACAATTACTCCAACAAAAGCGAAGAAGGTCATGGATGGAGGTAAACCAATTATCTGTCCGTTCACCTGCGCTTTTTGTGATTTAGCATAACGGGTAAAGTCGGGAATGTTTAAAGAGAGTGTTGCCCAAAACCCAACCATTCCCGTTAGTGCAGGAAAGAAGTAATGCCAAAAATCTGCACTGGTAGCAAATTTAGAAGGCTGACTCAAGATCGGGCCAAGCCCTTTTGCAGCCCAGATGGCCCAGATCAATAACGCCAATGCTGCAACAGGTAAAAAGAAAGCTTTAAATACCAATAATTTTTTTATGCTGTCAACACCAAGATAAATGATGAACATATTCAACAGCCAGAAAATAAAAAAACAGATCATCGGTAATGCTTGCGGAAATAAAGAACTGCTATCGATCTCGGCTAATGAAGGATTCCATGCCCTTAATATATTATACAATGAAGCGCCACCGATCCATGTTTGAATTCCAAACCAGCCACAGGCAACAATTGCCCTTAACATGGCCGGAATATTAGCACCCTTTGTACCAAAACTTACTCTTACAAGGACCGGAAAAGGAATACCATATTTAGCACCAGCATGGCCATTTAAGATCATAGGGATCAAAACAATGCAGTTACCCAAAAATATCGTAAGGATCGCCTGCCACCAATTCATTCCACCACCTATTAGCGAACTGGCAAGCATATACGTAGGTATGCATAAACTCATACTTATCCACAATGCCGCATAGTTCCATGTACCCCAGGTACGCTTGTTTTGCGGAACGGGAGCCAGGTCCTCATTGTAAAGAGAAGAAGCCTCTCCCTCCATCTCCCTCTCCGAAAGAGAGGGAGCGGGACTCTGAATCTTTGCCAAACTTTTATTCTTCCACATTTTCCATTTGTTCTTTAATCAACAATGTCACCACAGGCTGCAACACAGCATACACTTCAAAATATTACAGTCTCGCTAAGTCCCCCTTCGGGGGATTTAGGGGGCTGTATTTTCGTCTGCAATTTTGATCGCCTCACTGATTATTGCCAGCCCTTCATCAATTTGTTCTTTCGTTACACAAAGCGGCGGTGCAATAAATATATAACTCCATCGCACAAAAGTGTACATGCCCAGTTCTTTTATTTTTGCAGCTACTTTATTCATCACAACCATTTCATCCGGCTTTGCATTAAATGGCGCCATGGGTTCTTTGGTATCCCGGTTCTTTACTAATTCAATACATCCCAGTAATCCGGTCGTTCTGAAATTACCAATAGAAGGATGTTTTTGTTTTAATAATGCAACTTTCTCTTCAACATACTTACTCATTGCTGCTGCATTTTCTATTAGGCCATCGTCTTCATATATTTTTATTGTTTCCAATGCTGCCGCACAACTAACAGGATGAGCTGAATAAGTTAAACCAAGTGCAAGCATATTATCATCATACTTTGATGCGATCTTATCCGATACCATCAAACATCCAAACGGCAAATAACCGCAGGTAAGTCCTTTTGCCATACAGATCATATCCGGAATGATACCATGATTTTCAAAACCAAACCATTTGCCGGTACGGCCAAAGCCGCTCATTACTTCATCCATAATCAATAAGATACCATGCTTATTACATAACTCTCTTACTGCTTTTAAATAACCAACAGGGTATTGCAGACAACCGGAAGAACCGGATTCTCCTTCTAATAATATGGCAGCAATATTTCCCGGGCCTTCATAAGCGATCATGCGTTCTAATTGGGCAACAGATTCTTTTAATAGATTTTCTTCGCCATATTCCCAGCGGTACAAATAAGGAAGATCAAAATGAACAAAGTTCGGCGCTTGCTGTGAATCGGCCGGGATCCTGCGTGGATCGCCACTGGCAGATATGGCACCAATAGAAGCGCCATGGTAAGATTGATAACGGCTCAGTATTTTATGTCGGCCTGTATAAAGCCTTGCTAACTTAATTGCATTCTCAATTGATGTTGCTCCACATAAAGTAAAGAATGCTTTGTTCAGATCACCAGGGCAGATTTCTGCTAATTTTTTTCCCAGTTCACCACGAACTTTGGTAACACAACTTGGTGTAACATAACTCACTTCACGCATTTGTTTTACAACTGCGTCTGTGATGCGTTGGTCACCATGTCCAATATTCACATTCATCAAACCAGATGAAAAATCAATGATCTTCTTATCATCATAATCATAGAGATAAACACCTTCGGCATATTTAACGGCGATCGGTGCAATACCTTTTTGTTTGCTCCAGGAGAATAAAGTATAATCGAGATTATCCTTAATAACCTGCTCAGCCGCTCCTAAAGAATCACTTTGAAATTCTGAAGGCTTAGAAATTGTTTTTGATTCAGACATAGTTCATTATTTTTTTATTGAGGACATTTTATTTCATAACATCACACTTGCGTCTGTCACTTCTACAGTATACCATCTGTTGAATATTATATAACCAACTATTTATTTCTAATATCACCCCTTGGGGTTATTAAAAATAACATTAATTTCTGTTGCCTATATTAATATCAGCCCTTCGGGCTTATGTGAAACTTTAAATCATTGAGTCTATAGTAATGTTAATCCTTCGGGGTATATTTTAAAAGCGTATCATTATGTTATTTAAAATCCCGAAGGGATGCAATTACTATAACAAACCATATAAATCTATAGCTATCCAACTCCGAAGGGGTGGCATTAGCAATCAATCGTAAAATTCAAACAAATATTTTTCCTCATAAGGAACATTAAATTTTTTTAGGAATCCCATATACTCCTGCTTAAATGTTTTCTTTTTATGATGCTCTTTTTGATTTTTAATATATTCGATCACATTCCCAAAATTTGATTGCGAATAAGAAAATGCACCATAACCTTCCTGCCACGAAAATTTTTGCTTTAAAAATTCTTTGTCATTAATAAAATTTGTCGAATTATTTTTTATATCTCTTACTAAATCTGATATCCTCATTGCAGGCCTTAATCCTACCAATACATGAACGTGATCTGGCATTCCGTTTACTGCTAATGACTTTTGTTCTTTGCCCTCAACAATTCCTGAAATATATTTATATAACTCTTCCTGAAAAGCAGGCTTGATCATATTCACTCTGCCTTTTACTGCAAAAACATATTGAATATATATTTGAGAAAATGTACCTGGCATATTTTTCTTTTTCTAATATCACCCCTTCGGGGTTTATTACCAAAATTATTTATTCCTTTCTATAGTAATGTCAGCCTTTCAGGCTTATACATTCTGTAAGTGTCGTTTCAAGCTTTATAAAGTGCATATAAATAATCCAGTAAAAACCTAAGTTCCCCTTTAGGGGTCAGGGGTGTTTATTTTAACTCATCCAGTTAACACCAGCTTCTGCATTCCACTTAGTGGTACTCTTCTTCAATTTTGTCCAGAATTCAATTGAACTTTTCCCGGTGATATCACCTACACCAAATTTACTTTCATTCCATCCGCCGAAAGAAAATGGCTCACGTGGTACGGGCACACCAACATTCACACCGATCATACCGGCACTTGCATGATCAATAATATATCTTGCCATGGCACCATTTTGTGTGAACACACTCGCAGCGTTTCCATAAGGATTTGCATTTTCAATAGCCAATGCTTCATCAACTGTATTGGTGCGCATGATGGAAATTACCGGTCCGAAAATTTCTTCTGTTGCAACAGACATGTGTGGTTTTACAAAATCAATGACTGTTGGGCCAACATAAGTGCCATTTTCTTTACCATTTACTTTTGTGTTACGACCATCAACTAAAATTTTTGCACCGTCTCTTTCTGCTTCGCCGATATACCTTTCAATTCTTTCTTTGCTTTCCTTACTGATCACTGCACCCAGGTTTTCTCCCGGAATAATTTTTCTTGCTTCTTCACATATTTTATCAATGATGCTGTCAACATTTCCTACACCGATCATTGCACTGGCTGCCATACAACGCTGACCTGCACAACCGCTCATGGATGCCGCAACATTCTGTGCGGTCATTCCGGGAATCGCATCGGGCAAAACCATCAAATGATTTTTTGCGCCACCCAATGCCAAACATCTTTTATAACTTGCTGTTGATCTTTGATAAACAATTTTTGCAACTTTTGTTGAGCCAACAAATGAAACTGCTTCAATACCCGGGTGATCACAGATGGCTTCTACTATATCTACATCACCGTGTACAATGCTAAATACGCCATCAGGCAAACCTGCTTCTTTTAAAAGTTCAGCCAGGCGGCCGCAACTCAATGGAACTTTTTCAGATGGTTTCATGATCATGCAATTACCCAAAGCGATCGCATTCGGTAATGTCCAGTTAGGAACCATGCTTGGAAAATTAAATGGAACGATGGATGCAACCACTCCCAGTGCAACATGTTCTGTCCTGCATTCAACACCGCGGCTTACTTCTAATATTTCCCCGGTAACCAATTGCGGTAATGATGTTGCAAATTCTGTAAGCTCAATAGATTTTTCTATTTCTGCAACAGATTCACTGTATGTTTTTCCATTTTCTTCGCTGCATAATAAAGCAAGTTCTTTCAGATTTTTCTCCAGCAAAGTTTTATACCTGAAAAAAACCTGTACCCTTTCTTTGATCGGTGTTTTACTCCAGCCTGCAAAAGCGGCTTTTGCTGCTTTCACTGCATCATCCAGGTCTTTGGATGTTGACATGGGCACGGTTGATAAAAGGTTGCCATCAAGTGGCGAGATCACATCAAGCTTCCGGTCTGACTGTGCATTTACAAATTTTCCGTTGATAAAATTCTGTGTTGCTGCGTATTTCATAATTATGGTATAAACTGTAATTATTTTATTTATTTAGCCAAAAACTAAAAATAATGTATTTTTAGTTATCAAAATAAAATTATTTATATTTTTTATACCGCATTTTAACCCAGGTTTATGGCAAACAATGGATCAGTAGCATTAGATAAACTCGATTTTGAGATATTGTCTTTCCTGCAGGAAGATGGCAGAATGTCCTTTACTGTTATTGCTGATAAACTAAAAGTATCCATCGGCACCGTCCGTACACGTTTCAATAAATTGATTGAAGATGGAACGGTCAATATCATTGGCCGGGTTGATCCGGATAAAGTAGGTTTCAGGTGTTATGCACATATTGCTGTTTATGTCAGGCCTGCCACCTTAAAAGAAAAAGTAGCACAAAAAATTTCCAAACTTCCTGAAGTCAGTTTTTTGGCAATGACTTCCGGAGACTACGATCTTGAGGTTGATGTAATGTGCCGGGACAACAACCACCTGGTAGATTTTGTAAATGATATCAGTAAAATTGAAGGAGTGCATCAAACCAAAACAACGATCTATTTTAAAGTATATAAATATGCCCAGCCTGACCTGAAACTGCTTAAATAAAAAGCATTATCTTAACGCTTTAATAACAAAGTAAAGGCAACTGCCTGTTTGATTATTTGAAATATTATTTATTAATCTCCTTCCCCGTTTAATAATAATTATCTCAACCAATATCCTCCCCATTCGAAATACTAAAAAATAATTTATCAATTACATAACATCGTATGAAGAAAAAAATTTACCTGCTATTAACTCTTATCGTAAGTTCATTGGCAGTATCCGCACAATCAGATTATTTCAAAGACATCAGCGAAAACAGCATCAATATCGGTAATAACAAGAAAACAGTATTCCCAGTAAAGTACCGGACAGTTAGTTTGGATTTTACCGGAATGAAAAATTTCCTGCGCAGTTTACCAACTGAAACAAATGTTTTCAATAGAAATCAATCACCCGTAATGACCCTACCAATGCCTGATGGGAGCCTGGCTAAATTTCATGTATGGGAAAGCAGCATCCAGGAACCAGGGCTGCAAAATAAGTTCCCCGATATCAGAACCTATGCCGGCCAGGGCATAGACGATCGTTCTGCAACAATCCGATTTGATTTTAATCCATATGATGGATTTCATGCTCAAATTTTATCTCCTAAAGGGCGGGTTTATTTAGACCCTTATGCAAGAGGCGATCTTGATAATTATATCAGTTATTACCAAAGGGATAACCACAGGAACCCGGAATTTTTCTGCGAAATACCTCAGATCAACAATTTACAAAACAGGGAATCTGCAGTCGGAGGAATCCTTGCAGGTGCTTGCAGGGGATCACAATTATATACTTACCGGCTTGCAGTTGCTTGTACAGGTGAATATGCAGTAGCTGTTGGAGGTACGACTGCCCCATTACTGCACAGTAAAATTGTAACCACCGTTAACCGCGTTGATGGAGTTTATGAAACTGAAGTTGCGGTAAGATTGGTTTTAATAGCAAATAATAACCTGATAGAATTCCTGAACTCAGCGACAGACCCCTTCACCGGAAACAGTAATGCAAGCACATTAATAACAGAAAGCCAGACACAAATAACAAGCCTCATCGGTTCTGCCAATTATGACATTGGGCATACATTCAGTACAGGTGCCGGTGGCCTTGCCGGGCTGGGAGTAGTTTGTAATACGAGCAATAAAGCAAGGGGCGTTACAGGTAATTCAAATCCGGTTGGCGATGGTTTTGATATTGACTATGTAGCACATGAAATGGGGCACCAGTTTAGCGGAAATCATACTTTTAATGGTTCAACGGGCAGTTGCAGTGGTAGCAACAGAAATGGTTCAACTGCCTATGAACCGGGTAGCGGCACAACGATCCAGGCCTATGCCGGAATTTGTGGCACAGACAATACGCAACCCAATAGTGATCCTTATTTTCACAGTGTCAGTTTTGATGAGATCAGCACATTTGTAGAAGCCGGCGGGGCCAGTTGCAGGGTAATAACCAGCACCGGCAATACTCTCCCAGTAATCACAGCCATGAGTAACAATGGGGCTAATATCCCTATCAATACGCCATTTACATTAACGGGGGCTGCCACTGATGCTGATGGTGACGCAATAACGTACAACTGGGAAGAATGGGATCTTGGTGCTCAGGGAGCCTGGAATGCAGGTGCAACAAGTACAACGGCTCCGTTATTTAAATCTAGAATTCCCAAAACATCTGGAAGCCGTACATTTCCTGATATTGCAGTAATATTAGCAGGTTATCCTGCTAACCCTGCAACAACTATGGGGGGACTAAAAGGCGAAACGCTTCCAACCGTTGCCCGTGCTATGAAATTCAGGTTAACGGTAAGGGATAACCGGGCTGCAGGGGGCGGGGTTGTTACCGGTGGTAATGGCTGTATGGTTGGCTTTATAGGGACATTTCAAGTGAATACGATCACAGGAACAGGGCCATTTATTGTAACTGCACCAAATGGAGGCGAAAGTTTCCCTGGCACCACATCACAAACAATTACCTGGAACGTTGCGGGATCAAGTGTTGCACCAATTAATGCTACATCTGTAAAAATTTCCCTCTCTACCGACGGAGGATTAACATACCCCACAGTTATAACTGCCAGTACCCCAAATGACGGATCAGAAGTATTAACCATTCCAAATCTTCCAACTACAACAGCCAGGATAAAAGTAGAAGCAGTTGGCAATATTTTCTTCGATATTTCAAATAGCAATTTTACCATTACCAATGCTGCTCCGGGATTTGATTTTGACAACCCTGCAGCTATTTCTCTTGCATGCAGCGGACCAACATCTGCTGCCATAACACTTGGAACAGTATCTTATTTAGGATATACAACCCCGATAAACCTTTCAGCATCGGGTGTACCTTCGGGTGCATCTGTCAGTTTCAGCACCAATCCTGTGGTTCCCGGCAACAGTACTGTTGTAACCCTTAATAATGCAAATACACTTTCCAATGGCACCTATAATATTACTATTACAGGTGTATCAGGTTCTATCACATTAACCAGAACCATTACATATATTATCCTTGCAGGAACAGGTCCATCTATCGGCACTCAGCCCTCTAATCAGACTATTTGTGCCGGAGCGAATGCAACATTCAGTGTTGTAACTTCGGGTACAGTTACCAGTTACCAATGGCAGTTAAGTACAGATGGCGGGACCATCTATAATAATATCATCGGGGCAAATAGCGCTTCTTATATTGTAAGTGGAACTACTTTATCTCAAAATAATTACCGGTACAAGGTTATTGTTTCTGGACAATGTAACTCAGTAACATCTAACACAGTGATACTTACTGTAAATCCATCTCCTGCTGCTGTGATAGTTACTCCAACGTCATCAACCATTTGTAGTGGCGATAGCCAGGCACTTTCAGCCAGTGGCGGAACATCGGTCGGGACTGCCAATGCAACGCTTGGTACCGGCACAACTCTTACCAGCCAAACTGCCCAACCTACTGCATTTTGTAACAGGTGGTCACAATACTGGAACCAAACCGTATACACTGTTGCAGAGTTACTTGCAGCAGGACTTACTACAGGCAGCGGTATTTCTTCGATCACCTATAATACTACATCACAGGGTGATGCAAATAACAATACCAATTTCTCTATCAGGATCGGCACTACAGCCAATTCTGTTTTGACAGCATTTACAACTACAGGATTAAATATTGTATATGGACCTTCTTCTTATACTCATGTGATAGGGTTGAACACAATAACATTTGTAACTCCATATACATGGGACGGCGTCTCAAATATTATCATAGATGTAAGACAGGATGGAGTAGATCAACTTAATAATGCAATCACATATTATACCGCTGCTGCAAGCAATATGAATATTGCAGCAATTACCAGTACACTTTCATCAACAACCTCGCTTCAGACATTAGTTGCCAATGCAACGGTAACGCCATCAGCATCTGTAAGGCGCCTGAATATAATTTTAGGTTACTCAACACTGCAAACCCCTGCCTGGTCGTGGTTGCCTGCAACAGGATTAAATATTACGAATGCCGCAGCTGTGGTTGCTTCACCAGTTACAACTACTACATATTCTGCAACAGCAACAAACAGTTTTGGTTGTACAAATTCCGGTTCTGCATTAATAAATGTTAATAACTGTTCTACTACTATTACTGTTAACATGAAATTTTTCTTACAGGGGTATTATTCCGGTAGCAATACTTTGCAACCGGTATTGAATAATCAAGGGGAGTCGCCGCTTATTACCGAAGCAGATAGCATAACTGTTGAATTACATCATCCAACAACCTTTGCATTAATTGATACAAAGCAAGCGGTATTGTTAACTAATGGAACGGTTTCTGCAACCTTCACTCAACCTGCAGGATCCTATTATATCGGTATTCGGCACAGGAATACTTTACAAACCTGGAGTGCAAACACGCTCTCTTGTACTGCATCAACCCCTTTATATGATTTTACGGATGCTGCCAGCAAAGCCATGGGAAATAACCAGATTCAGGTTGAACCGGGCGTATGGGCATTCTTTACAGGAGACCTGAACCAGGATGATTTTGTAGATGGAAATGATTTTCCTGCATTTGATACTGACAGTTTTAATGGAGTGAACAGTGTTTATGTGGCAACCGATATGAACGGAGATGGATTTGTAGATGGCAATGACTTTCCGGTATTTGATGTGAATAGTTTTAATGGGGTTTTAGCTATTCATCCCTGATGTAGCAATAAAATTACGGAACGTTGAATCTTTTTAGCGGTATTATTGGCAATACATGAGTCCATTGCCAATAATTTTTTAAGGCTTTACCGTTATCTGTAAGTATTAATAAAAATAAACATCCCTGATATGCGGATAACTATCCTGTTGCTAATAGCTTTTAGCTTTTCAATTAAGTGCGTTTCACAGGTTATTGAAGCAGAAGATGCCTGCCGGGAAAAATGCAATCATGCCCATTTGTTTTCCCGACCGGATCAGGCAGATTTCTATCAATATCCATCCATGGAAAAATATGATGTAAAATATTTAAAGCTCGATCTTGCTGTTGAAGCAGCAAATGCATTTATATCCGGTACAGCATTGACTGTTGTTAAAGTTGTACAACCCCTGGATTCTTTTGTAACAGAATTCAAAAGCAACATGGTCCTTGATTCAGTATTTATCAATGGGGTAAAAATGAATTTTCAACGCGGATCGGATCATATATATATCCCGCTATCGCCAATACTCGCTACAGGAACAACGGTAACTGCTTTGTTTTATTACCGCGGTACTGTTAGTTCAGGCGCAATTTACACAGGCACCATTGCCAGCAACGGGCTTTCATATACTGCCACCCTTTCTGAAAGTTACCAGGCCAGGGAATGGTTTCCGGTAAAGCAGATCCTGAAGGACAAGATTGACTCTGCAGACATCTGGATTACGACGAGTGCAACCAATAAAGCAGGGTCAAATGGATTACTGGTAGCCGTAGAAACTTTACCGGCTTCCAAAAAACTGTACAAATGGAAGACCCGTTATCCAATGGCTTATTACCTGCCCAGTTTTTCTGTTGGTAACTACATGGAGTACCTGCAATACGCCAAACCGGCAGCAATGGCACCTGATTCGATCCTCATTCAGAATTATGTAGCAAATAATACAACCTATTTTAACTCGATAAAAACAAATCTGGATAAGACACCGGCATTTATTGAGAAATACAGTGAGTTGTTTGGATTGTACCCCTTCAAAAATGAAAAATACGGGCATGCACAAGCGAATATTGGCGGCGGCATGGAACACCAGACCATGACAACACTAAGCAGTTTCGGTTCTACCCTCATCGCACATGAACTGGGGCACCAGTGGTGGGGAGATAATATCACCTGTGCCACCTGGAACCATATCTGGCTAAACGAAGGGTTTGCAAGTTATTGTGAATACCTCGCAATTGAAAAATTACCCGCCTTGTTTTCTCCTACAACCGCCGCCGGTTTCATGCAAAGTGTACACAACAATGTAATGAGCGTGTCTAACGGAAGCGTGTACGTTCCAGACGGATCACTATTTGATGAAAACAGGATTTTTAGCAGCAGACTTAGTTATAACAAAGGTTCTGCCATCATTCACAACCTGCGTTTTGAAATGCAGGATGATTCGTTGTTTTTTAACACACTGAAAAACTTTCAACAACAGTTCAAAGATTCAACAGCTACCGCTGATGATTTCAAACAGGTAGCCGAAACAACCAGCGGTAAAAATTTCACTGACTTCTTTAACCAATGGTATTATGGCGAAGGTTATCCCACCATTAATATCAATTACTCCAAACAGGGAGCCGACACGCTCATCATGATTGTAAATGAAACCGTAAGTGCTTCCAGTGTTACCCCATTTTTCAAAGGCCTGTTTGAATTCAGGATCACTTCTTCACAGGGAGACAGCATTGTAAAAGTGAATCTCAGTTCAAACAACCAGCAATTCAAATTCTATTATACCAAAACTCCCAACGGCATTGTGATTGATCCCAATAATTGGATAATTAATGCAAATGGCAGCATCGTAAACAGTACGCCCGGATTTGATTTTACGAGTCCCTCGCCAACCAGCATCAGCTGTGGCGGACCTACAACTGCCGCTATTACACTTGGCACTACTTCCATTCTTGGATATACGAACCCGGTTACATTGTCTGCTTCGGGCTTTCCGCCGGGAACAAACATAATCTTTAGTGTAAATCCGGTAACACCTGGAAACAGCACTATCGTAACACTCAATAATACGCACATACTATCTTCTGGCAGCTATAATATTACCATCACCGGTATTTCAGGTTCTATTACAATGACAAGGGTAATTACTTATATTATCCTTGCGGGAACAGGCCCATCTATTGGTACACAACCTGTAAACCAAACTGTTTGTGCAGGATTGAATGCAACGTTCAGTGTTGCAGCTTCGGGTACAGTTAGTGGTTACCAATGGCAGGTAAGTACAGATGGCGGAACTCTCTTTAATAATATCATCGGCGCAAACAGCACAACCTATATAGTAAGCGGAACAACCATAGCTCAAAATAATTACCGGTACAAGGTTATTGTTTCTACACAATGCGGCAGCACGTTATCCAACAGTGTTATTCTCACGGTAAACGCCATTCCGGCCATTCCTGTTATTACGGCTTCTTCCGGCAATATTTGCCTGGGTAGCATTGTAAATTTGTCGGCAGTTTCGGGGAGTGCATACAGCAGTACTTGGGGTTCAGGAACGTCAATTAGTGTTGGCAACACAACAGGTTCAACCCTGGGCCCCAATCCGCTACAGAATTACTATGGAGGAAGTAAACAACAAATGCTATTCAGTGTAGCTGAATTAACTTCATTGGGATTGGTGAATGGCTCTGCTATTACATCAATTAAATTAAACCTGGCAACAGCAGATGCAACACTTGCATTGCAGAACTTAGTTGTGAAAATGAAACACTCTGCATTAACAACTATGAATGCCTGGGAAACAGGAATGACAACCGTTCGCACAGCAGCAGGTTATTCGCCGGCTGTTGGATTTAATACCCTTACTCTTACCACTTCTTTCGTATGGAATGGAACCAGCAATCTTGTAATAGAAATAAATTACAGTAATGCCAATGCTGGCACTACCGGTTCTACTTTTAATACTGCTAAATATTCAGCAACTACATTTTTAAGTACAAGATTTTATCGTGTTGACAATGCTTCAGCATCAACTGTTGATGCATTTGTTGGAACGCCATCTAATACATACAGCCAGCGCAATGATGTAACATTTGATTATACTAATACAAGCAGTATTACCTGGAGCCCTGTTGCTGATCTATATACCAATCCTGCTGCAACAACCGCTTATACAGGCACACCTGCTACAACAGTATATGCCAAACCTTCATCTGCGGGCATAAAAATTATTACTGCTACCGCTGCTAACGGCGGGTGCAGCAGTGCAGCATCCCGGCAAATTACTGTAACAGATTGTTCTGCATCTATTACGGTAAATTTGAAACTATTCCTTCAAGGTTATTATGCCGGCAGCAATACCATGCAACCTGTATTGAATAATCATTCAGTGCCATCATCCCTGTCAACAGAAGCAGATACGATCATTGTTGAGTTACATCATCCAACAACTTATGCATTAATTGATACAAAGAAAGCTGTATTGTTAACTAACGGAATAGTTTCCGCAACCTTTACTCAACCCCCTGGATCTTATTATATCGGTATCAAACACAGGAATGCATTACAAACATGGAGCGCAGCTGCTATGGTATGTAACGCATCAACGCCTTTGTATAATTTTTCAACAAGTGCCAATACAGCTTATGCTGATAACCAGGTGCAGGTAGAGCCGGGTGTATGGGCATTCATGACAGGTGATCTTAACCAGGATGAATACATTGATGGAAATGATTTTCCGGGTTATGATCTTGATAGTTTTAATGGAGTGAATAGCGTTTATGCTAATACCGATTTGAATGGAGATGGATTTGTAGATGGTAATGACTTCCCGGTTTTTGATGTGAATAGTTTTAATGGGGTTTCTTCGATACATCCTTAATATTAAAATACCAGTTTATTTATTTAATAAAAACCCTTCAGAATAATTGAAGGGTTTTTATTATTATCATGTTCGCATAGTTTGAGTTATTTACTCTTTGTTAGCATGAATGTTCTTTCTTCCGGTACCGAATAGCGTTTTTTAGCATTTTGGTTAAAATCTTTGTATCAATGTCTTCCAGTTTTTGAATATGAATACAGCCGCCACTCATTTTGTGCTTTCCAAATTTTGATAGCAATTCTTCTCTTTTGTCGAAAGTTGATCCCAGGTATAAAGTAATTGCATTTACCCTTGATGCAATTCCTACCAGTGGGGCATCTCCTTCCCGTCCACTTTCATATTTGTAATGATAAGTACCAAAACCTACAATGCTTGTTCCCCACATTTTTGGTTCAAGTCCTGTTTGCGTCGTTATAAGATCACTTATTGCTAAAAAGTCTTTGCGTCTTTTTTCATCTTTTATTTTCGATATAAAAACTGCAACACTTTTTTTATTTTCGATTGTTTTATTTTGTGCCATAAGTTATTTTATCAATTCTTTTTGAATATAGAAAGAAAATAGATTGGCTTGCAAGTTCTCGATGATAATAAATAATATTGATTGCATTTGTTTTTATTTTTTACGGCGGTTGATAGAAAATTATGTTACACAAAATAAGTAAAATATCATCTTACCCGGCAGGCAAAATAAACTGAAGGGCTTTAGCGGATCAGCAGAATGCTTCCTTTTTTTATAACATCTCCACACAAGGTCTTTGCATTTAGGTAATAAACGTACGTGCCCGGATCTAACTGCTGCCCTTTATAATTCCCATCCCAGCACACAGCAGCATTTTTTGTTTCAAAAACCTTTTCCCCAAAACGGTTATAAATGATAAAGACTAAGTTTTGAACATCCCGGTAATACCTGATCCCAAAACAATCATTTAATCCATCTCCGTTCGGTGTAAAGCTGTTTGGAAGCATTATGCCTTTTTTATCGAAATCCACAAGAATATCTATACTGTCTTTACTACTGCAACCGTTAGTATCAGTTCCTGTTACAATAAAATTTGTTGAAGTAGTGGGATTGGCAATTGGATTGGCAATTATGCTGTTACTCAGGAATGATGATGGGGCCCATACATATTGTAAAGCGCCTGAAACATTTAGCTTTGCAAACGGGAGGTTGCAATTGATGTCATTGGATTTTGAAGCTTTTATATTGGGTAAATGATTGATAATAATTTTTACAGAATCTGAATTTGCACAATCAATTTCAGTAACCGTTAAATAAAATGTAGTTGTTGTGTCAATAGTAGCAATTGGGTCTTGTTGAGCCGGGTCATTTAAATATATAGCCGGTGTCCAGGAAAAGATTCCTGTACCTGTTCCATTGAGTGCAATAGATATTGGTATATCTGAACAAAAAGAATTATTCATTCCTGCATCTACATTTGCATTCTTTGGATTTACAATATCAGTAATGCTGTCTTTGCAACCATTAATATCGGTAGCGGTCAATTTTACTAAAAAACTATTCTGGGATAAATATGTATGAGTAACATTTTGAGTAAGGGCAGTATTTCCATCGCCAAAATTCCATGACCAGGATGTTATCGGGTTTGTATTTGTAAATGCCATGCCTTTAAATCCAAAACTATTACAACTTATTAAACTATCCTTGATCCTGACAGAATCAATATTTGGTTTAAATAAAACAGTATCGAACGGCAATACAAGATTAAAAAAACTTAAACCGTTGGTTCCTTTTGTAGCTCCCCATGAATCATTTGGATTCGTTATTATTACACCGCTGTTACCAGCAGTAGTATATGTAGAAATATTTATTGGTAAAGTTGAACTGTTTATAAAGAATGTACCACCACCGCCACCGCCGCCCGGGCCAGCTTTACCTGCTGTATTTATTTTACCAAACCCATTTCCTCCATCTCCACCCAAAGCCTGAACCGTTAATATATCAATTACCTTAATGACAGATAGTAAAACCGATCCACCAGCACCACCACCTCCCATACCATCATTACAATCTGAAGAATAACAGTAACTACCATTAGCTCCATTTGCGTAAATTTCATAGTTATTTAAGTTAAGACTATCTGTGATGATAATGACTATTCCTCCACCGGCACCACCACCAGGAGACTGAGAATTAATACTGGTATTATCAGCGTGGCCGGCACCACCACCACCACCCATAAAAATTTTATTTGCAGCAGCCGTATAAATAAGATTTTTCCCGCCAACCCCTCTATTATCAAATGGCGCATTGCCACAAGTATCTGTTTGATATCCGCCATATCCACCAGCGCCTGCATTAGCGCCGCCGCCGCCACCGCTATTATGACTTAAGCCGCCACCACCACCGCTTGCAGGGCTGCCTTTTCCTTTGTTTATATTTTGAGATATGCTTGCTATACTTTCTCCTTTATAACCTGCAAGCTGGCTGGCAGCTGAATAGTTATAATTGTTTTCGAAGCAATTTGAAGCAGGCAAAATTGCATTGTATCCTTCGCCTCCACGGAATCCCCGCCCGGTTATGTCAATTTCTGCAGAACTATTCAGGACACCGTTTGCAATAACAGCCAAAACCCCACCCTTAGTTCCGTCCCAGGGCAGACATGTAAGCCCTCCACTAAAATTAGGATTCGTATAATACGGCACCCTGATCAATTGAACGACACCGCCAGGGATATCATAAGTTTTTGTAAGCCTGTTTTTAAAGGTTAATTTATTACCGGATTTTTGGCTGATATAATTGAATTCATAATTCCCGGCATTTTTATAATCAAGGATCGTTCCGAATGAAGCGGTATTGCTGCTGTCGATAACAGCGCCTTTCATTTGGATGAGTAATACCGTATCGCCTATATTAAATGAAGAGTCATTTGAAACTGTAATTGCATTGTTGCATTCGTTAAAGAAAAGGACTTCGGTGTATTTATTAATAATTTCAGGGGGATCGTGTTGGGGTTTGTTTATAACCTGCCCGTAAGTATAATTTGAAATCAGTATGATAAGTAATAATAGCCTTTTCATATAAAATATATACCAAACAGGGGCACTATTTGATGTTAAAGATAAGAATTGTAATTATCGTCATCCTGGGCTAAATTTATTTAATAACTTATTGTAATGCCGGCTCCAATTCCCATATCACTATCGTAATGTGCAGATATAGAAACATATTTGGTTGCTGTATATCTAAGTCCCGCCATATACTCCTTGTCGGTATTCATCATCCAGGCAAACCGCAGCCTTGCTGTAACAGGAATATCTTCCCTTGATAACTGAAACCTTAATTTTCCATTTCCATCAATTCTTAAATCAGCAATAGTGAGGGTCGGTAATGTATATGCAATCCCTGCTACAAGTGTTTTACGATCGTTCTTATTACTTGCCTGGCCGAACAAATTCTTTTCTTCATTACCAAAAATATTCTTAGGGCCTCCTTCCATTTTATAATGGTAATCAAAACCAACATAAGGATACCACCATTGCATTTTACCGAGGTAACGGCCAACCATCGTTTCACTTTCATAACCGTGTATATCGTGGTAGCCTAAATGCCAAATCGTTCCTAATTTCCAACGGGTGTTTGCAAACATAGCTTCCCCATCCAGACCATTGCTTTCAAAGCCTGCCCTGGCCATAAAATGAAATTTCCTGTCATCTGCAAATAATTTTCGTTTTGCCAGTTTCGGATCTGGTATTTCGGGATTAGGGGGTGAGTTTTCATAACTAAATACCCTGCCCATACCGCTCATCATGTGATATAAGATATGGCAATGAAAAAACCAGTCGCCGCTTTCTGTTGCTGCAAATTCAATGGTATCTTTTTCCATCGGCATTATATCTATAATGTTTTTCATGGGCGAATATTCTCCCTGGCCATTCAGTAATCGGAAATCATGTCCATGCAAATGCATTGGGTGGCGCATCATAGAATTATTGTAAAGAATAATCCTTACATTTTCACCTCTCTTAATTAATATCTTATCCGATTCTGAAACTACTTTATTATCTAAGCTCCATACATAGCGATTCATGTTACCTGTGAGATCAAATTTTAATTCTTTAACAGGGCCTTCCCGTAAAGTTGTTTTCTCAGTAGATTTTAGCATACCATAATTCAACGTTGTTATATCGGAAATTTCGCTTATCATATTCATCCCTTGCATACTATTGTTGTTTGGCATTTGTATGTTGTGTCCCTGCATTGTATCCTTTTTGTTTTCCTTCTTTGGATTTTCTTCTTCTGTTACTTCGGGATACATCACTGTATTCATATCCATCGTCTGATTACTCATTTCCATACCCATTTGCATTAAATCACCATTCATAGCCATCATCTCATTCATCATTTTCATACCGGCAAAATATTTTAGTTTGGGTAGTTTTTGGGCTGGCATTTTCATGCCGCTGCCTAACCAAAGCGAAGCTGATTTTGTGCGGTCTTCCGGTGTAACTAAAAATTCATAACTCATGTTATCGGGAATGCTGACAATAACATCGTAGGTTTCAGATACTGCTATAATTAACCTGTCTACTTCTACGGGCTCTACATCATTACCATCGGTAGCCACTACTGTTATTTTACCACCTGAATAAGTAAGCCAGAAATAAGATGATGCGCCGGCATTTGCTATACGCAGCCTTACTTTATCCCCGGCTTTAAATGACCTCACTTCCGACCCGTCTCCAAAGGAGAGGGGAGAGTGATACTCAATTTGATTTTTACCATTTATTAAAAACTTATCGTAATACACATCACTTACATCCATGGCATTCATCCGTTTCCACTCATTCGTGATCTTTGTTTTTAAATGTCCGCCCTTTATAGCTTCGGCATAGCTTTGGGTAGTTCCTTTTTTTATGGCAAACCAATCAGTAGCATTGTGCAGGCTGCGGTGAACTTCTCCGGGTTTCATATTTGTCCACTCACTTAACACAACGGGTATGGTAGGAATATCCCATTCTTTTCTTTTATTCATTATGAAAGCACCATACATACCAATTTGTTCCTGCAACCCGGTATGGCTGTGATACCAGTGTGTGCCATGCTGAATAATGGGGAATTTATACAAATGTGTTGTATGAGGCTTGATTGGCATCTGCGTAAGATTCGGTACGCCATCGTATTGATTGGGCAGGAATAGCCCATGCCAATGCAAGGATGTTTCTTCATCTAAATTATTGTGCACATATATTTCTGCCGTATCGCCCTCAGTAAAGGTTAATGTTGGCATGGGTATTTGTCCATTTACTGCAATGGCTCGTTTTGATTTGCCGGTAAAATTTACGATAGTATCAGTTATATATAAATTATAGCGAACGGTTTTGGGTAGATCATTGTTTTCAATTGTTTTAATGACTGTTTCATTTGCATCTGGCATTTTATCCATTTGCATGTTATCCATCTTTTCAGCTGTGTCTTTCACTTGCTTTTGTATTTCATCATGCTTTAGAACCGGAGCCGGCATAACAGCTTTAGGTTTTTCTTTAACTAATTTCATTCCGCACTTTGGACAATTGCCAGGTTTTGTGGAATGAATTTCCGGGTGCATAGGACAAGTGTATGTTAGAGGTTGCTGATTTTGCATACTGTTTTCAGGCATTTGCATTCCATCATGCTTTTGAACTACCTGCTTTTTAACAGCCTTAGGTTTTTCTTTAACCAATTTCATTCCGCACTTTGGACAATTGCCCGGTTTGGTGGAATGAATTTCCGGATGCATGGGACAAGTATAAGTTGTGGGTTGCATTTGTTTTGGCTTTTCCTTTTGAAGCATATCTATTCCTTTCATATCCTGCTGTGCAATTGCAAAAGAATATAATGTCATAATAAATACTATTAAGCTCAATCTTTTCATTTTTAGTTTTTTACTTTTAATAAACCTGCATTGATTGCTACAACTATCGTACTTACTGTCATTAATACAGCGCCTGCAGCAGGACTTAATAAAATGCCCCGCTTATATAAAACACCTGCTGCCAATGGCAATGCCACTACATTGTAACCGGTTGCCCAAATTAAGTTCTGGATCATTTTCCTATAAGTAGCTTTACCAAATAAGATCAAACTCACAATGTCTTTCGGATTGCTGTTTACCAAAACGATCCCTGCTGTTTCAGCGGCAATATCACTACCGCTGCCAACTGCAATACCAACATCTGCAATTGCCAGAGCAGGTGCGTCATTTACACCATCACCGGTCATGGCAACAAATTCTCCTTTGCTTTGCAGTTCTTTTATCTTCTCCAATTTTTGATGAGGTAATACTTCTCCAATAAAACTATCCATGCCCAATGTTTCACTTACGGCTTTCGCTACTTTATTGTTATCACCTGTAAGCAATATCGATTTGATATTGTTTTGTTTTAATGTTTTGATGGCGCCTGCTGATTCAGGTCTTATCTGATCTGACAGCGCAATATATCCAGCTAATTCATTGTTAACAATGACAAACACAATTGTTTCAGTATTATTAGTTTCGTAACCTTTGGGAAGCGGTATGTTATTTTCTTTTAAATAACCCGGACTAACAACCAATATCTTTTTGCCTTCTACAGTTGCTTCTACACCTTTACCAGTAATGGCATTAAAATTTTCCGTTGCCGGAATAGTGACAGATAGGTCTTTTACTTTTTGGAGTATCCCTGTTGCAATGGGATGTTCTGATTTTTGTTCTAATGCAGATGCCAGGCGTATAATTTCATTTTCAGTAACTCCGCTTTTTAATGAAACAATTTTTGACACTTCAAATTTGCCTATGGTAAGTGTGCCTGTTTTATCAAATACAATGGTTGTGATCTTTCTTGCACTTTCAAATGCTGTCCTGTTCTTGATCAGTAACCCATTCTTCGCTGATAATGCTGTTGATTTTGCAACGACCAATGGAACTGCCAATCCCAAAGCATGTGGACAACAAATAACAATTACGGTAACCATTCTTTCCATGGCGAATGCCAGAGATTGTCCTGTTAGGTACCAATATAAAAATGTAGCAATACCTGCAGCAATTGCAATGACGGTTAACCATTTTGCGGCCGTATCTGCCAACAATTGTGTTTTGGATTTAGATTTTTGTGCATCATCAACCAACTTTATTACCTGTGAGAGATAAGAATCTTTTGCAGTGTGTGATACGGTAATTTTAATAGAACCGTTTCCATTGATCGCACCTGCAATTACTTTATCGCCTTTTATTTTTTGAACAGGTTTTGATTCGCCGGTCAACATAGATTCATTCAAATAACTTTCACCTTCTAAAATAATTCCATCGGCTGCAACTTTTTCGCCGGGCTTTACAAGAATGATATCATTCTCTTTAAGGGTATCGGTTTTTACATCATGCACCATGGTTGGCATTACCATGTGTGCATCGGATGGCATTAATTGCACCAATAATTCCAATTCTTTAGATGCCACTGCAACAGATTTCATTTCTATCCAATGACCCAAAAGCATAATGAGGATCAGCGTTGACAGTTCCCAAAAAAAATCCATCCCCTGCAAACCAAAAACAATTGCCACACTATAGATGTATGCAACGGTTATGGCAAAGCCGATCAAAAACATCATACCGGGATTTTTTGTTTTTACCTCCTCAACCAGGCCCTTTAAAAAAGGCCATCCTCCATAAAAAAATACAATTGTTGATAAAGCAAATAATACATACTGTGAACCTGTGAACTGCCAGTGAACACCCAGCCAATGCTGGATCATAGTTGAGAGCAGCATGATTGGAATGGTTAGAATCAATACAACATAAAATCTTTTTCGGAAATCTGCAATCATCATCGCATGGTGATTATGGCCTGCATGTCCCATTGCTGCATTTGTGCTGTGCTGGTGAGAGGAAATAACAGTTTTTTTTTCGCCATCTCCAACCAATACCAAGGTCATTCCACAAATGGGGCATGTACCCGGCTTATCCTGCACTATCTGCGGGTGCATGGGGCAAGAGTATTTTTTTGGATGATGTTGATGTTCCATTTTTATTTTTTTATTTGTGAAACCGATAAAGAATTAATGCAATTACCCATGGCAGTGTAAAAGTTAATAATATCCATTTGAAATCTGAACCAATCATAAAGTTCACAACCGTCATTGAGCCTATTGAACTGATTCCTGCCAGGGCAACGATGCTAAATGTCCCAGGCATACGTTTGCGAAAAGATGTCAATGAAATAAAAACAGTTAACAATCCTGTTGTGAAAATGTACCCTCCCATTACCCAAAATACTTTTTGAAGCCAGGCAGATAACTCTGGGGCGGAATCATAAATGACTAATAAAGTTGTTTTCATGTAGCGTAAATCTTCCGGCAATAAAGCAGGGCGCAATAAAACGAAATAAATTCCCATTGCAATAAGGAGTAATCCTGTAAGTGCAAGTAACGACGCTGAATATGGTTTAAGTTTAATCATTTAATCAGTGAATCCTTTTCAAGATTCTTTTTCGTGTCATTAAGCATATTATTCAAACACCAGTTACAATACCATTTTGTAAAAAGGAAGGAAAGGATTTTATAGTGCCATTTTGGGGGCGGCAAATAACTGATTGAAAGTTTTGCCATTGTTCCGTTTTCAACCGGAGTAATTTCAAACCACATGCGATACCATGACATGATGATAATTTTTGCTTCACCAACTGTTTCCCATTCTTTTAATACAGGTGATTGCCATTTTGTGACTGTTTCACTAAAATCCATTGTCATTCCCACCATCTTTCCATACCAGCGATAACTTGCTCCAACTCCCATTGCATTTGTTGAAAGCTGCGCCAGCTTCAACTTACTTCCCATCATCATCATTGAACTTTCACTCATGTGCATTCCTGTTTTTGAAAAATCATCCATCTGGGCAAATACTTTGGCAGCTGTGGAATGAATTAGTATGCTTTTGGATTTTGTTATCACCAGTTAATCATTTTAAAGATTTTTCAAAATAAAGTCTACCCGGTCGTCCGGAGGAAGTACCGGAACCTGAATAATTGGAAATCCTAAGGATTCATAAACTTCAATTAGCAAAGCATGTATTTTTTTCTGTGCTGCCTCATCTTCGGTTCGGGCATAATCATTTACCAATGTGAGGCAATCAAGAATGAAAATTTTTTTGTAGGAAACACTACGCAATGCATCTGTTAATTTTTCATCCTGGGGAAGATTTAAAAAACGATAGTAAGCAAGGGCATCCGGAATTGCACGGTCCAAAAAGACAAGAACAGCAGGGGAAATTTGACTCTCTTGTTCAATTTGCATATCAAGTACTCCTAATTGAAATTCTCTCTGCTGTTTTCTAACATCCTCAATAGTTCTTCCCTTCAGTCGCTGAGTATCAAGATAATGCCTCGCATGCTCCATAGTCGTTATATATCCTCGTTCCTTAAGCAAATTGACTGTTGTTGTTTTTCCCGAACCTGGTCCTCCCGTGATGACATACCAATTTGTTGGCTCCCTTTGACTATTACTAACTTGATTGAATTGTTCCATTTTATTTTTAATAAATAATTTCAGTTTAATGATTGGAAAATATGATTTCAGACTTAGCCATCCCTGAATAAAATGACCGATCTTTTTTTGTTTCTTTTAAAGAATAGACTAAATGATCGAGGCCAGTCCATAACAAAAACCAACCGGCAGGCTCAAACAAAACAATCAATAAATGTGCATGATATTTATCAGGTTTCATAAAAGAAAGATAACTTGCCGCAATCATTATAATAATCCCACTGAGTGTCAAAATCCATCCGATTTTATTTGTTTTTTTGAGGTCGGATTTCAATTGTTGATGCATAGTGTTAAAATGAGAATGCAGCCCTTTGATAATTATTTTCTCATCCGCTTCATTGCGCATATTAGCAGGTAAATGAAGTTTTAGCGTTAATTGTTTCCCTATTTTATTAATAAACATTTTTTTAGCCTGATTGATAAAATCATCAGACAATGTTCTATCAATATAAGTATTGGGGTCAAAGTCAGAAAAAATATCATTATAAGACCTCAACAAAATACTTATCTCTGAATTCAGCAATGCTTGATTTTGAGCATTTGATATACCCATACTTTCTGTTATTAAGATTTACTTTTCAACATTCCGGCAGCATTGTTATTTATCCAATGATATATCCTAAATACATCTTCCGTATTGAATAATTGTGAACCCGAATTCATGGTGGCTGCTGTTCCACACGCTACACCAAACCGAACCATTTCAGAAAGCGACTTTTCCTGCTCAAGCATCCATACCATTCCTGCTACCATACTATCTCCCGCACCAACGGTACCTAATTTTTTTACAACAGGAGCGGAAACCATTTCGTGGCTGTCTTTTGTTACCAGCATAGCACCCAGAGGTCCCATGGATACTACTACTATTTCGCAGTGGCCTTTCTGTATTACTTCATGTGCAGCATGCTCCACTTCATCAAGTTGTAAATAACCTGCACCTACCAGGCTACACAATTCAGAAAGATTTGGTTTTAAAAGGTATACACCTTCCTGTGCGGCCAATTGTAATGGTTTACCCGACGTATCAATAATACATTTTGAACCCGCTTGTTTTGAAGCCGATGCTAACCTGGCAAAAAAATCCTCGGTAACACCTGTTGCTAAACTTCCACTTGCAACTATTATGGCAGAGGCGCAATTCAATGAGAGAATAGTATTTATGGTTAATTCAACTTCTTCATCACTTGACGCACAACCTGGCATTACAAACCGATACTGGGCATTGCTGATAGTTTCGGTTACCGTAAAATTTTCTCTCGTTCCGTTGGTAATACTAATAGATTTAAATTCAATATGCTGCTGTGCTAAATTTTCCTCCAGCAGTTTTCCATTTACTCCACCCGATGGAAATATAGCAAGACTTTCCCCGCCTAATTTTTTAATGGCTTTACTTATGTTTATACCACCACCTCCGGCTTCAATTACTAAATTTCCGCACCGCAGTTTTTTTTCAGCTATCATTTCTTCTACGGTAGTGCTTTTATCAAGTGCCGGGCTCATTGTTACTGTAATGATCATAGAAATTTTTTTTTCCTAAGTTTGAATTACCGGGAGATAAGGGTATTCTCCGAAACAATTTTTTAAGTTTACATTTTCATACCCTCCATCGGGTTCACACCTTTCTTAAAGATGTATTCGCTGTTAAGCAAATAGGCACCGGTTATAACCACCAGATCACCCGGCTGTAAGCCACTCTTTATTTCTATTGAACTACCTTCTGCTGCACCCACATCAACCATTTTGTTTTTGAAAGTGTTTTTACCTGTTTGTATCCATACTGTTGCTCCCTTAGCATCACGAATTACGGCATCAGCGGGTAATGTGAACGATGAATGTTTTGAGCCGCTGAGGTAAACATAAGCCGCCATGCCCGGCCTTAATTTGTTGTTCCTGTTTGAAATGGAAACCCTTATTAAGTTGATCCTTGATTCTGGTACAATCTCCGGGTTGACAAAACTGATAGTGCCATTGATCGCTTCATCTCCGAGCTCCGGAATACGAACAATGACTGAAGCATTTTGCGAAAATTGAGAAAATTGCGAAGTATAAACCTGGGCCTCCGCCCATAATGTTGAAAGATCTGCCAATTGTACAATGATTCCGCCTTCCATAACATAGTCGCCCTGCCGTACATCTAAAGCAGTAATATAGCCGTTACCGGTACTGTAAAATGTTGTGGTAAGGCTGGCTTTTCCAGCCTGCTCAAGTTGCGTAATTTGAGCACTACTCATACCCCATAACGTTAGTTTATTTTTGGCACTTTGAAGCAATGAATTAAAATCCATAACATCATTGCCCTTAAAAATTTTTTGTCTGTCCAATGCCAACAAATATTCTTGTTTCGCATTGTTTAATTCTTCACTGTAAAGGTCAAATAGCTTATCTCCCTGGCGTATGTAATCACCAATATTTTTAAAATACAATTGTTCTACTCTTCCCATTACCCTTGAACTGACTGCCGAGGTTTTTGTCTGGTCAAAATTTAAGACTGCAGTTAAAACAGTTTGGCTACCTATACTTCCGGAACGAATGGTATCAACGCTGATATTCCCTAATTGAATTTGCTGATCGCTGAGTTGTAATTCATCTTCATTTTTCACAATTGATTTCTTCACAGCTGTCAGTGGCATTTTACATATAGGGCACTTGCCAGGTTTACTTTCCACTACCTGCGGATCCATAGAGCAAGTGTAATACGCATCGCTTTTTTCCTCATGTACAGCGTGCTTTTTGCCTGAGCAAGCACATAAAAAAACCAAAAAAAATATTACTACATAACGCATACTTACTCCTTTACTTTAATAAAGCTTTCGCTATCAATTAAAAATTGAGCCTTTATAGCTACAGAATCTGTTTCTGATAAACCACCTGTAATTTGAATATTGTTATTCACTGTTATCCCGGTAGTAACTTTCTTTGGCTTAAAGCCATCTGTCACTTTTAAAAAAACAATTCTGTCAATACCCAATGAGGTTACCGATTCCTTTGGCAACCAATAACTCATTGCAGGATTCGAAATGATTAACCCACGCACCTGGCTTCCCACCGGTAATTGCATGCCGGAATTATCAAAATAAACCCTGGCAGAAGTAGTCCGGCTTCCTTCCCTATAAAAAGGTTCTATAAAATCAATGTGCCCCTCGAAAGATTTGCCTGGTGCAGCTTCGGGTGTTATTTTTACCAATTGTCCTTTTTGAACCAAGGCCTGGCCATCGGAATAAATATCTAATAAAATCCATGCCTTAGAAGGGTTGTATACACTAAAAAGGTTTTGACCTTTTTGCACATACATACCTTCCTTCAAATTTAATAATTCTGTACTTGGACTAATAGCACTCATAGATGAAGGTGCCTTAGGGCTCATAGCAGCAGCGCCCTCGCCGGCATTGTGCACATGACCGCTTACATTGCTATAGACAGTTACTGCAAACAAGGGCTTTCCTGTTTGCATTATTCTTTGTACCTGGTCTGAACTCATGCCCAACAGTAATAATTTTTGTCTGGCTGCTGCTATCAGTGAAGCATTGCCTGCATCATTTTTTAAAATAAATAGTAAATTTTGTTGTGCAGTAAGCAGCTCGGGGCTATATATCTCCATTATTTTCTGGCCTGCTTTAATGTACTGGTATTTATACCGTACATACAATTTTTCGATCCTTCCATTTATCCTTGCTGAAATATTTCCGATCATACGGGTATCGTATTCAACCCTTCCAAGCGCATCTATTTTAGCCTCTACCTCTTCTTTTTTAATAGCAGTAACCGGAATAGTTGAAATGACATACTGGTTTGTAGGTTTTAATAATGATTCTAACTGCACATCAGGGGTTTTAACTGCAGGCATTTCATTTTTTACCGGCCCTTTCTTATTGCCTGCATTATTATGCCCGGTATGATCTTCCTTTTTATCATTATTACATGCTGATAAAAAAACCAATACTAAAGAAAACGCTATGAATTGTTTAATAATGAGTTTCATATTTATCTAATTTCTAAAATGCGTTCTAACTGCACCTGGTTAGCTAAAAGCTGTTGCAATTGATTCAGGTATTCCAATTGTGTCATATATAAAGTTTCCCAGGCATCAAAGAGCATGAACAGTTCTTCTGTATTTTGTTCATACCCCAATTGCATGGTTTTATAATTATTCTTTAATGCAGGTATAATATTATCCTCATACAGTTTCAACTGCTTTTTCTTTAATGCTATTTCATTACGCATACCGTAGGCCATACCACTGTATTCGTTGATCATCATTTCTTTTTGTGATTGCAAAGCTTCGGCTTTCCATTTAAGGCTTTCAATATTTGCCTTGTTCATTTTGGAAGACCATCTAGCTAAGGGTAGTTTCATCATGCCCATTAAGGTATACTGCATGGGAAAACCTCCAAACCCAAACATGTGCTCATAGCGAATACCAAACTGAGGCTTGAGACCTTGCCTTTCGGTTTCCTGTTTAAGAAAAGTAAGGTTGATGTTTTTATCAATGGCTTTCAAATCGCTGCGGTTTTTATAAAAAAGCACACTGTCAAATACAGTATCCGAATAATCGTTTAACTGGTATGTGGTATCAATATCAAAACCGATCATTGCATTTCTGCCCATCAGGGAATTAAGCCTGATGCGTTTTTCTTTAATGTCGTTCTCAAACATCAGTTGCATATTTTTTACATTACCCAATGCAGCTTTTGCTTTATAATAAGCACTGATCTTCCCCAACCCATTCTTATAGCGGATCTCTGCATTTTTAATCATGAAATCGAGCAAATTTTCATTTTGCCTAAGTATTACCAATTTCTTTTCAAGTATTATCCATTCGTAATAGAACTGTTTGGCATCATTAATCAATTCATTGAGTGTGGCGTTCTTTTTTTCTTTTTCTATGGATGACATAGCACCCATGTAAGCGGCATCCGCATTTTGTTTCTTCCTGTTAGGAAACATTTGCTGGCCCCCAATCATGTATTGCCCCATGCCTGTTTCACCCATATCGCTTTTCTTCCATAGTTTGGTATTATAAGGTGCCATCCATAGCCCTGTGTTGATCTCCGGTGGCATCCAGCTTTTTGCGCCTTTGGCAGCTTCATCCATGGAGCGTATTTCAGCATTGTACATTCTTATGGAAGGATGTGATTGTTGAATAGAATCTATAACCGCATTGAGCTGTAAAACCTGCTGTCCGAAGTTTATTTTGCCTGAAAGCGTAATAAGTAATATGAATATTATTCTTTTCATTTTTTAATCATTTAATGCTTCAATTATTACCTTGCCCTTTTTCTTTAATTCGTATTCCCGAACCAACGCATACATAGCAGGTAAAACGATCAATACAAAGAATGTAGAGGTAACCAGTCCGAATACAAAAGGAATAGCAATGGGCTTCATTACATCGCTGCCTGTACCGGTTGCCAGCAAAAGCGGTAATAAACCAAATATATCTACCAAAACGGTCATTAATTTTGGCCGCAGCCTGAGCGCTGCTCCTTCATACACTGCTTCTTCAATATCACTGTTTTTCAAAGGTTCGCCTGCTTCCTTTTTTTTACGCACTTTGTTGAATAAAGCATTATTTAAGTACACTAACATAAGTACGCCCGTTTCTACCGCTATCCCAAATAAGGCTATAAAGCCTACAGCCACTGCTACCGAAAAGTTTACATCAAAAAAGTAAAGGGAATATGCACCTCCTACCAATGCTACGGGTATGCTTGACAGTACGATCAATACCTCACGGAAAGTATGGAAGGTGAAATAAAGTATGACCGTAATAATGATCAATACAATTGGGATCAGGATTTTTAATCTTTTCTCAGCCCGAACCTGGTTTTCGTACTGTCCGCTCCACTCAATAAAGTAGCCTTTCGGTAATTTTTGTATGAGGCTTTCTAATTTCTTTTTTGCATCATTCACAGTACTGCCTAAATCTCTTTCCCTTACATTAAATAATAATGTGCCACGCAGCATAGCATTTTCTGAAGTGATCATCGGTGGGCCTTCGGCTATGTACACATCAGCAACCGCGGAAAGGGGAATGGGACCGCTGGGGCTTGTTACCAACAAATTTTTTAACTGCTCTATATTGTTGCGGAAATCCTGGGCAAAACGTGCATTCACTGAAAAGCGTTGCCGCCCTTCAATAGTAGTGGTAATATTCATTCCACCAATGGATGATTCAATTACCATATTGATATCATCCACACTTAAACCATAGCGGCCAATTTCCTCTCTTTTAATTTTTATCTCTACATACTTCCCTCCAATAATGGGTTCTACATACAGATCTTTAATTCCCTCAACACCTGATAATGCCACTTTGAACTGCTGCGCCAGGACGTTTATTGAATCAAGGCTTTGTCCATAAACTTTTACCCCTACATCTGTGCGGATGCCGGTAGAAAGCATGTTGATCCGGTTTATGATCGGCTGTGTCCATCCATTAATTACCCCTGGTATTTGCAGCTTGCTGTTCAATTCTTCAATGATCTTATTTTTCGTCATTCCCTTTCGCCATTCGGATTGTGGTTTTAGCAGCACAATGGTTTCAATCATGCTGATGGGAGAATTATCTGTTGCTGTATTTGCTCTTCCGGCTTTCCCCAAAACATTTTGTACTTCCGGCACCGTTTTAATCAATTTATCCTGCACCTGCATAATGCGTTTTATTTCGGTGTTGGAAACATCGGGAAGTGTGACCGGCATAAATAACAGCGAACCTTCATCAAGCGGTGGCATAAACTCCGAACCTAATCGCATTACCAGGGGGATACTTGCAGCAACCAATACAAAAGCAATAGCAATAGTTGTTTTCTTCCAGCGAAGGCACCAACGGATTATTGGATTATACAGCCAAAGAAAAAACCTGGAAACAGGGTGTTTTTTCTCGGACCGCATTTTACCTTTTAGCAACATTGACATAAGCACAGGTACCAAAAAAATGGCTACAAGTGCAGATCCGATCATGGCAAAACTTTTTGTAAGTACCAGTGGAGTAAATAATTTCTTTTCCTGGCCTTCAAGAAATAATATCGGTGCAAATGATACCAATGTAATTAATATAGAACTGAAAACAGCCTTTCCCACCAATACGGAGGAACTTTCAATCCTTTTTAATCTTTCATCATTTGAGATCATATCAATTTTTTTAAGGCCTCACCCTCGTTCCCTCTTCAAAGGAGAGGGAGGTCGGGCTTTTGTTTTTTAAATCAACTTTTGCACTAACACATTTGCTTTCCTTCTTTGCCTGTCAACTTGCTAATTCTGGTTCTTCTGTAATAGATTTTAAGGCATTTTCCACCATCACAATTCCGGCATCTACCAGGTCGCCTACTGCAAGTGCTACACCGGCAAGCGACATGATATTAGAACTAACATTAAACCATTGCATCATAATGAAGGAAATCAACACACTCATGATAATGGTAATCACCACTATTAAAGCACTGCGCACATGCAACAGGAAGATCAACAGTACAATCGCAACAACAATGATCTCTTCAATCACTGCTTCTTTTAAAGTAGCAATCGTAGCTTCAATTAAATCCGACCGGTCATAAGCCACATGAAATTTTACTCCGGGAGGCAACCCTTTTTCAACATCTTTTATCTTTTCCTTCAGTTTATCAATTACCTCTTTTGCATTTTCTCCATATCTCATCACTACTATGCCACCCACTTTTTCGCCTTCACCATTTTCTTCAACAATACCCAATCGCAGTTCGCCACCCATTTGTACCGTGGCAATATCTTTAATCCTGATGGGAACAGAGCGCTGTGTCATCAATGGTATTTCTTCAATGTCTTTTATTTGTGTGATGTAACCGATACCTCTGATGATATATCCCATATCTGTCATCTCAAATTTTCTTCCGCCAACATCATTATTATTTGCTCTTATTTTTTCAATCACATCCATTAATGAAATATTATAATAGCTTAGTTTGTGCGGATCAATTACTACCTGGTATTGTTTTTGAAAACCACCAAAAGATGCCACTTCACTTACACCGGGTACTGTTTGCAACGCAAATTTGATGTACCAGTCCTGCAATGCCCGCAGTTCTCCCAGATCAAGCGATGGCGCATCTAAGGTGTACCAGAAAATATGTCCTAAACCGGTGCCATCCGGTCCCAATGTAGGAACTACATTCTGAGGTAACAGGCGCTGTGCATAATTAAGCCGTTCCAATACCCTGGTACGGGCCCAGTAAATGTCAACATCATCTTCAAAAATCACAAACACAAAACTCATCCGTGCCAATTCCATGTTCGGGATGAGTTTTG
>JANNBU010000002.1:0-2896 GCA_031385805.1 Ferruginibacter sp.
TTTTTATGGATTGGCAATAGGAGGAACGGTTCTGGCAATGGCCATCGCATTGGGTAAATTCTCAGGCGGTGCATTCAACCCGGCTGTTGCTATTGGATTATGCGTGACAAAGGCTTTCTGCTGGGACCAGATCTGGATGTACCTGGTAGGTGCTTTTGGTGGTGGCGCATTGGCGGCTATTGTATTCAGTTTAAATAACCCCGATGATAAATAATTGGATGCAGTATTTATTAAAAGGAAAGCCCCACCAAAAGGTGGGGCTTCTTGTTATCCAAACAATCCATAAAAACAAAAATCTTTAATTGTTAGTACACGATTTTTGAGATCGGGATCAGTTATTGGCTAAAATCTTGGGCATCTCACAGCCTCACTGCTGCTATTATTTTTATTAGTATATTTTTGGTAGGTCAGGGAAATCTCAAATCCTCCACGGCCCTTGCTTGCAGTGGTCAGTTGTGATATATTGGCATCATAACTTACAGCTATGGAGAGTGGCCTTGCCTCCAGTTTTACTACCGGTATCAATGCGTCTTTCCAACGCAGAAAAGCACCTGCATGTAAAACATATTTCGGGTCTTCGGGATCATCCAGCTTCAAGGAATATAAAACTCCTGCAATGGTTTCCTTATAAGTTCCTTGTTTAGAATAATCAGCCTGAAGGGTGAAACAGGAAGATTCACTCAGGTTCATTTTTACACCTGCTGATACCACCCATTTAGGCATCATCTCGTATGTTGGGCTTCCATAAAAAGAAATTTTAGATGCCTTGTTGAAATGATGGTAAGCCGCTCCAACAAAAATATTATTATCAGTATTCTCGCCGATCTGTGTATTAAAACTCATTCCTACACTGGCGTCAAAATAGGAGTAATATGTTTTTGTAAATTTTTCTCCGTCAGCAAGGGTGCCATTGTACGCGGTTCCATCGAACTGGCTGTTGGTAGTGATCTTGCTCCTGTCTAAACGACGTTGTACCAATCCACCCATCACACCTAATGACAGGTACATATTTCTGTCGGCGCTAAGTGATTTATGGTAATTCAAAGCCGGAGATATATGTGTTGAGCTTAGTGCAATGCTGCCAGCCCTGTCATAAAGCACCAATGCCCCGATGGTCAAAAAATCATTGGCCTTGCCGATAGGTAATTTGTATTCTGCGTTTAAAGAGCCGGTTTGATAAGGAACAGTAACACTATTCCATTGGGTACGGTAAACAGCCTGTACCCTTATATCTCCGCTGAATATTCCAGCCAAAGAAGGGTTTCTGAGTAATGGTGATTCAAAAAATTGTGAAAAATGTATATCCTGCGCAACCAACTGTTCGCTAAGCATTTGTAAAATAAACAGGCTCCACAGTAGCTTGTGTAAACCTTTTTTCATTGGATTGGATTTAGGATACGATTTAAACTAATTCAAATGTTCCTAAACTAAACGGAGATTTTGACATTTTAGTATTGAAATACATAGCTACTTTCATAATTATGTACATCCATGAACAAAAAAAGCCCACCGTTGTATCGGTGGGCCCTTTAAAGCGTTATTATTAATTAAGAACCTTTGTTGGCGGTTGTCAATGAATTGGTAGTTTTTGTTTTTTTATCCTTTGTTGTTGCCTTTACAGGTGTTGTAGTAACAGGTGCAACTGCATCAATTTTTTTAACAGGGTTTTCTGCCGCCCATTTGTCATAATCTTCAGGACTTAAAACATCACCTGTGATAGTGATACTTTTAATTTCATCAATACCGGCAAATTTTACAGAAAGATGTTTGTCAAAATGACCCACACTGGCAGCATTGAATTTTGCGCTGATGAATCCTGTGGCACCGGGAGCGATCGGTGATTTTGTCCAATCCCCGATGGTACAGCCACAAGTTGGATTAGCCTGCTCAATGATCAAAGGCTCTTTGGTAATGTTGGTAACAATGAATTTTACTTCCTTTGGATCATTTTGCTTCAATTTACCCTGGTCAATTGTTTCCGTAGTAAATTTTGCCACATCGGCAACTGTTTTTTGAGCAAATAATACAGCCGAAAATGTTAAAGCTGCAACAGATAAGATTAATTTCTTCATGATTGTTTTTTTTATGGTTTAATTTTTTATATCGTTAAGACCTTTATTTTCTGGGGCAGAAGCAAGTGGCGTTTTCCAAACTTCGCCTTTAATGGTAATTATTCTGGCCTGGGCGTTATTATAACTTATAGTGATCGTTTTGTTGAAAGGGCCTTCAGCCGCTGCATTATAGCCCACCGTAATTTTTGTGCCGGTACCGGGGGCAACTGCTTTATCTTTTTCCCACTCAGGCGTAGTGCAACCACAACTGGCGGCTACGTTAGTGATCCTTAAGGTAGAATCCTTACTTTTATTTATCACATCAAAAATGTGAGTTACAGGCTTTCCCTGAGGTATCTTCCCAAAATCATATTCCATTTCTTTCAGTATCAAAATGTCATCAGTTGGGGCAACAGCAATTGTATTAGTAGTGACCTGGGCATTTACCGAGGCAGTAACCAGTAAAAGAGAAAAAAATGTAATAATTCTGTTCATACCAGGCGGTTTAAAAAATAATGCAATCCAAAGATAGTAAAACGCAAATATCTTGTTCAAATTGCAGGCCCGTTAGCAGATTTTTAACAAAGCTGCCCCATAATTTATACTTTTGTAATAATATACTGTTTTATGGATACAATGAATACAAACTATGCTGCATTACAGGAAAAACTAAGCTTTGATAATTTCAGGAATGAAGTGCTCAAAGATTACCGGGTAGCCTGTGAAAGCCGAGAGGCCAGCCTGCTGGGGCGCAGGGAAGTATTAACAGGCAAGGCTAAATTCGGCATATTTGGTGATGGTAAAGAAATTGCCCAGGTTGCCATGGCCAAATTCTTTGAACCGGG
>JANNBU010000003.1:0-2830 GCA_031385805.1 Ferruginibacter sp.
TTTTTATGGATATTATGGATGAAGATTTGCTGAAATTCTGGCAAGTGCTGAACAGTAATGAAGTGCTGTATATAATGGTGGGATGACTTTCCGTAAATTTTAATGGCCATAACCGGGTAACAGATGATCTTGATATATGGATAAAGGATAGCCTTGAAAACAGAAAGAGATTCAGGAAATCTTTTATTGATTTGGAGTATGGTGATTTTTTATCTTTTGAAACAACACAATTTATACCCGGGTGGTCGCAATTCTATGTTGGCTCTGGAATTATTCTTGATATAATGACAACAATGAAAGGCCTTGAGCATTTTTCGTTTGATGAATGTTATGATAAAGCCTCGGTAGCAAATATTGATGGAATAAAGGTTCCATTTATGCACATTAATCACTTGCTGGAAAATAAAAGGGCGGTTGCTCGACCAAGAGACCTCGATGATGTGAGAGAGCTTGAAAAAATAATCGAAGAACGTCGCAAAATGGGTCTTGATTAATCTGAACAACTTTTTTCCACTTTCAATCTCTCATTTCCCCGTTTTTAACCCACCGCTCCTTATCTTTGCGGCAAATTTCAGGAAAAGTATGGCGTTCAGAAGCATCAAATCCTTATTGGCATTGGTTTTCAGCGGAATTCTTTTAGTGACCGCACAAGCCACTTTTGCACAGCATGAGCAACCGCAGGAAGGTGGTCATGATGCAGGGCACGATACAGCACAACATGCGCCTAAAAAAGAAGGGTTCAACGCTAAAGAAGTGATCTTCGGTCATATCATGGACGCACATGAATTTCATTTTGTTGATTATACAGGAAGCGATGGCAAAGAACATGCGGTAACCATTCCTCTCCCCGTGATTTTATATTCGGCTCAAAAAGGAGCGACAGTTTTCTCTTCTGCACGTTTTGAACATGGTCATACAGCATACGAAGGTTACAAATTGGTAAAAGAAACCATTGGCGAAAAGATTGTTTCAACCGATCCCGCAGAAAAGGTGTACGATTTTTCTTTAACACGCAACGTGGTTCAAATGATCCTTGCGCTTGCATTTTTGTGTTGGTTGCTTATCAGCATTGCCAATGCTTATGCAAAAGGGCTCGGCGTTAAAACTGCCCCAAAGGGTAAGCAAAACCTCATGGAACCCATCATCGCTTTTGTAAGAGATGAGGTAGCAATTCCAAACCTTGGAGCAAAAGCGATGAAATACCTGCCTTACCTGCTCACTGTTTTCTTCTTTATTCTTATCAATAATATCATCGGTTTAATACCAGGCACTGCAAACGTAACAGGCAATATTGCATTTACAGCAGTACTGGGTTTAATCTCTTTTCTTGTAATCCTGTTCAGTTCAAACAAACATTACTGGCTGCATATTTTTAATCCTCCGGGTGTACCATTGGGTGTTAAATTCATCCTTGTGCCGGTAGAATTTTTGAGTGTATTTATTAAGCCGTTTGCATTGATCATTCGTTTGTTTGCCAACATGGTGGCGGGCCACATTATTATCATTTGTTTGATTTCACTCATTTTCATTTTTGCCCAATTGAACCAGTACGCTGGTTGGGGAGCTTCTCCTCTTGCAATTGGCTTTACCATATTTATTTATTTTATTGAAGTGTTGGTAGCATTCTTACAGGCATTCATCTTTACTGTGCTTACAGCAGTATTTATTGGCCAGGCACTGGAAGGTGATCATAGCCATGAAGAAAGTGCAGCACATCATTAATCGTTTTTATTTTTCACAATTATAAATTCAAAACAATGGATTTAATTCTTTTAGCTGCTGACGGTTTAGCATTGGCCGGAGGTGCCGTAGGTGCAGGTTTAGCAGCTGTAGGTGCCGGTATCGGTATCGGACAGATTGGTAAAGGTGCTTTGGAATCAATTGCACGCCAGCCAGAAGCTATCAATGACATCCGTAGTAACATGATCCTTACAGCCGCTTTGGTAGAGGGAGCAGCGTTATTTGCGATCATCATTGGTTTCTTAGCTATGGTGCTTTAAAAACCTTTACTGCATCCAAAGTACAGGACGGAGGATGCAGTAATTTACCCCCTGGCCCCCTGAAGGGGGAAATGCGGAGAACAACAAAGTAGATCTTTTTTGAGCCGGACTTTAGTGCTACTATGATGCTTCATTGGCACAGTTTATCCCGCAATAGGCGGGGCACTCTTGTACCGCATATCAATATTGAACATTTCAGAATTTTTTATTTTATAAATATTATAAAATGCAATTATTAACACCGGCCTTTGGCCTTATTATCTGGACACTTCTTGCCTTCCTTATCGTATTTTTTCTGTTGAAAAAATTTGCTTGGCCAATGATCATTGGCGGTTTGGCAACAAGAGAAAAAAACATTGCCGATTCATTGGCTACAGCCGAAAAGATAAAGCTGGAAATGGCCCAAATGAAAAATGACAACGAGGCCATTCTTACCCAGGCACGTGAAGAAAGAGCCAGCATGCTTAAAGAAGCCAAGGAAACCAAAGACAAAATGATCTCCGAAGCAAAAGAAGAAGCTAAAGTGCAGGCAAATAAGATCATTACTGATGCACATGCTTCTATTCAAAACCAAAAAATGGCTGCTTTAACCGAAATTAAAAACCAGGTAGGCAGTTTAGTGCTGGAAGTAAGTGAAAAAGTATTGCGTAAAGAATTAAGCAACAAAGCACAGCAGGAAGATTATATTAAAACCCTGGCTGCAGAAGTAAAATTGAATTAAGAAGCTGTGAGCTTTTAGCTTTTAGCCGTGAGCAAGAACGGACAAGCTAAAGGCTCACAGCTCACAGCTAAAAGCTATAAAATGAATAATCCACGTTTAGCAGGCCGTT
>JANNBU010000005.1:0-46991 GCA_031385805.1 Ferruginibacter sp.
AGGATGTGAGAAAAAAGATTAAAAAAACTATACTCCGGTAACTATAAATCCCTACCTTTGCCGTCCTAAATTTGGGTATGATATGTTAGCAATAGTTAAAATCGCAGGTCAGCAATTTAAAGTAAAAGCCGGAGACAGCTTGTACGTTCCTCACATCGAGGGTAAAGCAGGAGATTCAGTAGAATTTTCTGATGTATTGATCACACACAACGGTGATACTGTTGTAAGTGGAACAGATGTAAAAGCAGTTGTAAAAGCTGAAATACTCAGCGACCTTATTAAAGGTGATAAAGTGATCGCTTTTAAAATGAAAAGAAGAAAAGGTTTCCGTAAAAAACACGGACATCGTACGCAGTATACTCATATAAAAGTAACTGCAATTGCCTAGTTCGTTTTAAATTGTAAATATTGAATTTTAAATTCAGTATTTATAGTTAATAACAGGTTTTGGATTTTAATTTAAAATTCAACATTCAGAATAATAAAATAAATAGAGATGGCACATAAAAAAGGTGAAGGATCCGTAAAGAACGGAAGAGATTCACAAAGCAAAAGATTAGGTGTAAAAATATTTGGTGGCCAGGCTACTATTGCCGGAAACATCATTATTCGTCAACGCGGAACTGTTTATCATCCCGGTAAAAATGTTGGCATCGGAAGAGACTTTACCATCTTCGCATTAACTGATGGTGTTGTTGAATTCAGAAAAACGAAAGGCGATAAGACCTTTGTTTCTGTAAGTGAGGTAGAAGCGACTGCGTAATTTTTTTAATATTTTTTTTGGTAATATCAAAATAGTATTTATTTTTAAGTATTATTTACTAACCAATTAAATTTTAAAAAAATGGCTACAAAGAAAAAAGCTGCTAAAAAAGCTGCTCCAAAAAAAGCTGCTAAAAAAGCTGCTCCAAAAAAAGCTGCAAAGAAAGCTGCTCCTAAAAAAGCTGCAAAGAAAGCTGCTCCAAAGAAGAAAGCTGCTGCTAAAAAGAAGTAAGCTTTGCTTATCAGAAAAGCAAATGATACTGAGTCCCGGTTTTTCCGGGACTTTTTTTATTCCCCAAACATCCCGCCAGTAGTAGCTTTCAGCTTTTCCAGGTCATACTGCTTACTGCTTACATCCTTTTTTTAAATAAGTAATTATTACATTTGACTCATGGATAATTATAAAATTGCAGACTCATTTTCATTGCTTGCAAAGCTGATGGATATACATGGAGAAAATAGTTTTAAATCAAAATCATATTCATCTGCAGCATTCGCAATTGAGAATTTAACTGCTCAATTAGCAGAAATTCCGGCTGAAAAAATAGCTTCCTTAAAAGGCATCGGGGCATCCTCTGCACAAAAAATTTCGGAACTTTTGGCCTCCGGGGAGTTAAAAGTGCTCGAAGAATTAATAAAAAAAACACCGCCCGGAGTCCTCGAAATGTTAAATATTAAAGGCATTGGGCCAAAGAAAATTCATACCATCTGGAAGGAAATGGAAATAGAAAGTGTTGGAGAACTATTGTATGCATGTAAAGAGAACCGTTTGAAATTATACAAAGGATTCGGAGAAAAGACACAACAGAATGTAATTGATACAATCGAATTCTATTTTAAAAATAAAGACAGCCATCTCTATGCACAGGTTGCATTGATAGTACCACATATAAAAAGTTTTATTGAAACTGTTTTTCCAAAAAAACAAACAGCCGTTACAGGAAGTTTTAAACGACAATTAGAAGTTATTGATGAACTCGAATTCTTAATAGAAGCCGGTGAAAAAGAAATTGAAAACGCCATGACAACGGTAGATGATTTTACACTTAAAGAAAAGGCAGAAAATAATTTTACCTTTTCTACAAGCGCAGGCGTGGATGTGAAATTATATTGGACTGACGCAGCACATTTTACGGAATATCTCATACAAACATCTTCTTCCCCATCGTTCAATGATGCATTTAAAATAGCAGTAAAAACACCGATACTACATGCAACAGATGAACAGGCGTATTTTGATACTGCGGGTATCTCATTCATTCCCTCCTGCTTAAGAGAAGGGCCAGGTATTGTTGAAATGGCCAAAAAGGGCCAGGTTCCCCGAATCATTCTGCCCACTGATATCAAAGCCATTATCCATTGCCATAGCAATTGGAGTGATGGCAGCAATACGATCGAACAAATGGCAGCCGCAGCCATGGAAAGGGGACTTGAATACCTTGTCCTCAGCGATCACAGCAAATCTGCCTTCTACGCCCAGGGACTTTCTGAAGAAAAGATCAGGGAACAGCATCTTTATATAGATGAACTGAATGAAAAGCTAAAACCGTTCAGGATATTTAAGAGTATTGAATCAGATATCTTAAATGATGGCAACCTTGATTATTCCAACGATGTATTGGCAACCTTCGACCTCGTGATAGCATCTGTACACAGCAATCTTAAAATGACGGAAGAAAAAGCAATGATGCGGTTATTGAAAGCCATAGAAAATCCTTACACGACCATTTTAGGGCACATGACGGGAAGGTTACTACTTAGCAGGCCCGGATACCCTGTTGACCATACAAAAATAATTGACGCCTGTGCAGCCAACCAGGTAGTGATTGAACTAAATGCACATCCCAGCAGACTTGATATTGACTGGCGCCATATTCAATACGCACTGGAAAAAAATGTGCTGATCTCTATTGACCCTGATTCTCATCATACAGATGGACTTGATGATACCATGTATGGCGTACTGGTGGCACAAAAAGCCATGCTGACCAGGGAGAAAAACCTAAGTAGTTTTTCTTTAAATGAGTTTGAAAATTATATAAGCAACAGGAGGAAGTTGAAGAATATATAGTTTCATTTAAAGGTTTAAGGGTTTAAAAGTTTAAGGGTTACGAAACCATTAAACTTTTAAACCCTTAAACGATATTAAACGTTCGTCACAACAGGAAGCTGAACAAAAAAAGTTGTGCCATTCCCGGCATTCGTTTCAAACCAAATCTCCCCCTTTGCCTGTTCCACCATTCGTTTACACATGGCAAGCCCGAGCCCGGTACCCGAAGTTTTGGTTGTAAAGTTTGGTGTAAATATTTTAGACCGTATATCTTCAGCAATCCCCATTCCATTATCAACAATTTCAATGATCACATTAGAATCCTTCAAAGATTCATTGATAGAAATCCTTGCCATCGTATTTTCAGGTATTGATTGCAGTGCATTTAATACAAGGTTTGTAAATAACCGGTTGATATGAGTCCGGTCGGCCTCGATCATGACCGGCTGCGGCAAAAGATTTTGTGTGATATATAACTGGTCATTGGATGAATACAAATTGAGTACGGTCGTTAGCGCATTATTAAGATCGAAAAGTTCTTTTTTTGAATTTTCAATATTTGCAAACTGGCTGAATTCACCGGCGATCTGGCTAAGGTGATCGATCTGTTCTACCAACGTACGGGCTGTGCTTTCTGTAAGTTCCCTTACATTGGGTGCATTGCTTTCAATTGATTTCTGCAGGAACTGCATGCTCAGCTTCATCGGTGTAAGTGGATTTTTGATCTCATGCGCCACCTGCCTGGCCATTTCACGCCATGCACCTTCCCGTTCGGTTTTAATAAGCGCCAGGGCACTTTCATCGAGTTTACTTACCATCTTATTATATTCTACAACGAGGGCACCCAGTTCATCATCCCGTTTCCATTCAATGTATTCATTTCTTTTTTCAAGATTTATCTTTTTCATCTTGTCGCTTATCACAGAAAAAGATTTTGTTATGCGATTGGTGATGAATAATGCAACAATACCTGCTATTAAAAAGATAAAGGCATTCAGGTTGATAATGGTGACAAGAAAATTTGATATCTCATTCTTCAAATTACTTTCAGAAGAAAAATAAGGAATGTTGAGGAAGGCATAATTATCACCTGCCGCATCAATTACGGGCACATAATTACTTACAAAATTTAACTGGCCGATGTGTTCTTTCTGAAAATACTGCACTTCCTTTTGGTTATTCAGGTGGTAATAAGCCAGCGGTTCCATCTTTGTACTAAGGATGCCTTTTATATAAGGCAATGGACGGGAAGAAACATTCAGGTTTCCCTGCAGGTCGTACAGGTTTACGTCAATGCCATGTATCTCTGAAATTTTATTGATCGTTTCCTCCAGGTTTTCCTGGTAGTTCTTATCTATAGTATTTAATGTATCATTGATCTTCCATCCTTTTTCAATAGAATTCTTTACTTCGCCTTCCATGATATGAATGGTACGACTGAGTTTTTCCCGGTTGTTTATCTCATACCTGTTTATAAAAAATAATATGGTAGCAACCCCGATAACCAAAAAAGATACAACACTGATAAAAATGATGGTCCCATGTATCTGGTTGCGTATAGACAATTGCCAAAAGGCCCGTAGTTTCTGGATCTTTAACCTTGATCGTACCATCACCGTAATGATCCAGAATATAGCTGTTAGCAATAAAAAACCGCAGAACAGGTATGAGAACAATGTAATGGATTCGATGGAAAGGCTGTTCTTTTTTGCAATAACGATCATCTTATCGGCTCCGGCATAATACCATAACTCATTAAAATCTTTCTTTCTACGCAGGAAGAACTGTTGTCCGGGGAAACTTTCTTTTTTTATCGAAGTTGCAAAAGGATAATCATTGTGGCTGGAAATCAATTTCCAGTTATTGTATATGGCAAATGCATAAACAGAAGAATTTTCAATTGAATTGTCCTGTCCCCTGCTGAAGAATTCAGGCGACAATGTTTCACTCAGGAATTTCTTAGGGCTTGCTAAAATAAAAACATATCCTGCCAATTTTCCCGAGGTATCGGTCAGTATTTTTTTGCTGATATAACTAAACCTGTCATACGCTTCATCATAATAGAACAGGTCGGTTATGCTTGTTGGCTTGGTCTGTGTTTTTAAGATCGTATTTAATTCATTATAACCGGTTGATTCTACATTATACAATGGTTTTTCATCGGCAGAAAAAGTAAATATTTGTGTATCATACTTAGTGGTGTACGCTGTAAAATTTCCATTGACAAGACTATCTTTAAAAAAATGATTGGATTGTTCATCATTTAACCTGTAAAAGTTCGATGATAAATAATCTGCCCTGAAATCGGTGAGCATGGTATTTATCAGTATTTCATTGGAAGGATCTGCCTTTGTTGACAATATTTCTGCATAATGATGGCGGTTACGCAATTCCTTATTTGTATTCTCAACTATAATGATCGCTGTAATAGAAACCGAGAAAAAGAATAGCCAAAAGACCAGCTTCGAAGAAACGATCCGTGAAGCCAGCAGGTTCAGGTAAATACTGTTGAGCAGGAACAAAAAGAATACTAACCATGCCAGTACATACAATTCAAAATCAACTGAAAGGTTACCAATACCCAGACTGAGCGCAACCAGGCCTGTGATGGCTACGAATAAAAAAAGCGGAATAAAGTTTTTTGCGAAGAAAGGCTTTACTAAGTAAAGTAATATCTGGCATAAGAAATAATAACCGATTGCCAGGCAGCAAAGCACTACAAATCCAACAACGCTGTAAATATTGAGTGAAAAGAAATTAATAACATCAAAAGATATCTGCGAATCCGCTACCATTGAACGGATGATAAAACTTCCTGCGTAAGTAACCAGTAGAATGATAACGGTAATGAGGGCAAGCAATATCCATTTAATTGCCGGGAACTTCAGGCGCACTACTACTTCCTTCACCTGCAACTGGTGCCTGACGAATAAAACAAACCAGATAAAAAGCAATGAATTTATAAACAGGTCGCCCAAAGAACGTAATATATAACCCGAACCATAAACAGCAGGGTCAAACAATTCAAATTGCCGGAATTTCAATGGTATGGGAAAATAATATCCAAGCACCCGTAAACCAACAACGCAGAAAATAAAAAACAATATCCCATACCACAAACGCTTTGCAGCGAAATAAGATGAACACAAATGAATGAACAACAAAACCATTAAAGCAGCCAGGATACGCAGCAATACAGAAACAATGTTATTTTTATACCCTGTATTGGCAGACCGCTGAAAAAGATAAAACAATGTATCACCGTTTACCGATCTTACTTCAATGCCCTGCCCGCTGTTGGAAGATATATCGTAATTGAGGGAAAGCGAAGGGTCATTTACCAACCCGTTCTTAAGGTATTCATTGGGAATAATATAATCCCATTTTACAGGAATCAATGCAAGCACTTTTACATCCCCGGCATTATACCTTTTCCATACATAATATCCGTTACCTAATTTCACAAACCCTGTTGTCCTGTTTTCATACAACAATGAAGGAAAAGGAAGCACCTGTTGGGTATTCCAAAAGATCAATGATTCATGCCCCGAACTGTCGGATGCATAAAAGAACAGGAAATACTTTTTACGGGTAATATTTTTGATATACTCGTCCGTATAATTTCCACCCGTGATCTTAGGGATCGTTATATTATCATTTACTAATTTATGAATTTCCCTTTCCTGTTCATTAACATAGGAGCTTATCTTATGCTGAACAGATTTTATGGAAGCATTGGCAGACCAGTAATTGTCAACAATAAATGAAAGGGTTACAAACCATGCTGCAGCCAGTAACAAATAGGCATTCCTATATAGAAAACGTTTAAATGTAATTGTCTTTTGCAAATATTTGTACCGTGTTTATTATGATCGATCCCTTCTATTAACTTTTGAAATGATACCCGATCCGCCTTCGACAAGCCTGTCTGCCGATAGGCTTGTCGAAACATTGACAGTGTGCGAATTATCGAAAATGAAATCATTTTAAAAGAACAAACGTTATTATCAATTAAAGATTATCCTTTTTGATCTTATTCCACAATGCATCCATTTCTTCCAGAGACATATCGTGTAAAAATTTATCCTGCCGGCCGGCTTCTGTTTCCATCCGGGTAAACCTGTCTATGAATTTTTTATTGGTGCGTTCCAGTGCATTCTCGGCATCTACCTGCAAAAACCTTGCAAAGTTTACCAAAGAGAAAAAAACATCTCCCAGTTCGTCTTCCATTTTGTCTTTATCACCTGATAAAACTGCTTCATCGAGTTCACCCAGTTCTTCCGTTACTTTATCCCATACCTGTTGGGTATTGTCCCATTCAAAACCCACCTGTTTTGATTTTTCCTGCAACCGCATGGCTTTTACCATCGAAGGTAATGACTTGGGAACTCCACCCAGTACTGATTTCTTCCCTTCCTTTAATTTGATCTTTTCCCAGTTTTGTTTTACATCTTCTTCGTTCTCGACTTTCACATCGCCATAAATATGCGGATGGCGTACAATTAATTTTTCACAAACGCCATCAATTACATCACGAAGGGTAAACTCATTTTTTTCTGTTCCGATCTTTGCATAAAAAACAATATGCAGCAACAGGTCGCCCAGTTCTTCTTTGATCCCCTGCCAGTCTTCTGCTGAAATGGCTTCGGCAAGTTCATAAGTTTCTTCAATGGTAAGATGCCGGAGGGTTTGTATGGTTTGTTTTTTATCCCAGGGGCATTTTTCACGCAATTCGCACATGATCGTCACTAACCTGCCAAACCCGCTTTCTGCTGGTATCATTTCATTAGATTTTTAATAAGGAGAAAAAAGAAAATACAAGAAACAATATGCTGATCAAAAAAAACATTAGCATATTAAGGATAATAAACTTTAAAATTGTTTTTCCTCTCCGCTGCAGGTAAAACCTACGCATGGCTTTGTACTGGTAAAACAAAATATATGCAATTCCAATTCCTATGAGCACATTTATCCAGCTCCATTCCAGGTAATCTCTTACCTGTCCTAAACCAATCAGCAAAAGCAATAAAATAAAAACAAAAACATACAAATGAACCCCAAAGATCACATGGTTCGTATAATAGTAATTCTTTCGCCTGATGTATAAAAGTTTAAGGAATAGCGCAAGCAATGGCAATGAAATAAACAACATCTGCGGAAAACTATGCACCAGGGAGTTTATAAAACTGGCTAATATCTTATTTCCGTCATGCTGATATTTTTCATTTAGTTCAAGCTGTTTGTACACCAATGTACGTTCCAGCCAGTTGTGTTTTTTTACACCGGTTTTTAATAAAGAATCGTATTGGCCCTTATCCCTGTACTTTCCGGGTGCAACATTAAATGTGCCTTTCTTTCGTGAGGTATCAAGATATTTCGCAAACTCATTCCTTGACATGGGTTTTTCTTCCGTTATCTCTTTTGTAAAAGCACTGAATGCAGCACTATCCATTTTAGTGATCTCAGCAAGGCTGTGTCCATTGATATCTGTTTTAATTTTACTTTCGTCAAACTTATTTACTGAAAAAAATATTAAAAAGAATATGGCCGAAGTGAAAACATACATTCTTACCGGGTTCAGGTAACTCGCCCTTCTGCCCAGCATGTATTCTTTACTAACAAATCCCGGCCTTATTATTAAGTACTTGAGTGTGCTGAAAAACTTACCATCGAAATGGGTAATGTCATTAAAAAAATGGGTAACCAGGTGCCAGGCAGTTTCTTTGGGCTCAATATTTTCCTGCCCGCAAACATGGCAATACTTTCCATGCACCTCCGTACCACAATTCAGGCAATCTTTTTCTTTTCTTTCTTTAAAGTGACTCAATGCAGGTATTTTTGTTAAAAATAATAAAGTTTGGGCGCATGTTTAATAAAGACATAATTTACGTTCTAACTTTGAAATAATAAATTGAAATCTGGATATTGATGAAAAAGATCACCACAACCGCTTTTTTGGTATTGATATGTGCCTGTGCGGCCCGGGCACAGTTCTATTACAAAGATATTATCAGCAACAACCAGTTGCTCAAAGAAATGGCCCTTTATAAAGAAAATAAGGTCCGTTCAGTTATCATTAAGAGTTTTGAAGATGATGGTAGTGAAAGTGATGGTTTTTTCTGCGAAAAGAATTTATCCAAAGATTATAAAAAGGCTGAGCTTTTTACCCGGTCAAATGTTTCGGGCGCTTCCCTTTTTACTTCCTGGTTCAATAATAAAGGACAGCTTTTACGAACAAATGACAGTTCTATTATTTCGGTAACTGTGAACATTTATTCTTACGATGATCAGAACAGGATCAAAAGTATTGTATCATCGGTAAGATCTTCAGATGATGATTTTCTCAATGAGATACTTGAAGAACATATTTACCAGTATAATGAGCAAAACCTTCCCGAAAAGATGACCAGAGTAAAAAATAAATATGACAGCACTACCATTCTTTTTTTACCTGATGAAAAGAATAACATCAGCATAGAAAAAGACACCAGGAGCGGCAGCAAGTATTATTATTATTATGATGAAAAGAACAGGATCACAGATATTGTTCATTCCAATGAATTTAAACCGGCATTGCTCGCCGATTATTTATTTGAATACGATAACGCAAACCAGTTAACACAAATGACAACTACAGAAGAAGGCAGCAGTTATTATTATATCTGGAGATATACTTACAACAACGGATTGCGCTCAATGGAAAAATGTTATTCGAAAGAGAAGCGGTTGATGGGGAGGATTGAATATGAATACAAGTAAAAAAGTTCTCAGTTCATAGTTCTTAGTTTGGTTTATAAGAATCTGAGTTGCTTTTATTATTTTAGCAGATTGGTTTTGAACTATGAACTCCTTCTCTCCATCCAATCCACTTCCTTATTTGTAGTAAACGCCTGCATCACTCCTACCAAAAAAAAGCAGGCCACATTGGATATCAAAAAGATCATATCATAACTGTGATACATGCCTATTGAAGCGTATGCATGTTTATAAAATATCACGATATCTAAAATTAAAAATACAGCCCAGGCTATCAGCGCCGCTGAAAAAAGAAAGTACGAAACCCACCGGACTGCTTTATTGGGATGTGCAGTTGTTCTTTTAAAATAAATTATATACGCCGGTATAAATAGTGCCGAAGGAACCAAAATAATGAAGATGATAAATACATAAGTAAACCATGGTATATAACTCATCAAACCAAACAGTAGTTTAATACCAAGCAGTACTAATACAAAAGCAAGAATGATCCCTATCCCCAAAAAAAATATACTGCCAAAGAGGCGAAGGAATTTACCAAAACGATCTTCCATGGGTGCAAGTTAGTTTATTCAGTTTTTTTAAACAGAACTATCATAAAAAAAAATAGTAAATTTGTGTAAACTAAAATTGCATGACAACAACAGCAATCCGTCAAAAATTAGCCAACTACATGAAAGTGGCAGATGATAAGAAAGTTAAAGCGATTTATGCACTTTTTGAAGATGAAATTGAGCAGGACGAAATAAAATATACCGAAGATTTTAAGAAAGAACTGGACGAACGCCATGCATATTATAAAAATGGCGGAAAAATGATAAGTGCAGCAGAAGCTAATAAACAAATTAATAAAATTTTACAACCGGCAAAACGTAAATGAGTTACCAGTATGTTTATGCACCTGTTGCGTTGATTTAATATAAAGATGCCATTAGCTGGTATTACGTACGCAGTAAAAGAGCATCTGAAAATTTTGTAAAAGCAGTAAAGGAAAAAATAGAAAGTATCTGTGAAAAGCCTTTGTGCGTTGCCGGATTGCCTATAAACATTTCAGAGAAACATTTTTAAAAAAATATCCGTATTACATTATTTATTTTATTGATGAAAGTAAGAGGAAAATTATTATCACATCTATTTATCATCACAAAAGAAATCCTCAAACGAAATATATAAAAAAATAACCCTCGCACTGTTCATTTTAGTTCTGCTTACTCTTTGTTGATAGTATCTATCAGCAATCCTTAAAAATAACTAAGATTTGTTTTCGGTGTAAGCGCCAATAACGACTGGTACATTAGTTTCACCGTGTTTTCAATATCATCTTTGTGGAGCATTTCTACCGTTGTATGCATATACCGCAGCGGGATGGAAATGAGTACCGACGGGCATCCGTCGTTGGCGTAGGCAAATGAATCCGTATCGGTTCCGGTACTGCGGCTTGTTGCCCTTAACTGAACCGGTATCTTATTTTTGGTTGCAATATTTTGTACAAAATCGAGTAATTTATTGTGAACAGCAGGTGCATAACAAAGTGACGGACCTTTGCCGCAGGAACAATCACCTTCGATAAATTTATTGATCATGGGTGTGGTACTGTCGTGTGTAACATCTGTTACGATGGCAACATTTGGTTTTATCCTGCGTGCGATCATCTCGGCACCTCTTAAACCAATTTCTTCCTGCACAGCATTTACAATGTATAGGCCAAAAGGAAGTTTCTTTTTATTTTCTTTCAACAGCCTGGCAACTTCGGCAATCATAAAGCCACCGATGCGGTTATCAAATGCACGGCCTATCAGGTATCCATGTGCCAGTTCATCATAACCGTCTTCATAAGTTGCTACTGCACCAATATGAATACCCAATGCTTCCACTTCTTTTTTATTACGGGCGCCGCAATCTAAAAAGAGATTGTCAACTTTCGGTTGTGTTTCTTTTGCATCAACATTTCCTAATCTTGTATGAATGGCTGGCCAACCAAAGACCGCTTTTACCAATCCTTTTTTTCCCTGTATCAATACACGCATGGAAGGCGCTATCTGGTGATCTACACCGCCATTACGTTTAAGGTATATTAATCCTTCGGGAGAAATATAATTCACGAACCAGCTGATCTCGTCTGCATGTGCTTCAATAACAACTTTAAAAGAAGCCGATGGATTTATAACACCCACTGCTGTTCCATAAGGATCGGTAAAAAATTCATCTACATAAGGTTTCAGGTAACTCATCCACAATTTTTGCCCGCTGCTTTCAAAACCTGTGGGCGATGAATTGTTGATATAGTTTTTTAAAAAATCATAAGAAGATGCTGTAATGACCGGTTTACTGCGTGATGCTTTTGCCATAATTATTTTTTTCTTCAGCAAAATAACTAAATACTTGCCACATAAGTAGCAGCGGCGGAAAACAACATCAATCCATCAACCAAAAAATAATAAAAAAAATATCCCTGCTTTTTCAGTGAAAGCCTGTAAACAAGCAATGTCAGCAGCCCGGTTATCAAAAAAGCAATCACCTGGGCATTGTCATTAAAATAATAACGCAGCAAAAAACCTGTTGCCAGGTAAAGCATAAAAACAGTTGCCATGATAAACTGAAGTGTTTTACGGCTTACATCTGTGGCAAGGCTTCTTAGGGAATGTATCTTATCAACGCTGATATCCCTTGAATCGAATATGATACATAACATGAGCATGAATAAAAGACGGGCCGTAAATAATAATCCAACCGAAAGGCTGTTGATATAAATAGCCTCTTGTACGGGTATCATAACAGTAACATAAGTCCACGTAAATGCAAGTAAAACAGTTTTTAAAAACCCTGCTTTGTGGACAAATGCGGGCTTTTTAACCGGCCATAGTGGTAAGCTATACAATAATGTAAGCAAGATGGCTACTGATACTGCAGGTATAACAGCGGGAAGAAAATGCAAGCAATATGCCAGGCCCAGGCCGGCAATTAAAAAAATGAAAACGTTTGAAGCATGTATTAAAAGAAATTTACCGGGGCTGCTGTTATTACTGAAATGATACTTGCTTACAAGCCAGTAAAAATTATAACTGCTAAGTGTAGCAAAAAAAACCAGCCCGTAAATAAAATTATTAACAGGAATATGCAGTAACGAAAATGTCTGGTAACATAGCGCTGCCGCACAAAAGGAAATAAAGATTGAATGGGATAAGATAAAATGTAACCAGCGCATTACAAACAACGATAATAAACCGGCTTATCAGTACGAATTACGTTGCTCTTATTCTTTGCAAAATCTTTTATGTACACTTCATAATAAGTGGTATCAGTTCGTGGCCTTGGCGGGCCGGGGTCTATACAATCCAATGCATCAAAGAGATTAATGATCACATCTCCTTTAAAATTTTTAACCGCTGCTGTTTGAATATCGGGCAGGAAAAAAGAATCGAGGTTGTTTGACTTAAGATTTTTTATATATACCATCGAAGTATCCCTGCCCTGGATAAAACCGATATCGCCTTCGGAATCTGTGACTTCGATCGTAAGCCTTGGTGCATTGTTCCTGTTTGTTGCCAGACCGGAAGCTGCATTATCAGGGTTGATGGATTTAAACCTAATTTGAGGTGCTGTTGTATATTTATCCTTATTACAGGCGGAAAAAATCAAAACCGATACAGCTAATATAAATGTAGTACGCATATTTGTATTTTGACAGTCAAATTTAATGATAGAAGTTCATATATCCATGATAAATAGTACAACTTTGCAACAACAGCATGAAACAATTAACAGACCATATAGCAATAAAAAATGAACTGTTCCATGTAACTGAACAGCATTTTGAAACACTTGCAGTGAAAATATTCCGGTTCCAGTATGACCAAAATGCGATTTACAGGCAATACTGCGATACTATCCATGCAAATAAGGAATCCATTCAACGCCTGGAAGAGATACCTTTTTTACCCATCGGGTTCTTTAAATCAAAAGAAATTACAAGTACGATATTTGAACCCATGACAGTTTTTGAAAGCAGCGGCACTACCAGCTCTGTGAAGAGCAAACATTTTGTAAAAGATACCGGCCTGTATGAAGAAAGTTTTTTAAAAGCATTCAAATTATTTTACGGTGACATAATATCTTATTGTATCATCGGGTTGCTTCCCGCTTACCTGGAAAGAAAAAATTCATCATTGGTATGGATGATAAATAAATTAATAAAAGAAAGCACACATGCTCAAAGCGGTTTTTATTTATATGAACATGAACAATTGAAAGCGTTGATACTTCAAAATGAAAAAGCCGGGCAACAAACTTTACTGATCGGGGTTACTTATGCACTGCTTGATTTTTTTGAAAAAAATCCCATGAAACTCCAATACACAACGATCATGGAAACCGGCGGCATGAAAGGGCGTAGGAAAGAACTTACCCGTACAGCTATTCATGAGCAATTAATGGAATATACAGGAGTAGCGGAAGTTCATTCAGAATATGGAATGACAGAATTGTTATCGCAGGCATACTCAAAAAAAGAAGGTGCTTTTCAATGCCCGCCATGGATGAAAGTTTTACTACGTTCGGAAGATGATCCTTTTGAAATTCATTCAGCAGAAAAGATCAACATTCCTTTTGCCAATGGAGTGATCAATGTAATTGACCTGGCAAACCTTTACAGTTGTTCTTTTATAGCTACAGATGATATGGGGAAATTATACAACGATGGAAGTTTTGAAGTGTTGGGCCGGTTGGATAACAGTGATGTGAGGGGGTGTAGTTTGATGGTTTTCTAGAGGCTGGATCCTGAATACTGGATACTGGATAACAGGGGTGGTTACCAGCTAATAAGTTTCGATTATCACAGAGCATCCAGTATATAGTATCCAGCGCCCAGCATCTCACAAATTATATGTTGCCGACAGTTCCTTCAACTCCAACAAATTAGTTATGGATAATTTTTCAAACAAACGTTGCTTGTGTGTACCAACTGTTGAGGGTTGAACTTTTAATGTTTGAGATATCGCAGTTAATGTTTGACCGGATAAAAGCAACTTCGCTATTTCAAATTCTCTTTTTGAAAGCTGATCAAAAGGATTTGCAGGCCTGCCGCTATACGAATCTTCTACAAGAATTTCAGCAAACTGTTCACTGATATATATTTTATTATTCAACACCATGTCTATGGCATTTGTAATTTCCTGTAAGGGTGCATCTTTTGATAAAAAACCCATGGCACCATTCTTCAGAAAACGTTTCGCATATACTTTTTCGGCACTCATAGAATAAATAAGCACTTTGGTAGTTGGATATTCGTTTTTTACATACTCCATTAAACCAAGTGTATTGGTATTGGGCATCTGAATATCCAGGATCACAAGCCCGTAATTATTGTTCTTGAGTAATTCCTTAGCACTTTCTCCATCAAAAGCTTCGTGAATTTCTGCCGGCCGGTATTTTTCGAGTAAGAGAAATTTGATACCCGAACGGATAACTGCGTGATCATCAATGATTAAATAATGCATAGTTTTTTACAATAGGGCTATATAAAAATATATTTTAATAATATAGTACAAACTCTACAGAAGAAATATCTACTTAACTATAATTAAAGTATATGCTTTACGTTAGTATTACGAAATATACATAAATCCAATGTATAAGTAAAAATTATTTTTTATCCAATACACATAAAAACAAATAAATCGTCCTTCAGAAAGGATAAAGATTCATTTATGAAAAACTTACATGGCGCCTACCTAAACAAGAATGAATTTTTTCAATACCTGGGCGATGAAAAATACAAAGCCCTTGTTGAAAATTCAATACAGGCATTTTTTCTCACAAAGACCGATGGCAGCATCCTTGAAACGAACCATATTGCCATGACCATGTTTGGTTACTCCAAAAACGAACTTCTTTCATTAAACAAACATAACTTATTTGATCATACTGATGAAAATTTAAAACAGGCATTTGAAAAACGCAAACAGGAAGGATATATATCAGTTGAAGCAACAGGCATTAAAAAAAACGGCGAACATTTTCCAATAGAATTATCATCTGTTATTTATGCTGAACCTGATGGGGAAGTTAGAACAAGTACGATGGTATATGATATGAGTAATAGAAAATACATGCAAGATCATAAATCCACAGAAGCAAAAAATGAACTTGATTTTAAACCGGTGATAGAAAGTATTACAGATGGGTTTTTTACATTAGATAATAACTGGATCATAACATACTGGAACAAAGAAGTAGAAAAAATATCGGGCATTAAAAAAGAAGATATCACAGGAAAAAGTTTTTTGAATTTTTTCAAAGACCTGGGGAATTTAAAATTGTATTCAGGATGCCGCCGTGCAAAACGGGATAATATCTCCATCCGTTTTGAAGAATTTTATGAAGCATCCAAAACCTGGATCGAGATAGATGCATACCCATCCGAAACCGGGCTAACCGTTTTCTGCAAAAATATAACTGAACAAAAAACTGCCGAAGCGGCCATGAAAATAAGTAATGAGCGCTACGACCTGGTGGTAAAAGCCACCAATGACCTTGTTTGGGATTGGGATATCATAACCGGCGAGATCTACCGGAACAGCAACGGCGTAAAAAGAGTGTATGGTCATAGTTCAAATGAAGCTATCAAGACCAATCAATTGTGGGCAGGTAATATTCACCCCGATGACCGGGATGAAATTGACCGGCAGATAGCTTATTATATATCTTCAGAAAATGAGTCCTCCTTTAATTTTGAATATCGTTTCAAAAGAGAAGACGGAAATTATAATTACATCAACGACAAAGGTTATATAATCCGCAATGAACTCGGTATCGTAACCAGAATGATTGGTGCCACCAGGGATATTACTGAACAAAAACAAATTGCCCGCAACATTGAAGAAAGTGAACAACGTTATAAGATGTTTGTGCAACAAAGCACCGAAGGTATCTGGCGCATAGAATTAGATGAAGCAAAACCAATTTCCACACCGGTAAATGAAATGACCGCCTATTGCATGACCAATGCTTATGTAGCAGAATGCAATGATACTTTTGCAAAAATTTATGGATACGAAAGTGCAGAAAAGATCATTGGCATACCACTCAGTAAAATAATGCCGGCAACGAACCCGGTAAACCTGGAGTACCTGGAAAAATTCTTTACCAATAATTTCAAAGTAGAAGACGAGATCAGCTACGAGCAAGACAAGGCGGGTAATAAACTGGTCTTTCTAAATAACATGATCGGTATCATTGAAGCTGGTTATATTAAACGTGCATGGGGAACACAAAGAAATATCACCCAGCAAAAAAAATCCGAACAATTATTACTTGCATCTGAAGAACAATACCGGTACCTGTTCAATAACAATCCTTCCTGCATTTTTATCTGGGATCCCGAAACACTCGGTATCATTGAAGTAAACCAGGCTGCAGTTGAATTATATGGTTATACCAGAGAAGAATTTTTACAATTAACGGCCCTTGATATCAGGCCCGCTGATGAACATGTAAGATTTCTTGAAACGGTGAATATTGCCAGGCAGAATGAGTTTTATAAAAAGACAACCACCTGGCTTCATACCAATAAAACAGGGGAAGGCATTTTCATGGAAATTTTTTCACACAATATATTCTACAACGGGAAAAAAGCCATCCTTGCCATTGGAAATAATGTTACAGAAAAGATACAGCTTGAAAACAGTTTGAATGAAGAAAGGCAGATACGTCAAAAGCAAATAACCGATGCCGTTATTACCGGGCAGGAAAGGGAACGTTCTGAACTCGGAGAAGAATTGCACGACAACATAAACCAGATACTTGCATCAACAAGGCTTTACATCGAATGTGCCATCGCTGATGAAAATCCCAGGAAAGACCTGTTGGATAAAGGCAGGATATTATTGGATTCTGCCATGAAAGAGATCCGGAAACTTTCAAGAACACTGCTTCCGCCATCATTGGGTGAGGTAAGTTTAATAGAAGCATTAGATGATCTTACAAAAGATATTCTTTTCGTAAACCCGGTTGAGATCAATATGGACTGGAAAGATTTTAATGAGCATGGTTTGAACCAAAAACTAAAACTTACTATTTTCAGGATTGTACAGGAACAATTGAATAATATTTATAAACATGCAAAGGCCAAAAAAGTGATTATCAGTTTGAAGAAAAATGATGACCATATAAACCTTACTATTAAAGATGATGGAATAGGTTTTGATACATTAACAAAACGTACCGGTGTTGGCTTACGAAATATTATGAGCCGGGCCGAGGTAAATAATGGAAATGTGAGTATTGATTCAAAGCCCGGTGAAGGCTGTGAACTTACTGTGCAGTTTTTGATCAAAGAATAATCTTCAAAAAAATATTGAACCTGCCTACCGGCAGGCAGGCAAGGAACAGTTGAATATTGAACAAGGAATTTTGAATTATGATCGGAGTTAACACTTCAACATTGGATATTCCTTGTTCCTGTTCGATATTCCTTATCCCTTGTTTGTTATTCAAATGTTCTTACTTCGGCAGGTCTGTAATAACTGATAATAATCTTCCCCCTGCATAACCAACGTCATAAAATAAAATCCCTGCTTTATCAAACTTTGACATGTTAATTAAAAATATAGCATGAAAAAGTTTATTTTACTTCTACTGGTAACAATTGCCTTGTTTTCCTGCGATTCAACCTTGCAGGTTTTTCGGATTATGACAAGGATGTGAAAATGTCTGATTATAAAACCTATGACTGGCTTGATTTTGCAGCCATTGAAAACAAAGGCCAAAACCCGCTTCACTACAATGAGTTGAATGATAAACGGATAAAGGATGCAGTGGATAAACAAATGAAAGCAAAGAACTACCGGGTTGTTTCCAATAAGGGTGACCTGGAATTGCATTATCATATCGTTGTTGAAGATAAGACTACGGTAATTTCAGAACCTGCGGATCTCAATACCTTCCAAATTCAAATACTTACCACACAAGTACCTATCAATACCGTGAAGGCACACTTATCATTGACCTGATGGATACAAAGAACAATACATTGGTATGGCGTGGATGGGCAACCGATGTAGTCACAAACTCAGCAGGAAAAAATCCTGAAACAGCTATTCAAAATCCAGTGGAAAAAATATTTGAGGTTTTCCCGGTTGTTAAACAATAAGGCGACCAATAAGTCACAACCCGGCAATTGTATTATTGACAAAATCAAAACCATTCAAAGCTGACTAAGTTCACAATATATTCTGATGCAACTCATCAAATTATGCTTGCTGCTATATTAGTTTTATGAGGTAAAAAAAATAACAGTCATGAATAAAAAATAAATAATGGAAAGATGCCATTAAAGATCAATAGTATTATCCCGGGTATTAAATAATTTTTGAAAAAGTTGTATGTATATAATTGATATCCAGTTCCAGTATTTTCCCCGATGGATCTGCGATCAGCATACTACCACCATACATTCCGCCAATACCAATAAAAAACAGCAGGTTCATTAAACAATATAATAAGATTGGTTTATTTTTTTTGAATCCCATTTCCCGGTCATTAAAACAGTTCGTGTTTATTATAATCAACCTGCAATAGTTCGAGTTTCAACCAGGTGAAATCTGCATCCTTTAATTTCCAGGTTACTTCACTTCTGCAGGGAATGCGAATGCCATCAAATACTTTAAACTCCATTGACCGGATATGCCATTTCTCCAATGAAGTCTTCCCGTTAAAATCGCCAAAACGCATCGCTTCAAACCCCCTCACATCACCATGTTCAGTAAAGAAGAATATCCCCGAAGCGGTAATGTTTTTATAACGCATCGTGGCTCTTGCAGAAATATTATCAATGGCCTCCCACTTAATATATTCATTCAACGCCGCAGAAGGAAACCAGCATATTTCACTCAGATAACGCAACAAAGTACCCTGGTCTGTTTCTGCATTTTCTTTTGAATCCACAATGGTTTTTAAAGACAATATTTTTATAAGCATTTCTCCCTTACCGTCAGCATACTTATCCCTTCCATTGAGATAAACCAGTGGCATCAGTTTTGCTTTTACCTGCCAGTTAAACGCAGGTTTATCTGTAGTAAAATATTGTGCCGCCGTAAAATCCATCCATTTCCCCCTCTGCTTTGACAGCATCATTCCCTTTTGCTTCAATCGTACAGCCTGGATAATTGGCTTTCCAACTATACCGGAATGTTGCATCCATTTTTGAACAATGGGCGGCAGGTCTGCGATCATCCTGTTTGTTACAATTCTTTGTTGATGTACCGGCACATTCCAAAAGACAGACAGTTCCCTTTTTATCATCTTATTGAAATCCCATTCTGCAAAACCAACGATCCCGGCTATGACTATGATCAAATTAGCAACCGTGCCAAACCTGGCATCACCCCAATACAAGATGATGAGTACCTGTGAAAGTAAAACAGCAGGCAGGGCAGCCATCCACCAGTTATCCTTTTTTACCAGGAACAAAATTTCAGTTGTTAGAAATAACAGGGATGCCAGGAGCCATGCTATACCGATAGGCTTTGAAATTTCTTTTGTAAACTGCTGAATATTGCCATATCCAAAAGCTTTTGAATAACCCATGAGGTGAATTACTCCATGCACCAGGACTATAAATGCGAAACCATACCTGATCATCCTGATATAATATTTGTTGTGGTAAAATTATCCATGTGACAAGGCAGTTTGGGCATCTTTCTTTTCATTGCCGGTTTCTTCATATTTCTTTTGTGGCAATACAAGCAAGGGAATATGCGTGTGAAAGATCATTTTCCTGGTAATGCTTTCCGTAAAGAACCTTTCCAGCATATCATGTTTGTGGGGGATCATTACCAACATATCGGTTGTATGGTTTTTTACAAACGCATCCAACGCCTTCGTGATATTATTTCCTGATGGAAATTCGAAAACAGGATCGAGGCTTTTAAGCTGGTTGATAAATCCTGCCTGTTGAAACCGCATTTCGTAGCCCACATCCGTTCCATCTTCAACTACCCATACGATAGATAATTTAGAAGCAAATTTGTCACCCAAAACTTTCAATAACTCAACTGTTGCCGGAGATGTTTCCGGATCCATGTCACTGGCAAGTGCAATATTTTTGGGTGGAATAAAACCTGCATTATCAGGTACAACGATCAAAGGAATACTACTCTTACTTGTGAGCGTTGTTGTTGTACTGCCAAATATTTTTCTAAATGTTTTTGCCATACCTTTCATTCCGCAAACAATTACATCTGCCTTTCTTTTTGTTGCCTCAGAAATAATAGCGTTTGATGCTATTCCCTCATCGCAGCATATTTCAAAATTTACCAGGTTGCCGAGGTTGATCATCGCTTCTTCCTTTTTCAAAAGTTCTTTGGCCGATGCTCCAACATCTTCAGTGGTATACAGCACGTAACTTTCGGGTACCAGTACCGGAGCCTGGTAGGCATGAAAGAGAAATACATTGGCTCTAAAATATTTAGCCAACTCTACACCGTAACGGCCGGCATTTTGAGATGCTTCAGAAAAATCTGTAACAATAAATATATTTTTCATCGTAGTAATTTTTCTCAAAAATAAGCAGGCAACTTAAAAACAGGAATGAGAGTCGTTATAATCCAGGCTGATACATATCATACAAATGCATGGCAGGCATCATAAACCAGCTTCATAACAGCAGATATTTTTGGAAAGACTTACAATTAAGAATAAATTACTATCATGAAAAAAATAATTCTTGCTTGTGATGGAAAAAATTTTCCAAAAGGCGCATTCGAATTTGCTAAAGAACTCCAACAATCAGAACAGGTATTGTTAACCGGGGCATTCCTTCATCCAATGAATTTTGAAGAATTCATTCCCGGAATATTTGCTTTATACTCAAGTCCCATAGCAACATTCCTGGAACAAGAGAAAGCCGAATATCAAAGGAACATTAAACTTTTCGAAGAATTATGTCAGCACAATGGGATAGAATACCGGGTGCATGAAGAAAGCAACAACTGGAATATCAATGACCTTGTAAAAGAAACCCGGTTTGCAGATATCATGGTAATGAGTGAAGAATTATTCTGCACAGATATCAATATGGCAGCTCCCAATGATTTTATGCAGCAGGCAATACATAAAGCCGAATGCCCGGTAATGTTGTTCCCCGAAATATTTAAATCTTTTAAAAAAATAGTAGTTGCTTATGATGGTAAGAAAGAATGCATGTTTGCATTGAAACAATTTTGTAATCTCTTTCCTCTAATCACAAACATGGAAACAAAGATCGTGTACAGCGGGAATGATGAGATACCTGATATGATATATTTGGAAGAATACGCAGGCAGGCATTTCAAAAACCTTGATTTCGAAAAACTACATTTCAAGGGCAAGGAAAATTTTGAAGACTGGATAAAGGGAAATAATGACAGCCTGGTAGTGAGCGGTTCTTACAGCCGTTCAGGACTTTCAACCTTATTTAGCAAAAGTTTTGTTGAAGACATCATTCATGAACACAGGGTTCCGCTTTTCATTGCCCATAACTAAATCAAAACAATATGAAATTAGAAATAGACTACACAAAAAAAACAGGAACTATAAAGCAGGGCTTTAGCAGGATGTTCCCTTTTTTAAAGATCGAATTTTTTAATACAGCACATGCACCCGGTGAGCCAACATCCAGGGATCAGCTTATAGCAGATGATACTCCCTTTGGAAAGATCAATGGCATCGTAAAAGAAGGTTCCATCAACATTCACGAGGATGATAGCGTGGCGGCTGTTGAACAATCATTTCAGCAAAAATTTGGATTAGCCGTCCAGGTATTCAGGAAACAAAATAATGTATGGATTGAAACTACCAAAACAGATCAACTGACACTTGCCGAGCAAAACGAAAAAGGAAAAGCAGCTTCAACTTTTCCTGTTCATACCGAACCGGGCGACAGGTACCTGGAAGACGGGCAATATTAATGGATAATTGATAATTAAAAAATGATCTTATGCTAGGAGAATTAAATGAACAACAGATAAATAATTTATTACTTAGCCAGGCCGTTGGCCGTATCGGTTGTACCAATGGCAGGCAACCATATATTGTTCCGGTAACCTATGCTTTTGACGGAAAAGATATATACGGTCAAACCCGTATGGGAACAAAGCTTGACATGATGAGAAAAAATCCGAATGTTTGTTTCCAGGTTGATACGATGCTGAATATGGTCAACTGGCAAAGTGTTTTGATCTTTGGCATATTCGAAGAATTGAAAGGAAAGGCCGCAATAAATGCAAGAACTTACCTGTACGACCGCGTATTGCCTTTAATGACCAGTTCAACCATACATGCACATGAACACGAAGTGCTGAGTAAAGTTGATGACAGCAACCAGGTAAAACCTGTTATGTACCGGATAAAAATAAAAGAAAAGACAGGCAGGTATGAAAAACAATGATCTTATATGCGAATGATCCTTAAAAAAATAATAACATGCTTGCCTTATGAAAAAAATTGCCATATACAGCACCCATCCATTTGAAAAACCACATTTGTTTGAAGCCAATAAAAACCAGTTTGAATTATTGTTTATTGATAAAGCATTAACAGTTGCAACCGTAGCGCTCTCGGCAGGTTGTTGTGGCATTGCAGTCTTCACTTCCGATGATGCATCTGCCAAAGTATTGGAACTATTAAAAGAACAGGGCATTCAATTTATTGCTGCACGCTCGGCAGGATACGATCATATTGACATAAACAAAGCAACTGAACTTGGTATAAAGGTTGCAAATGTTCCTGCCTATTCACCCAATGCCATTGCGGAACATGCTGTTGCATTGATGCTGGCGCTGGACCGCCACCTGGTTCAATCAGACAGGAAAATAAAAAAAAATGATTTCAGCATTGATGAACTCAAAGGTTTTAACCTGCAGGGCAAAACTGCAGGCATCATTGGTACAGGCAAAATAGGAGCAGTTGTTTGTAAAATATTAAATGGCTTTGGCTGTAAGTTGCTTGGATATGATATCAAAGAAGATGAAGCCCTTGTGAAAGATTATGGATTGAAATATGTATCAATGGACACGCTTTGCATGCAATCCGATATTATTACGATGCATACACCACTGAATGAAAGTACAACATACATGATAGATGCAGGTATCATTTCTATGATGAAGGAAGGCGTTATGATCATCAATACGTCAAGAGGGAAACTGGTAAACACACGTGAAGTAATAAACGCATTGCATTCCGGGAAGATCGGTTACCTGGGCATAGACGTATATGAAAATGAGAAAGGCCTGTTCTTTCATGACCACTCGCAAAAAGGAATAAAAGATGAAATGTTGCAAACGCTGATAAATATGGACAATGTGATCATAACTGCACACCATGCTTTTTTGACCAAAGAAGCATTGAAGAATATTGCTGATACAACCCTAACCAATATTGAATATTTTGTAAATGGCAGATCAAACCCTAACCTGCTTCATATTTAATAGTTTTACCTTCATTTGAAGATGCTTATTATAAAAGTGGAAATATAAAAATGGATTCTCTTACTCATATCGTTCTTGGTGCCTGCATCGGGGAAGCCATGCTTGGCAAAAAACTCGGTAAGCGTGCCATGTTTCTCGGAGCAGTGGCACAAAGTATACCCGATATTGATTTCATTGCCTCATTCTGGATGGATACTGCAAATAATTTACTGGCTCACCGCGGCTTTACACATTCATTTTTATTTTCTCTCCTGCTTACACCTCTGCTTGCTTTATTGGCGGAAAGATGGCACAGGCCACACAATATCACTACAGGAAAATGGATGTGGTTCTTTGCCTGTAACATGTTTATCCATATTTTTTTAGACGCATTCAATACTTATGGAGTTGGCTGGTTTGAACCATTCAGCCATTACCGGGTTTCATTCAATACAATGTATGTTGCAGATCCGTTCTTCTCGATATTCCCCGGCATCGCTTTCATTGCACTCCTGATTTTATCTTCAAAGAAAAAGACAAGGATGAAATGGGTAAGGCTTGGAGTTATATTTCCAGCTATGTACCTTATTTTAGGAGTGATAAATAAACTGATCGTTGATAAGAAAGTAAAAGCAATTGCTGCAAAAGAAAATATCCCCTATAAAAGATACTTCAGCACACCGGCTCCATTGAATAATTTTTTATGGTATATCGTATTGGAAAAGGATACCGGTTATCATATCGGGTATCATGCTGTTTACGATAGCAAGGGAAAATTTCATTACAGTTATTTCCCAAAAAATGACAGCTTGTTAGAACTTGCTCCAGATCCCGAAGAAGCACAACTTTTACGCCGTTTTTCTGATGGATATTATACCGCAGAACGATGGAATGACACACTAATTTTTAATGACCTTCGCTTTGGCCAGGAGATTGGCTGGGCAGATCCGCATGCACATTTTGTTTTTCATTATTACTTAAAACACGGGGCAGATAATAAACTCGTAATACAAAGAGGCAGGTTTGCCAGGTGGGATAAGAATGCAATGAAAATACTTTTAAAAAGGATCAGCGGCGACTAAATTTTTAATAAGGATGCTCAATCTCTTCGTGGCCGGAAATAAAAAGTGATTAAGAAGAATACTAATTGGATGAATTCATAAGAGACCTGGTGCATGAAACGCCGGGCGAAATTATACCTCGAAGCAAATTCATTTTCCCGTATCTCTATACAATCTTCTTCAATGATAGCATCAATGGTTTGTTTCACTGATCCTGCAAAACCTTTATTGGCTATATCCAGGTTCAATTCAATACTTGCATAAGCGCTGATAAAATTCACATTATAAGAACCAACTGTAACCCATTTATCGTCATAAAAGGAAAGCTTACCATGCAATACATTACCCTGGTATTCATACAACCGGATCTTATTTTTGAATATCCAGCGATAAATATATCTTTCGGCATATTTGGTGATCATGATATCGGAACTACCAGCCAACACAAGCCTGATACTTACTCCCCGTTTAGCAGCCGCCGCCATTTTTTTACGTATTAACCTGCCAGGCAAAAAATAACTGCTCATGATTGTTATCTCGCCGGTTGCCTTATGAAACATTTCGATATAACTTCCCGATACCTGGTTGTATTTTCTTACCCAATCGTTTCGCCTTACCCTTACCTGGCATTGCTCACTGATCAATGCTGCAGGTAATTCGATATATGAAGGTTCTTTTTCGCCGGCAGTTTTTTGTTTCGCCCATAATTCCCTGCAAACTTTAAAAAGGTCAGCAGCTACTTCTCCTTCTGCATAAATTCCCCAATCCATCCAGGCTTTTTCTCCCGGCATATCATTATACCTGTTTGCAATGTTGATTCCTCCAACCATGCAATACCTTGCATCTGTTACCACAACCTTATGATGCAAACGTCTTCCGAAATAAAAATGCTGACTTTTTAAAAAAGGTTCAAAAAAACGAAATTGTACACCGGCATGCACGGCATCCGCAATAAATTCTTTCGGCAGATCCTGTGATGCATATCCATCCACCAACACATAAACCGGCACTCCCCTGCCTGCAGCTTTTTTTAAAGCTTCCATGACCAACCGGCCTGTTTCATCATCTGTAAGAATATATACCTGTAGATGAACCGAGTGACGGGCATCATCAATCATCTTTACCAGCAGGTTAAAGTATTTGCTGCCACCACGAACCAACTCCACTTTATTATGTGCAGTATATGTAAATATTTTTTTAGGCGAAATACTTGACATGATGGTATAAAAATTATGCTGCAGTTTATAGATGATCAATAAAAATATGTATGACTTAGATCATTCCTACCACATAGCTAAGTCATCATTTACAAATTAAAGGACAGTTAATTTTGTTTATTAGATACAGCAAATTATGAAAAAGAATATTAGTAATACTGATAGGATCACCAGGGCATTGGCAGGGGCTTTTTTCATTGCTTTAAATTTAACCAGTATCGTTGGTTACCCGGCCAGCATACTGGTATGGGTGATCGCCGGAATTCTTATACTAACTGCCCTGGCAGGCAATTGCCCGGTTTATACACTCTTTGGGATAAACACATGTACATGTAAAAAGGAATTTAAACAATATCATTAAACCAGTAATTTATTCCTATTTAAGATCATGATCAGCTAAGATCGTAAACCGTCTTTGAGGGTTGTTAATCTAAAGGGGTGCTGGATGGCACCCTCTCTTTTTATAGTCAACTGATAAGCATCAGTTATGGCTTTGACAATTATCATCAGAATAAATATTTCCAAACAATAGTTTTGTATTGTAAATTAAACTGCATCAATAATGATAATTAGATTTAACGTGTTGTGCTATTAAACTATAAAACCCGGTAAAAACAACGTCTTCGACAAGCTTAGACTCACAGCATTCTGTCATGCTGAGCTTATCGAAACATAGGCAGAATGCGGATCATCGGGAATGAAATCATTTTAATAGCACAACAGGTTAGATTTACTTAAACATATTTTGCAATATTGATAAACATGAGCCGCATAAAAATTTCAGGGGTAGACCAGTTCCTGCACGAAAACCAGACATGGGATCGTGCCCTGGATTTTTATCTCCAGGAAAATTCCTATTTAAAAACAAGGCTTTCGCAGGTGGTAGATAATAATACAGATAAAGAATTTGTGGACCTGGCAGAACATTTTCACAACAGTTTTATTCACAATGATGAATGTATTAAGGACCTGCAGAAAGATATTATGACATTGCAACAATTATTAAAGAATGCAGTTGCGGGAACACAGGTAGATGAAAAAAAGATAACCGGGCAACAAAATAAATTACGCAATGAGATGGGATTTTTTGAGAAAGATTTTGCGCAGCTAAAGAACAAGTTCAATCAATACCTGGTATCGTTCGTTTAATGTCTCATTTAAGCCGTTTGGAACCATTAAATTAAAAAAACTGAACCGATATTAATCGCTCAATTAAACATCTCTGATAATTTCTTTTCATTCAATACTGTGATCTTGCTTCCCTGAACCTCGATGAGTTTTTCAGATTTAAAATCACTCAGCGTGCGAATAAGTGATTCTGTTGCTGTACCGGCAATATTTGCAAGATCTTCTCTTGAAAAATTAATGCTGAAATTATCCTTTTCAGTTGCAGCATATTTTTTAACTAAGGTTACAAGTGCTGTTGCAACCCGTTTCCGGAGTGAGTTATAGGCAATGCTAAGTAATTGCTGTTCTTTTTCTGTGATATTTTTTGCAAGTAATTGAATGATCTTTTTTGCAGCTTCTGCATTATAATGCAACATATTCAGAAACTCATCTATTGGAATTTCTGCTACAATACTGTCATCAATTGCTTCAGCAGTTTCTTTATAGGTTCCGCCTTCCAGCAATGCTGTATACCCAAAAAAATCACCTTCGGCGTACAGGTTAATGGTAAGCCCTTTGCCTTCATCATTGGTAATAAATGTTTTTACCTTCCCTTTTTTAATAAAGAATAATTTTTGCGGATGATTGCCTTCGAAATAAATGGTTTGTTTTTTTCTGTATTGATTTTCCTGCCTGTTTTCGGCAATATGCTGCAATGCATTCTTCCCCCCGAATTCGTTCATCATTTCCTTTAAACCACTGGGATCGGAACTGTACTCTTTTTTTAAAAATACTCATCTTTTTTAACCGGCTGTCGATCGCATTCAGCAATTCAATATCTGTAAAAGGCTTGGTAATATAATCATCAGCTCCCATTTCCATTCCCCTTCGCAGATCGCCTCTTTCAGATTTTGCAGTTAAAAAAATAAAGGGGATACCAGCAAGTTGTTCATTCTTATTTAAAAGATGCAGCACACCATATCCATCTAATACCGGCATCATGATATCACAAATAACCAGGTCGGGTTTTTGCAACAAGGCTTTTTCAACCCCAATCTTACCATTTTCAGCAGTATCCACAATATAATTCGACAACTCCAGTATCTCGGCAGTATTCTCCCTGATCTCGGTATTGTCTTCGATCAATAAAATGCGTTGTTTCATTATGCTATTGTTGAATTGGTAAAAGAGATAGTGATACTTGTCCCTTTTTCAAGTTTACTTTTAAAGCTGATTGCTCCATTCATCAATTCTGCATATTTTGCCACAATATGCAAACCCAGGCCGGTTCCCTGTATGTTGGTAGCATTGGACGCACGAAAAAAACGTTCAAATAAATGCTGCTGATCTTCTTCAGAGATCCCGATCCCGTTGTCTTTTACCGTAATGCTGAATTTGTCTTTTTCTACTATTGAATTTACTTCTATTGATCCATCTTCTGCGGTAAATTTTATAGCATTGGACAACAGGTTAAAGATAATATTTCTCAATAAGGAATCATCGAGGTCTATCAGCTCATTACCTGTATGTTTATAACTAAAATGCTGGCCTTTTTTTGCGATACCTTGTATCTCTGTACAGATATTTGCAATAAAATCCTTCACATTGAAACGATTAAACCTGGCTATAATTTTTCCATCTTCAATTTTTCCGATTGACAGGAATTCATTTAATATATCGGTAAGATTGTTTACAGAAGATTTGATACGCTGAATATGCTTATCTCTTTTTTCCTGTTCTGCTGTATCTGTATATTTGGCGAGCAATGAAGCGGAAGAAAGAATTGTACTTAAAGGTGTCCTGAATTCGTGTGATGCCATGGAAACAAACCTGCTTTTAAGGTCGCCCAGTTCTTTCTCCTTGCTCAATGCCTTTGTAAGTTCATCGCGGGATGCTTCTACCTGCTGCATGGCTTCCTGTAACTGGATTGTTCTTAATTCCACTTTTTTTTCAAGGCTCTCATTCATTTCTTCTATCTTCTTATTATTCTCCGCAAGTTGTTCTTTTTGCAGGGTAATGGCATTTTCAATTTCTTTCCGTTTGGTAATATCGATCACAAAAGCAATTACAAAATTGCCTTCAGTGGCGGTATAGTTGCTCAGGCTAACTTCAACAGGAAATTCGCTACCATTCTTCTTCATGGCAAAGAGGTCTCTTCCTACTCCCATAGATCTTGGCTCCGGTTTTGTTTGATACTTTTCCCTGTGATTATGATGTGCAGCGTTATAACGGGCCGGTATAAGCATTTCAACCTGCTTGCCCAATACCTCATTTTTATTTTCATATCCGAACTGGTTGATCAAAAAATCATTAGCCATTTCAATGATCCCTTTTTCATTGGCAACGATGATACCCATGGAAGCATATTCAAATAAAGCTTCGAATCTTTCTTTTTCATTTATTAATTCATTTGCTGAATTACCCATGGAGAATATTTAGAACATAAATTTAAAGCTGGATTATGGTTTGAGCGAATATATTAAGATATTGAATATCGAACCTGCCTTTGCCGGCAGGCAGGCAAGGAACGTTTGAATATCGAACAAGGAACAAGGAATTTTGAATTATGATCGGAGTTGCCCACTTCAACGTTGGAAATTCCTTGTTCCTGTTCGATATTATCTGATGATGGTTGATATCAACTATCTAAAATCTCCCAAAACCGATTTTTTGAAATCCCCATTGCCCTTAAGGCATTCTTAATGATAAATTCAGGAACAGGATCTATATGAGTTTGAAAAATAACAGGGCGGGTAAGTTCTTTTTTTGACCATACTTCGTGGCCATCACTTGTACGAATATATTTACAACCTGCTTTTGATAAGAAAATTCTGTATACAGCTAAAGAAATGTTTGATAATTTTCTTGTACTCATCATGCAAAGGCTGGAATTTGTACATTCAAATCATATTTTTTAAATGGTTTGTTATTAACCATTTCCCTGAACGACTCGTTTGTTTCAAGCATAGCAGATACATCAGGACTATTTAATGTTTTATGACGTTTATCAACTTTCCATCCGTATTTCTTTAAATCCTGTTCAATAGTTTTTTTATTGCTTGTATACTTCACATATTCTTTCAATGCAACTTCAAAACTATGCCTTGCTTCATGTTCATCATTTCCATAGCCATACAGATCCAGGGCAGGAGAAAAGACAACATGTACATTTTCTTCAATAAAAGTAAATAAAGATAATTTTACAGAAACGCCTTGTGCAGGGAATTTTCCTTCCAAAAGAATTTTAGCCATGATGTTAAAACGAATAGTAAGGCAATTTAGTTTAAAAAATAACTCTGAATTCAAAATAAACGGTAAACTTAGCAAATTCCAAGGTTTTCAGAACTGACGCATTTTTGTTTGAATAATGAACAAGGAACAAGGAATTTCCAATGTTGAAGTGTTGGCTCCGATCATAATTCGATATTCCTTGTTCTTGTTCGATATTCGAATGTTTGATATTTGCCTAAAATACAAAAGCCACTAAAAATAGCGGCTTTTATTATCTGTGAACTGGCTGGGACTCGAACCCAGGGCCCATACATTAAAAGTGTATTGCTCTACCAACTGAGCTACCAATTCATCCCTTCTATTAGTGACAGGCTAACAATTTTGCCTACCCCTTTTTTAAATGGAGTGCAAAAATAAGGCAAAAACATATTGTATCAAATTTTTTTAGAAAGATTTCGGGATTATTATATATTAAATCCCTTATTTCTTTGTTAACAGCCACCTAACTCCCCTATTTTTGCCATGAATTGTTTTTATGAGTGAATTTTTTAAAAATAAAGTCGTTGTCATCACCGGCGGAAGTGATGGAATTGGCAAGGCCCTGATAGAACAATTATTGCCATTGGGAGCTAAAATTGCCACCTGTGCCCGCAACCAAGACAAATTATACGACCTCCAATTGCGCCATTCAACTTCCCCGCTGCACTGCATAGTGGCTGATGTAAGTAATTACAACGATTGTAAGTTTTTCATAGAATCTACCCTAAACCAGTTTGGCTGCATTGATATACTGATAAACAATGCAGGTATTGTAATGAAAGCATTGGTGAAGGATGCCGACCTGGAAGTGTTTAGAAAAGTAATGGAAATAAATTATTTTGGAACGGTTTATTGTACCAAACTGGCACTCGATTCCATTATTGAGCGAAAAGGAACCATTGTAGGACTGTCTTCTATTGCAGGCTATCGTGGCCTGCCAGGCCGCAGCGGTTATTCGGCCAGCAAATTTGCCATCATTGGTTTTTTGGAGGCATTGAGGATCGAATTATGGGATGAAGCAGTAAATGTAATGTGGGTTAGCCCGGGATTTACACGCAGCAATACAAGAGTGGCTGCATTGACTGCAAAAGGAGGAATACAGGGACAAAGTCCGGTGAATGAAAGTGAATTGATGAGCCCGGAAGATTGTGCAAGGCATATTCTAAGATCCATAGAAAAAAGAAAAAGAACATTGGTGCTTACATTCCTGGGAAAACAAACGGTGTTTCTGGCCAAATTCTTTCCTTCCTTAGCAGATAAACTTACAAAAAGATTTTATTTTAAAAATGGCAAGCTTGTAAAATAAGTTGCTGTTTATATACTAAAGATTAAATACAGTTTATAATCACTTAAATAATACATGGCTTTACTAACCCTTACAAGCGATATCGGCGAACAGGATTTTTTAGCAGGCGCTATTAAGGGTCAGTTATTGCAGTCAAACAAAAAATTTAATATTGTTGACATTACACATGCACTCTCTCCTTTTAATTACCCGCAAGCCGCTTATGTGTGCCGCAATGCCATTAAGAATTTTGCATCAGGCACTTTTCATTTGATATTGGTAAACCTTTTTGATGAAAAACCCGAACACCTGTTATTGGCAGAACACAATGGCCACTACATCGGTTGTGCAGACAATGGATTACTAACGATGGTGCTGGAAGAATCACCTCAGAAAGTGGTGGCGCTGCCATTGGGGAAAACAAATCAGAAGAACACTTTATTTTGTATTAGCATTTTTGCAAATGCATTCAATGAGATATTAGCCGGAAAAAAATTAGAAGCCATCGGCGATGCAACGGTATCTATACAGGTAAAAAATCCTTTACACCCGCTACTTGGAAATAATTATATTGAAGGGCAGATCATTTTTATTGACAACTTTGAAAATGTAATTGTAAATATTACCAAAGAAGAATTTGAAGAACAACGCAGGGGAAGAAGTTTTACCATTGTTTTTAAAAGAGATGAGGTTATAGACAAGATCAGTGAAACCTATGCAGATGTAACCGAAGGAGAAAAACTGGCGCTGTTCAATTCAGCAGGCTACCTGGAGATCGCCATCAACAAAGGCAATGCAGCCGGGCTTTTGGGGTTACAGGGTTTTTCAGAAAAACAACAAATGTATTCGCAGCAGCAGTTCATCAACAACCGTTTATTTTACCAGACAGTAAAAGTGTATTTTCAATAATAACATATAAAAAAAACAAAAATGAAAAAATTATTCTTAACAGGTTTGCTTGCATCAACCTGTATCGCAATGAGTGCCCAGGTAAAAATGCCTCAGCCCTCTCCTACACAAATCGTTAAACAGAATTTCGGTATGGGTAATATTGAACTTACCTATTCAAGGCCCGCTACAAAAGACAGGAAAATATTCGGCGATCTTGTTCCATATAACAAACTGTGGCGCACAGGCGCCAATGCTGCTACCATCATTAAATTTTCTGAGCCGGTAGAAATACAAGGTAAAAAAATAGATACCGGATCTTATGCTTTGTACACGATCCCCGGAACAGATGCATGGGAAATAATATTAAACAAAGGCATTAAGAACTGGGGTGTTGATGGTTATGCTGAATCTGATGATGTAGCAAGATTCAAGGTTCGTTCCATGAGCATGAACACAAAAATTGAATCATTTACCATGCAGTTTTCAGATATAAAAGCTGAAAGTTGTGAATTGCATATTCTATGGGATAAAACAGCCGTTTCACTCCCGATTACTACAAATATTAAAGATAAACTAAGGGCGCAGATAGAGGAAGGTATGCAAATGGATAAAAAACCTTACTGGGAAGCTGCACAGTTTTACAACGAATATGAAAAGAACAGTGCAAAAGCATTGGAAAATGCGGGCAAAGCAACCGAAGCAAATCCGAAAGCTTATTGGATCTGGTTATACAAAGCCAAAATTCAAAAAGAAATGGGCGACAAAGCCGGTGCGTTGGTTAGTGCTAATAAATCACTCGAACTTGCAAGGGAAGATAAAAATGATGATTATGTGAAATTGAATGAAGATCTGATTAAGAAGTTGAAATAAGTTTTACCGGTTGATAAAAGTTTACACCTTTCAAAAAAGGTGTAAACTTTTATCAACCATTAGTTTTTCTCAAAAACACCTGTAATACCCCACTCAACACAATCACCAGCAACGCCCCGATCACATTCAGCCATAAGAAAGAAATAATATCCATATAATAAATGGTAATGATCATTATTTCAGAAATTACTGCAGCAATAAAAACCGCATTCCCTTTTATACGCTTCATCCAGAATGCTACTAAAAAAATCCCAAGTATAACACCATAAAATATTGAACCAAGAATGTTAACTGCTTCTATCAAACTATTGCCTATGTTTTGTGCAAACATGGCAATCACTATACAAAAAAGCCCCCAACCCAATGTGTACCATTGTGATACTTTATAATCCTCCAGTTCTGTTTTATCTTTTGAAAAGAATTTCTTATGAAAATCAACAACTGTACAAGCTGCCAGTGCATTCAACGCAGCAGCAATACTACCCCAGGCTGCTAAAAAGATGATGGCAAAAATGATCCCGATCAAACCAATGGGCAGGTTATCTTTTACAAAACGCAGGAAAATATAATTGTTATCATTCACATCCTGGCCCGGAAGTGCTTCCTTTAATATCTTTTTATATTCAACTCTCAATAAACCTGCTTCTTTTTGATCACCGGCAACCAATGCATTGTTATAATTTGTTTCAGTTATCAGCAATGAATCTTTATAAGGAGTTTGTTTTGCAACTATGCTTGTTGCCTCATCGAAAAAGATGGGAGCTTTATTATATTGGTAAAATGAAAAGATCAATATCCCGATCAGCAAAATAAAGAACTGCATCGGCACTTTTACCAATCCGTTCAGCAATAAACCCTTCCTGCTTTCTTTTACATCCTTTGCGGTAAGATACCTTCCTACCTGGCTGTGATCGGTTCCAAAATAACTGAGTGCAAGAAAAAAACCTCCGATCAGTCCGCTCCATATATTGTATTTATCCTTCCAGTCAAATCCATTATCAGTAAAGCCGGTTGTAATGATATTCATCTTACCTTTTTCACCGGCCATACTCAGTGCACCATTAAAACCAACTGCATCAGGTAATAGTTTTACTGCCAGGTAACCCACAATAAATAAGGAAACAAATACAATGATCATCTTCAATTTTTGCGTGTGTGCCACGGCCTTAGCACCACCGCTCATGGTATAAATGATGAGTAATCCTCCCATAACCAGATTGGTATAATAAATATTCCATCCCATCAATGAGCTTAATACCAATGATGGTGCATAAATACTGATACCTGTACTCAATCCACGGGAAAGTAAAAATAAAAATGAAGTGAGTGTTCTTGTCTTCAGATCAAACCGTTGCTCCAGAAATTCATAAGCAGTATAAACTTTTAACCTGCTAAAAACGGGTACAAAAAATATACTGATAACGATCATGGCTAATGGCAATCCAAAATAGTATTGCACAAAACGCATTCCATCGCTGTACGACTGGCCCGGTCCGGTTAAAAAAGTAATGGCACTTGCCTGCGTACCCATGATACTCAGCAGTACGAGATACCATGGCAGGCTGCGGTTACTAAGGAAATAACCTTCAAGGTTTTTACTGGTCTTGCTTTTATAGATGCCATAAACAATGATACTGCCAAGTGTTACAATTAATATGACCCAGTCTATCTTACTCATGAATATTGCTTGCTAATAAAGTAAAATATAATGATCTGCAGTACTAAAAAAGCAAGTACAGCCAGGTACCATTTATTCCAGTATGATTTTTCGTTTTGCATTTTTTTATTTCAACAGAGTATGTTTGTTCTTACACGACCATATTGCCAATATAATAAGTTGGATCAAAATAAGTAGTTAAAAGGTCAGACGTGGGCGTCAGACCTTTTAACTACTTATTTTTTGGCAATGCAATCAGATTTGCCATTAAACGATACGCCCCCGGCACACCAGCAGGCAACTGCCTGAAGAAAACAAGGCTTGCATACACAAAATTCCCTTTCCCATATTTAGCGATAGCCAGGCTGCCATTGCTTTGCTTATCTGCTTTATCATTCATACCCAACGGCATTTCAAAATGTTCATCTGTTTTAATTGCCTGGTAAGTGCTGCGTTCCTGCACCCAATCTTCAAAATCTTTTTCTGATATTTTATTCGGATAGTTCAACACAGAATGTTGCGGTAATAGAAAATTTACTGCTGCATCTTCCTCTGTAACCCTCGTGCCTCCATCTATTGTAAATGTATAAGGTCCTACAACAACTCTTTTCAATCCTACCTGGTTACTCTTTAAATATTGTACAATAAGGTTACCACCATTTTGAACATATCGTTTTAATACTTCATTTTTATTGCCCAGGTATTCGTGTATGTTATAGGCACGTATGCCGGTAATGATGGCATCAAATTGGTTTAAGTTTTCATCATCAAGATCAGCTTCCGAAAGTATCTTAACCGAATAACCCATTTGTTCCAGTTCCTGCGGAACTTTATCACCGGCACCAACAATATAACCGATCTTCTTACCCACGATTTTCACATCAACTTTTACAAGATTAGCTTTTGCCTTTGGAAAATAGGTAATAGTTGGAATATGATCGTAACTGATCGTTTTGGTATAACCATCGAATTTTCCATCACTAGTCTTTAAATTAATTTCTTCAGAGATATTTGTATCAGTTGTTATTGGATTGAATACGGCCAGGCGCTGATCATCTTTATTATGCTTAACTGCATATTGAAAAAAAGGAAGCTCATTCTCCCATTTTTTTGAATACTGTTGTACAACGGCATAACTGGCCGAATCATTTACATTTGACCTGAGTCCGATCCTTGCATTTGCCGGTGCCCCATTTACCGAAATGAAATTATCATTGGAATAACTTAATTCCACTTTGGGTAATACAGCTATCGGTTGATAAGTATCTCCTTTTACAGGATCAATAACACGGTATTGAACCGGGCGTTTGATGATAAAGTCTTCCCCTTCGATATTCATCCGCATGGAAACTTCAAATGAAGGATCATTTTCTGCTTTCCCGATCATGAGCTGATCCCTTACTTCAAAAGTTCCTCCTTTTAATGGATACTCAAGCCAGTAAGGTTGTGAGATCCGCTTATTGGCAACAACTAAATTCTTGTTGATGGTTAGATTTTGATTGGTTGATAAGTGAGTTGATAAAGTTGTATCAAAATTTTCAATGACCATATTCTTTAAAACAACATTGATATCCCTTCTTTCATTTAAAACAAAACTTATTTTTAAAGTATCACCCTGCACAACATTCTGCTGGTTTGAAGTTGCTTCAACATACAAGGCGCTGCATGATTCTATCAATTGCTGTACTTCAGCTAACTTTTTATTTCTCCAGTTTTCAACAGGCAGCTCTTTTATCAATTTATATAAGTTTACCAAAGCAGGAACCGACAATTCAGGTTGGTCTGATTTATACTTTGTAATAATATCATTGATCATAGATTGAATAACTTCTCCGCCATTTATTCTTTTCCAGTCAATAACGATCCCATCCATCAGGTCTTTTACAGGCGCTTCTCCCCCTGTATTTAAAAAATATTCAAATGATTGTCCCCTTCTTCTTGGCCGTCCTTCTCCCTGGCTTTTATGCATGGTCCTTGCTTCACCACCCATTTCACCATAACTTTTTCCAAGCAAAGCATTGTAACCACCAATATCTATCTTCAACTGGTTTTCACTCGTTGTATTATTACCACCAAAATTGAATGTATTCCACAATATTCTTTTTGCCTGCCATGGTTTAACAGCATATTGAAATTGCCCGGAGAACCTGTTAGCATCTGCAGCGGCAATGAATGCTTCATCTGCAAGTATAGCGGAAGCTGAATGATGGCCATGCCCGGCTCTTGCATCGCCGGGAAAACGTTTGATGATCACATCGGGTTGAAACTGCCTGATCACCCAAACGATATCTGATAATATCTTTTCCCTGTCCCATATTTTCAATGCTTCTTTTGAACTTTTGCTATATCCAAATTCATAAGCCCTGCTGAAATATTGTTCCGCACCATCTACCTTTCTTGCCGCTAATAATTCCTGGGTGCGTATCAGGCCAAGTTCAACGCCTTGTTCAACCCCGATCAGGTTTTGTCCGCCATCACCTCTTGTCAGGCTCAGGTATGCAGTGCGATATAATTTCTCATTCGCAAAATAAGGAAGCAAAGAATTATTCTCATCATCGGGATGTGCGCCAATATACAATACAGAGCCAAGCACATTGAGTTTTTTTAATTGTAATAATATCTCTGATGAAGAATATGTTCTGGGATTTTGTGCTGAGCCGATAAAGGAAACAAGAATTAATAAAATGAAAACAAGTTTATGCATAAGTAGTTATTGTGGTACGAATTTACAGGATTGATCACAGTAACGCTTGCCGATTGTCAAAAATAGCTAGTAGCCAGTGGGGAGAGGCTAGTGGGTGGTTTATATAATTTGAACTTTTTGCAATTACCTGGTTACTAAATTCATTGTTAACTTTCATCCCACTTGCTATTCCCTACTTGCTACTTCCCACTTGCTACTGCCCAACCAAAAACACTGCATTCACAAACATCAGTTTACCATTTTCCCAAAAGCTCCTGAAAATAGGATCATCAGCAAAATAAATGACAGATCCTTTCCCATATTGCTGAACGGCTATAACAGTACCATCTTTAATTTTCACACCCACTTTGCTTCCTACAAATCCTGAGACCTGGTTTTCTTTTTTAATTACGCCAACGTTCCACCCATCTTTCATGAACTCATAAATATGATCATTTTGCTTCAATGAAAAATAAAACGAAGGATACCCGAATGCCAGCGGATGGCTTTCATCCATTTCAATTTTATAGATCGCACCGGGTATATTATTCACCACAACATCTTTCTCCCGGTTCTCATATCTTTTGATATCAGTATAAGAAGGTTTTTTATCTTCTTCCTTTTTATCAGCTTCCTCATCTTTTTTTCTTTTCAATCCCCATTCACCGGTGGCCATTTGAGATACAGCTCCTTCCATGGCAATTATTTTTCCTCCCTGTCTTACCCATGTTTTCAGGTCTGCATTGGCATCTTTATCTGATAATGTTTTATAATTACCATCAGGAATGATCAGCACATCAATGTTTTTCCAGTTCACATATTTAATGTCGGTTGAATTGATTCTTGTAATGGGATAATCTTATTGCTGTTCAAATAAATGCCAAACCTCGCCCGATGCTGTAGAAGATGTTTCATCGCCTGTAAGAACTGCTACAACAGGCTTTTTAACCAGGTGAAGCTTATCTGAACCAAAATCAAATCCGCTTTCCATATAACCGGAATTTACGCTGGCAACAACGGCTTTATTTTCTTCTGCCAATTTAATAAACTGTGAAATTTTATTTTCATTACCCGATCTCAGCAACACCAGCGTTCCTTTCATATATTTTTTTCCATTGAAAGAAAAATCTTTTTCTGCAAAGCGAATTTTTATACCATTTTTAAGAAGGGCCGCTAATAATTTACCATCATTAAAAGAATTGTATGTTACGAGGTAACCATACTCATTTTGGCTTAATGTGGTTTTACCTGCAGCCTGCTGATAATTTTCACCCACAAGTTTTTCTTTTACAGCAAATGTTTGCACACCATAAGCATAAGGCAATGCCCACGCAGTTATATCGTATGTAGCGGAATCTATTAGTTTCGACTGAGGTTCAAACAAAACTTTTATCAATGTTGACTTTGCCTGATATGCAGAAACCATCAGATCATTTTGTGCTGTGGTATAATTCTCTTCTTTCCCGTTGAAATAATTATAACCCTTTACTTGCGTTCCCTGTTTGGTATAAGTATATGAAATATTATTCCTGGCAAACAGGTCTTTCAAAGCCGATACCTTATTTTCATTTCCACCGCTAAGCACATAAGTTTTATAAATACCATTTCCATTTATCCTGCCATCATCAAAATAGTTTTTAAACTCCGCATTGATCTTTACAGCATTTAAAGCAGCTACTTCAATGGTACTCATACTGGTTGTAAAATGATGTTCAATTCTGTCCCCGAGTGTAAGGGTATCATCATTCACCCGGATGGCCAGGCCGCCCCTGCTACCTCCGGCCTGTTCGTATGTCATACCAATAGCACCATTGTATATTGGATAAGTATCTCCGTAAGCAGGATAGAATAGATCAAAATATTCTTTTGTAAAATACAACCAGCCGTTTGCATCAAAATATTTTGCATGATTCTTTCCCACGATGCCCTGGAAACTACGCTGCCACGGTGTGATCACTTCATGAAAAGGTTCGGCAGCAGGTGCAAAATAATACGGGCTACCGGGATTTTGTTCATGAAAATCACAATGGATCACCGGCATCCATTCATTGTATTTTTTAATTCGCTGCTGTGTTTCTATTTGTGTTTGCCAGGCCCAATCCCTGTTAAGGTCAAAATTATAATGATTGCTCCTGCCGCCCGGCCAGGGTTCATTGTGTTCTGTTGCATCGCCATTTACATTCGGATATTTTCCCACAACTTCATTATACCAGTTTACATAACGGTCTCTTCCATCAGGATTCAGACAGGGATCAATTATTATTACGGTATTCTGTAAGCATTGTTTCGTTTGAGCATTAACGGGAGCCAGTAATTCATACAACGTTTTCATCGATACTTCCGATGAACTGGCTTCATTGCCATGAACATTGTAACTTAGCCATACGACCGCAGGTGCCTGTACATCAGCAGGTTTATCATTCAACAGGCCCGTTAATCGTAAATTATTTTTTCTTATTTCATCCAGCCTGGAAAAATTCTCTTCTGATGCAATCACTGCAAGCAACAATGGCCTTCCTTCATTTGTAAGTCCGTATTGTTCCAGCTTCATCATTTGCGGCATAGCTGCTGCGGCCTCTTCAAAATACTGAACGATCTTATAGTGGGGCGTAAATTTTTCACCCGGCTTATATCCCAGAAATGCATCGGGGCTCTTCAAGGTCTGTGCACTGGCAGTTGTTATCATCGCAATCAATGCGATCAGGAAAAATTTTATTTTCATAATACCTTAATTATCCTATGAAAGTATAAAATCTATCCTCCTTAAAAAAGAAAATTTACATTTGAAAAAATTAAACAAGGCATGTTCCTGAAAAAACCGGTCCTTCTCTTATACTTTTTCATTGCTTCGTTATATAGCAATGCACAATCAACAGTTGGGCAACATAAAAAAATAGTTTGTACTAAAGCGGCTGTTGTCTCTGCCAACTCATTGGCAAGCAAGGCAGGATTGCAAATATTAAAAAGCGGCGGCAATGCTATTGATGCAGCCATTGCCACACAACTTGCCCTGGCAGTTGTTTATCCCGGTGCCGGTAATATAGGCGGCGGCGGATTTATGGTAGCACATTTAAAGAATGGAAAGAATATAGCACTTGATTACAGGGAAAAAGCACCGGCAAAAGCCGGAAGAGATATGTATTTAGATACTAACGGTAACCCTATCCCGAAATTATCAGAAGACGGGCATTTGGCTTCGGGCGTTCCGGGAACAGTTGCAGGATTATTTGCTGCCCTCAAATATGCAAAACTACCTTTTGCTACATTGATACAACCAGCAATAGAACTGGCGGAAAAAGGTTTTCCGATAACCGGTTCGCAGGCTAAAGATTTTAACAGTAACAGGGCAGAATTTATAAAACTGAATACCTCCATTCCTGCATTTGTAAAAGACGATCCATGGAAAGAAGGTGATATACTCATACAAAAAGACCTGGCAAATACTTTAAAACGCATCAGCAAATACGGACAAAAAGGATTTTATGAGGGCGAGACTGCAAAGTTGATTGTTGAAGAAATGCAAAAAGGAAAAGGCATCATCAGTTACGACGACCTTAAAGCATACAAAGCAGTTGAAAGAACTGCTATTGAATTTGATTACAAAGATGCACACATCATTACCATGCCTTTGCCAAGCAGTGGTGGCATTCTCCTGCAACAAATGATGAAGATGATAGAACAAAAAAATATTGCTGCCATGGGATTTTTATCTCCACAGGCAATACAACTGATGATAGAAGTTGAGCGCAGGGCTTTTGCAGACAGGGCTGAGTTTTTGGGAGATGCTGATTTTGTAAAAGTTCCTGTAAAAAAATTAGTGAGTGCTACATATCTTACAGAAAGAATGAAAGATTATGATGCTGAAAAAGCAGGAAACAGCGGCACAACAAAAGCCGGCATCATCAAAGAAAGTGAAGAAACAACTCATTTAAGTATCATAGATGATGAAGGCAATGCTGTAGCCGTTACAACAACATTGAATGATAGTTATGGAAGCAAAACTGTAGTAAGTGGTGCAGGTTTTATTCTGAATAATGAAATGGATGATTTTAGTATTAAACCGGGCGTACCAAATATGTATGGCGCTATTGGCAATGATAAAAATGCCATCAGTGCCGGAAAAAGAATGCTGAGCAGTATGACACCCACCATTGTTTTAAAAAACAACAAACCATTTATTGTAGTCGGTTCGCCCGGTGGCACAACAATTCCAACAAGCGTTTTTCAAAGCTTGGTTGATATCCTTGAATTTAAAATGAGCCCCGAAGATGTTGTGAACAAACCTAAATTCCATCATCAATGGTTACCCGATTCTGTGTATGTAGAAAGATCTTTTCCTCCGGCAACCATAAGATCATTGGAACGCATAGGCTATAAAATAAACATGCGTGAATCCATTGGCCGTACCGAATTGATCATGATCCTTTATAAACCCAAAAAACAAATAACTGCGGTTGCCGATAGCCGTGGAGATGATAGCGCAGCCGGTTATTGATTGATAGCAGTGTATAAAACCTTATTTTTGCTGCCATATAAAGAACACATGAAACTTCTGTTTACCACTGTACTTGCCATATCCTGCTTGTCTTATACCCATGCACAAACCAAACTTGCCATTAAAGGAGGGTTTAATTATTCCACTGCCAGGGCATATTTGAATGATGTAAAACAATCAACAGGATTTGTTCCCGGCGGCAGCCTGGCAATCCGAATGAACACAGCATTTGACGGGCTTCTTCATTTTTCACCTTATGTAGCCTATAGCACACGGGGTTTTATCATCAAAAGTGGAAACAGTACAGGCGATAAAACCCGCAACTTCATACATTATATTGATATAGTGCCAGCATTAAGTGTTGATTTTGTTACCGGCAAAGACAATTGCCTTGTAATTGCCGTGGGCCCGGTCGCAAGTCTGGCAATTCGAGGAACTGAAAAAACTACTATTGCCGGGGTAGACAGTTCGGCTAAAATGAATTTCAGTACCTCAAAAGATTATGGCCTTTTTGACATGGGCCTTCATACAAGTGTTGGCTGGCATTTAAAAAAATATTTTATTGAGGTTGCTTACCAGTATGGCTTTGCCAATATTAATAACAATATAGAACGGGATAAAAGGAATATACAAAACAGGACTTTTAGCCTGAACCTGGGATATTATTTCAGATCATATAAATAACTTTTTAAGTTGTTACCTCAGTCGACCAACAACGGCCTTAAATCTTTTTCAAGTTAAGTTGTCCGTTTTACTGCATGACAGGCCGGTTTTCATTCATAATCCCTGAGCAATAAATATTTCATAAAAAAGGGCATTGAATTTGCGTGTAGAGCCCGATTGGCTATTTTTACAACTAATTACCTTTTCTGCGCAAATTTTTCAAAATATCAAAACGTTTACTACTGGCCCTCATCCTGCTGGTGTTCCTGTTATACGGACTGTTGCATTTTTCCCCGGTTCAGACATGGGTTGTAAAACAGTTATCCGCCAGCCTGTCAAAAAAACTGCATACAAGGGTCACGGTTAAAAAAGTAGACCTAGCTTTCTTCAATAAATTATCGATCGAGGGCATCATGGTTGAGGATTTGAATAAAGATACCCTATTGTATGCGGGTGCTGCCAGGGTAAATCTTACAGATTGGTTTTTTTTGAAAGATAAGATCACACTCAACTATATTTCAATAGATGATGTCATTGTAAATATGAGCCGTACAGATTCTGTATGGAATTACCAGTTCCTGGTGGATTATTTCAGTCCGGCGAAAAAATCTACAGAAAAATCCGGTGGATTTGAATTTGACCTCAAAGAGATACATCTTACCAATATCCGTTTCAATAAGATTGACAAATGGATTGGCCAGAATATGATTGCCTCCCTAAAAAAAGTGGATTTAAAAATGGAGGGCATTGACTTTAAGAAGAAACAGGTTATTGTTAACGACATGTACCTGGACGAACCTATGTTTGTGCTGGCAGATTTTACCGGACGTAAACCGGTGCAGCCTGATCTTTCGAATATCCTGGAGAAGATACCTGGTATCTCTGCTTTTAAGTGGAACAACTCAGGATGGGTAGTGGAAATGAAAAAATTACAGCTTTTTAATGGCAGTTTTATTAATGACAAAGAAACCATACGCCCGGCATATAAAGATCGTTTTGACGGGCAACATCTTTTATTTTCTACTATTTCCGGGAGCATTGAAGACCTGGAATTTAAAAATGATACCCTTATAGCAAATGTACTGCTGACAGCAAAGGAAAAAAGTGGTTTGCTTGTTAAAAAAATACAATCACTGATACGTTTTACTCCTGAGAAAATGGAATTTAATAACCTCGACCTTGAAACCAATAACAGCCGGATCGGTAATTATTATTCCATGTCCTATAATACTTTCAATGATGATATGAGTAATTTTATGAAGAGTGTAACGCTGGAAGCAAGGTTACATGACAGTAAGATCTATAGTGATGACCTTGCCATATTTGCGCCGCAACTGGCAGACTGGAAAAGGATATTTTACGTAGAAGGAAATGCCAAAGGGACGATTGAGAATTTTTCGGCAAAAAATATGAAGGTTAGAAGCGGGAATACGATGGTTGACGGGGATATTGCGATGAGGGGATTACCTGATATCAATACAACGTTCATAGATTTTAAAAGCAATAGTCTTCAAACCAATTATTCGGACCTTGTTGCTATTATTCCCGCATTAAAAAATGTTAACCAGTTGCAGTTGAGTAAACTGGGAAATATCTTTTACAAAGGGAATTTCACAGGCTTCTTAAACGACTTTGTAACTTATGGAGCGATCGCTACAAACCTTGGTGTTGTTACCGCCGATCTGAATATGAAATTGCCCGAAAACGGCACCCCGTATTATTCGGGAAAGCTTGTAACCAATGGTTTTAAACTGGGAGAATTTTTAAACAATTCGGAGGTTGGCAGGATCTCATTGAATGGAAAAGTAGTCGGCAGCGGGTTTGTATTGAACAAACTGAATGCAAATTTTGATGGTTCCATCCGCCAGGTAGAATTTAACGGTTATGATTACCAGAACCTGGTTGTAAAAGGAGATTTTAATAAGAATCTCTTTACAGGGCATTTAACCATTAATGATCCAAATATCAAGATCAAAAGTTTAGATGGAACACTGAGCCTTTCAGGAGATGAAATTGCTTTTAATCTGGATGCAGACCTGCAATACGCCAATTTAAAGAACATTCATTTTGCCAATGAAAATTTTGAATTGAAGGGTTTGTTCAGCCTGAATTTTACAGGAAATAATATTGATAATTTCCTGGGGACGGCAAGGGTGTATGATGCCAGTTTTAAACACGATTCCACGTCGCTTTCCTTCGATTCACTCAACCTTACGTCATTCATAAAAGATGATAAGAAATTCCTTACACTGAAATCCAATGAGATTGATGCTGAGTTAAGCGGCAAATTCACCCTCATGGAATTACCCGATGCATTTAAAGTCTTTCTGAGCCGTTATTATCCCATATACATTAAAAAGCCTTCTCATACAGTAAGCAACCAGGATTTTTCTTTTAATATAAAAACAAAGCAGGTTGATGAATATCTTAAACTATTCGATAAAAAACTGAATGGGTTGAACAATTCAAGCATAACGGGTAATTTGAACCTGGCCAATTATGACCTGAATGTAAGCGCTACCGTTCCGGAGTTTGAATACGATGGCAAAAAATTCAGCAATATCATTCTTAAAGGTAACGGCAACAGGGATACGCTAAGAGCAGACATTGCCGTTGATGATGTTATGCTGACCGACAGCCTGCATTTTCCCGGCACAAAATTACAACTCACCGCAAACAATGATGTATCTGTCATCCATTTAAAAACAAGTGCCGGCAAAACCCTCAATGATGCAGAACTCAATGCCAGTATACAAACACTTTCGGATGGTGTAAAAGTTCATTTCTTCCCTTCTTCCTTTATCATCAATGATAAAAAATGGGAATTGGCGAAAGACGGCGAGCTTACTGTGAGAAAAAATTACTTAGATGCAAATGAAATAAAATTTGTACAGGATAAACAGCAGATCGTTATATCAACAGAGCTGAGTGATGAAAACAATGAAACAAATATCGTGGCAAAATTGCAGCAGGTAAACATCGGTGATTTTATGCCATTCGTTCTAACAAAACCTGCATTGAAAGGGCTTGCAACAGGAACAGCCACTGTGAGAGATCCGTTCGGAAAATTTACAATAGATTTTAAAGGATTCGTTGATAGTTTTTCGCAAGACAATGAATATGTTGGGAAAGTTAACATAGATGCAACTGCCAATACTGTTACTGGTGAAGTTAAATTCAAAACAGACGCTGATGAACCCGATAACGCTTTTAAAATTGATGGCAGGTACAACTACAAAGATTCTTCAGAGAACCAGATGGATATAAACTTATATGCCGGTCGCCTGAACCTGAATATCCTTGAACCCTATCTCGGTTCCATATTCAGTGAAATGAATGGCTTTGCTCACAGTGATCTTAAATTGTATGGAGGTGGTGATCATAAATATTTGACCGGACAGGCTACAATCGACAGCGGCGCATTAAGAGTTGCTTATACCCAATGCAAATATCTTTTTACCAATGAAACGGTCATATTCGAAAAGGATGAGATTGACCTGGGCAGTATGCAAATAAAAGATACACTTAAAAATGAAGGAACGGTAAGCGGGAAAATGCATCACCAGTTTTTTAATAATTTTTCTTTTGAGAATATAAGATTTGAAACAGCAAAAATGCTGCTTTTAAATACAACCAAAAAAGACAACAGCCAGTTCTATGGCAATGTTACCGGGAAGGCATTGATGACCTTAAATGGCCCTGTTACAAACATGGTAATGAACATCACCGGCCAGCCAAGTTATTTAGACAGCAGTCATATTTATTTACCAACGGGCAGCA
>JANNBU010000007.1:0-2627 GCA_031385805.1 Ferruginibacter sp.
GCCTCCCCTTACGTAAAAACCTGCGCTACCCTCGCCTGCATTGCGAACACCGGGTAACAACTGCACTACTTTCAACAGGTCAACTTCCCCTAAAAAAGCGGGTATCGATTTTATCTGTTCAATGGGTAAAGTAATCTTCCCCAATTGCGCATTCTTTACATTATTGTCTCTTTTTTTTGCGGTTACAATTACTTCCTGGGAAAGCTGAACACCCGGATAGAGGTTTAGGTTTATCAAAGTATCTTTCTTCAGATCAATATTGATCATCATTGATCCGTAACCGATATATGAGCCCACGATCGAATAATTTCCTTCAGTAAGTGTGAGTGAATAAAAACCATATTGATTGCTGTTGATGCCCCTGGAATTTCCTTTTACCGAAATGGTAGCGCCAATCATTGTTTCACCGGTTGTCCCATCCTTTATATATCCACTGATGGTATGCCTTACATTTGAAACTACAGGAGCTTTTTGCGCATGTGTGCAAAAAGAAAAGCATAAAAAAATTAACGGTAGATAAAAATATTTCATGGAGGGTACTGCCTTTATTATTGAGCCTTGATGGTATCTTTTATTTCGCCGCAATGGAGCATGGATCCTTTCCATTCGGGATGGTTTTTGCCCAGGTATGGGTTCACTACTTCTTCACTATTGCTTATCCAGTCTGCACCTTTATCTTCCCCGAAAGCCATTGGACAATGCTGCAGGTATAATTTAGGTCCTTCATAATTAATGGTTTTAAAAAATGCAGGATACATCATTTCAGTTATCATCCGAAAATCCTGGCGCATTTCGGTAATATCGGTTTGTGACAGCAGGGAAACCGCATTTGAACGGATGTCAGCGATACCCGACTTCGCCGATTCCATGATAACGGCTGTGTCATTTTTCAATTCATCGGTATGGATACTGTCCAATAAATGTATGAATTCAGTTGTTTTTAGTTTTGCCTTTACAGTATCTGCATCCACAAATGCATCTTTTATGCCCAGGTAGGCAGTTACCACTTTATCAACACTTGCATTAAAAGCTACAGAATGTTTCTTTAATGCGATTGGTTCGGGCTTCATATCATTGGTTGAACCCCCTTTTTTCCTGAACATGAACCAGTAAATGCCAAATGCGACCAATAAAACAAGTAATAATGCCAATCCTTTTTTCATCTGTATAAATTTTTGCCAAAGTTAGTGAAAAGCCTTAAGCTATTAGCTGCAAGCTGTTAGCCATAGTTATTACAAAAAGTAACTCTATAAGTTTGCAGCCACATTAATAATATTAATAACCCACCACTAGTTTAACGATTATACTATTTTTGCGGAAAATAAGCTAACAGCTTGAAGCTAATAGCTAACAGCTAAAAAGAACAACATGTTATTAGGATTACAGAATGTGACCTTTGAATTTGGAGCAAGAACCATCGTTGAAGACGCCACCTGGCATATACAACCCAATGAACGTATCGGTTTGATCGGCTATAACGGAACCGGTAAATCTACTTTATTAAAAGTATTGACCGGCCAATATTCACCCGCAAAAGGCACTGTAGAAAAAGGAAGAGAAACCACCATCGGCTTTTTACACCAGGACCTGTTGGGCTTTGATACCGAAGATTCTATTCTTGAAGTTGCACTGGGTGCATTTGAAAGGGTAAAGCAACTCGAAAAAGAGATCGAAATACTTGGGGAAGAACTGGCAAAGACCGGCGATGAACAACTGGCGCATGACTACGCCGATCTGTTACATGAACTGGAAGTACTTGATGGATATAGCATACATCACAGAACCGAAGAAATATTACAGGGACTTGGTTTTGCAAATGCCGACCTGGGTAAACCGTATAAAAATTTTAGTGGAGGCTGGCGTATGCGTGTACTGTTGGCGAAAATGATCCTGCAACATCCCGATGTGTTGTTGATGGATGAACCGACGAATCACCTTGACCTGCCTAGTATTGAGTGGCTGGAAAAATACCTGATACATTACCAGGGTGCGGTAGTAATTGTATCGCATGATCGTTTTTTCTTAGACAGGATGGTTACCAAAGTTGTTGAATTGTATCAACAGGAATTACATTTTTATACAGGTAATTATTCCTATTACGAAACAGAAAAAGCTTTGCGTATCGATATGCAAAAAAAGGCTTTTGATAATCAGCAGGATTATATAAGGCAGAATGAGCGTTTTGTTGAACGTTTTAAAGCCAAAGCCAGTAAAGCTGCGGCAGCACAGAGTATTGTAAAACGCCTTGAAAAACTGGATCGTATAGAAGATGTTGAACTTGAAAGGCCGAATATGAGGATCAATTTTGCGGTGGAAAAGCAACCTGGCAGGACAATTGTTACCCTAAATAATATCAGTAAAAGATTTAAAGATATTGTGATCGTAGAAAATACAAGTGCAGAAATAGAACGTGGCGATAAGATTGCTTTGATTGGAGCAAATGGTAAAGGAAAATCTACTTTATTGCGCATTATTGCAGATGCTGAAACATTTGATGGCGAAAGGATCTGGGGGCACAACGTTCAGGAGTCGTTTTATGCACAGCATCAACTGGAAGCATTAAATATGAACAATGATGTACTGGAAGAATTGAAAGATGCCCGCAGTGGAAAGAATGACCTTGAATT
>JANNBU010000019.1:0-3309 GCA_031385805.1 Ferruginibacter sp.
TGCTGATTCTGGTGGATTGAGAAAATTTTGTTCAATTAAATCAACAGATTTTTTTTGTTGTGCCTGAACGGTGCAGGACAATAACAGCAGGTAAAACAGGTAACAGTATTTCTTACAGGTATGATTCAATGTTAACAATCGTTTTTATTTTTCTGCTCCTGTAAATGTAAGATTAGTTTTTCCTTTATCAACCGAAGTGGCCACCGCGATACCCCGATGGTCTTTTGCATCCACCGCACAGTAAAAATGATACACCACCCCTTTCCATTTTACAACAAAAGGTTTGTGTGCAAACTTTGCATCGTATTGTTCTGATGATTTTATGAGATCATCGCCATTCCAGTCTGTCCAATTCACTAAATCGTAACTACAGGCAAACCGGTTGAAGGCATCTTTTCTACCTTCCCAAAAAGCGCCAAAATAAAACATCACCCAAACATCGCCTATCTTTTGAATTACAGCATCGCCCGTAATTCCAATTTTATGATGCACAACCGGATCAGTTTGATAACGTTGCCAGTTCATCATATCATCACTCACCGCCATGCCGATCCTTTCGAACCAGCGCCACCTGGGTGTGTTGTTACTGGTATCGCCATTGGCATTGTAATACATTACAAAAGGATGGCCCAATGTTTTTTGTTTATCCCAGATGATGGTACTCTTAAATAATTTTTTATTCTCCCACCAACGCACATCAATATCGCTCATAGATAAAACAGGATCGAATGTTTTCCAGTTATGCGATTGGATAATATTTTTATCGGTGTTTGCAATACCAATACTTAGTTTGCCTGCTTCATACCCTTTCTCTTTTCCGCCGATATAGCTCATCCAGTATTTGTTGTTGAATTTTTGCAACTTGTAAGCCCCCCCCCAGTTGTAATCCTGTAAGGCAATGTATCCGGCCTTTTGATTGGCATCCCATTCAGTGGCATCTGCATTGGTTGTATCGCCGAAGACTAAAATTTTTCCCAGGGTTTTCCATGTCAATAAGTCTTTACTTTTCGCCAGCCAGGTTTCATAACCACGGCCATCAAAAAGAATATAGGTCATGTACCAGGAATTTCCTTTGCGAAAAACAGAAGGGCAATCTATTTTTTTAGATTCATTTTCAGGTATTACAACAAGGCCATATTTATAAGAAGTTTTTACTTCATCGTAGATATGCTGCATTACTGTTTGTGGCACTTCTTGCGCCCAAGTGAGTTGATGAACACAAAGAAATACGAGTATCATACTTTTTTTCATAATGAATTTAAATTCAGTTATCTACGAATCGTTAACGAACCGATCTCTGTATTTTCCGAACAGATTTTTACAGACTCAATTACAGAAAAGCATAGATTCGCTGTGGCTATGCACTGTTATAAGTTGTCTTCTTAATCCGTAATATTCGACTTCCTTAATGGCCAGACTATAGCCACATTTGGCACCAGATGAAACGAGTAACTATAATTTTTTGCAGGAACTTGATACTGCTTCAACGGTGCTGCTACATCGCTCCAGCTATCGTTTCCTCCGACTCCCATTTGAATTAAATCGATATTCAACGTAATAAAGCCTGACTCTTTTAGTCTATTCGTATGTTTTGCTGTTCTTATGTTTTCCTCTGTATAAGGCCATGCACTCATACTTAACAAACTATCAGCGCCGACGTATAAACTTATAATCGGCCACTTATCCTCTTTTTTTGCGGGAAGATCCAGGGGTTTAAACAACATCCAGCGGACATCTGTTCGATTACCATTTTCCTGCGGCACCACATAAGGCTCCATGAATTTTTTTATGCCTGCTGAATATCTTCCCACATCAGAGCCATATCGACGATCAATATAGTTTTCATACGGACCACGGCCAAACCATTCGATGTTGGCATAATTTGCCGGTATTCCCATTTGCATTCCAAACTTCGGAAGATTGGGCAAGCCTGGTTTAACGTCCATCACCTGACTCACTTTAATTGTTTTGTCTCCTCTTACTTCATAAACTACCGTAACCATTGCACTATCACCAATTAAACTATAAACAGTTTTGATTTCAATAACACCATTGTTCTTATTGACAGCTTCGCAGGATTTGACGATTAATTCAGGATTATACCATTGTTTTAATTTTTTATCAGCCTTCCATCCTCGACGATCATTATCGGTAACTGGTCTTGAGAAGTGTGGAAGTAAAGGTTGAAGTACCAGTTGTTGCCCCTCAACGATATAGCTCGACAATGCTCCTGTTTTTTTATCTATCATAACCTTAAAATCTTTTCCTTTCATCTCAAACTGTTGATCTGTTTGCTGCAAGGTAACTGTATTGTAAGATGCATTGGTTATAGTAGTTTGCATTTTGATAATGGGAACAGCAAGTTGATCACTTGCTATAAAAGGATCGTAATCCGCCCATATTTTAGGATGCTTATCTACGAATTTAATATTCAGGTGATACTCACTTCTCTCTTTCAAATCAGGAAGCAATGTTTTAATATCAATGATGGTGTCCTTACCAGGTGACAACGCAATATCCGGAAAATTTTTACGCCAGATATGCATTCCGTTTTCAAGCGTAGAAATATGTATATAGAAGTCACGCAAATTTAACACCGCTGCCCGATTAGTAATCCTGATAAGTCGTTTATCAGGATCAAACCATTCCGTTGCGAAGGGCTGGAAGATTCTTTTACATTCATACATTGCTGCTTTCGGCCTTCCATCAGCAGCAACAATTCCTTTGATAGTAAAATTGTCGAAATACTTTTCGCCAAAATCGCCTCCGTAAGCATAATACACAACGCCTGCAGAATCTTTTTTTAACAATGCTTGGTCTTTAAACTCCCAAATGCAACCACCAATAATTCGTTTTGTATTTCGCCATTGATCCCAAAAATCTTTTAAGTTACCGGCACTATTGCCCATAGCATGTGCATACTCACAAAAGAAAATGGGACGATTATCTCCATTGGGTTGATTGGCCAACAATGGCGCTGTGTAATCAGACGGATACATCCTGCTGATCATATCCACGTAATATTGATCCAGCGGATTTTGAATACGGTGACTGTGATCGTTACTTTTTAAATACTTTGAATCGGAAGGATCAATATAACCATCTTCTTTTGGGCTCCCCATGGCAGGTTCGTAATGCAATGGACGGGTAATATCAAAGTCATGTATCCAACCCGCCATGGCAGCATGATTGGGGCCGCTCCCTGCTTCGTTACCAAGGCTCCAGAAAATAATAGAAGGGTGATTTTTATCACGCAGTGCCATGCGGCTGATGCGTTCGATGTATGCACCAGCCCATTTTGCATCATGA
>JANNBU010000020.1:0-9870 GCA_031385805.1 Ferruginibacter sp.
TCTTGCCGATCCAGCCAAGCCCGCTTTTTTGTGCCCAGGTTCTTTCCAAAACTGGCGCACTGTCAACAAATCCACGACCGTTTATTTCACCAACTTCCAATTTTATCAATTCTATCAGCATTTTCAACTTATCTCTTATCACATCATGATAATCTTCTCCATAAGCATATTTTGAGATCTTAGGTAATGAGGGAGATTGTTTTTTTTCGGGAAAATAATTTAATAACAATGTGATTACAGATTTAGCACCCGGAACAAGTTTGACGGGATCTACCCGCATGTCAAAATGATTTTCCATGTATTGCATATTCCCATGCATTCCTTTTTGAAGCCATGTTTCCAACCTTCTTGCATCTTCATTTAAAAATACTGCTTTGGAAATACCGCAGTAATCAAAACCAAGATCGGTTGCAGATCGTTTTATAAATGAGCTATTGTCGGCAGCAGATCTCATTTATCTTCTAAATGCAATTTATGAAAGAACCTGTGAGCCACTGGTGCAATAAGTAAACTAAAGGTTGACAGAAAAACCACACCGCTCAAAAGCGCATATACTGTTGCAAAAACTTTTGCAGTATTGGTTAAAATAATTTTTGGATCTATCATAGGCCCCATACCACTCAATATCATCGAGGCATTCAGGAAACTGTCGTACCAGTCAAATTCAGGGATGGTTATTTTGTATCCCACTGCACCTGCGCATAAGAATATAATTAAAATGCAAAGGGATAGAAAAACACTTTTTCTTATTCTATGGTAGTAAACGGACGGAGGCGCCAGTTTTTGTTTTTTATTTTCGTACATGATTATTTTTTATAAAAATACAAAAGCCCTGCATCAGATCACAGGGCTTTAATAATTTGACTGCTCATTTTAAAAATTAATATCATAGCCGATAAGGCCGATCAGTTCAAAATACCCAAAACTATGCCTGGCACGGATTCCTTTCTGTGCATTACTGTTTGATAAAGCATTCAGGTATTTTACAAAACCTGTTTTACCTGTAAATTCAAAGAAGAATTTTTTTAAGGGATAGATCCTGGCACCTGCTTCAGCACTGATGTTATATCCTGCCACATGAAAATCATTGTTGAGCCTGTCGCCCCTCCAGGTAAAATCTGTACGTGGAATATTGATACCGGCACCTGCTTTCCAAATGAAATTGATTAATGGATGCTTGTTGTTTTTTGTCATCAATAATGTTTGCTGCTGCACATAATTAATGTGCAGCCAGTTTGCGCCATCGGTATGTTCAAGATGTAAAAATGTTTCCGGGTTAAGGACAGTGTCTCCATTTACGGGTTTACCATCAATGGTACCGCTAATGGCAACCCGCTGCCAGTCTGTTACAATATATTTTGCATGATCAAAATTTAATTCAATCGCTTTTGTATGGGACTTGTTCAAGTAAAAACCCAAACGATAATTATATTGGGGAATCGAAATATCTCCCGGGCTTTCTATAATAGCATCCATGTCGGGACTGTCATGAGCCTTTACATGATGCAAGGTAAAATTTGTTCCGTTCGGCATCGAAATGCGAATATTACTTTTTGTGTACCATTCGGTATTATATCCCCATTGAAAATACATTCCCTTGATCAGCTTACCATGTTTTTGGGCTGATAAACTGAAAGAGATCGCAGTAAAAAAGATCGTCAGAATAAATGACTTCATGGATAGTTTATATTGATAATTACGTAGCAAAATTAAATGAATGATACTAATATGGGATTAATTATTTGTTATTGAAGCATCTGCAAATGCCATCAACAGGTTATATTGGGCTTTTGCACCTGATATATTAGCATGAAACTAACCAGGATGCTGTAATAGAGGCAGTATTTATAAGTATTGTATGCCATATCTTCCTGATTTGATTTTGGTTACCTATTTGATATACAGGATTGAAATAAATACATCTAATTACAAAATATGAACCTGAATAATTTTACCATTAAGGCATCAGAGATCGTGCAAAATGCACAACAACTGGCATTTAATGGAAAGAATCCCAACATCGAAACTGAACATATCTTAAAGGCACTCCTGGATATGGAAGATTCGCCGGTTGACCACTTACTAAAGAAAAATAATGTTACCATAAATCTTGTTGAGATCAGGTTAGCTGAATTGATTAAAAAACTTCCGGTAACAACTACAGAACCTGCACAGGCGCTTGGCCGGGAAGCCAACAGTGTTGTATTACGTGCAGGCGCTGTTTTAAAATCTTTTGGGGATCAATTTATAACACCTGAACATTTATTGCTTGCCATTGTTCAGGGCAATGATGCTACAGCCAAATTATTAAAAGACGCAGGACTTACAGAAAAAGGATTGATCGTAGCTATCAAAGACCTGCGTAAAGGCGAAACTGTTTCTTCCCAAACACAGGAAACACAATTCAATGCATTGAATAAGTATGCAAAGAATTTAAATGAAATGGCACGTTCCGGAAAATTAGACCCCGTTATTGGGCGTGATGAAGAGATACGCAGAACCCTGCATATCCTCAGTCGCCGCTCAAAGAATAATCCAATACTGGTAGGTGAACCGGGTGTTGGTAAAACTGCTATTGCAGAAGGTCTCGCCATGAGGATCGTAAATGGTGATGTACCTGAGAATTTAAGATCAAAAGTTATTTATGCTTTGGATATGGGGCAATTGATCGCAGGTGCAAAATACAAAGGAGAATTTGAGGAGCGTTTAAAATCAGTTATTAAAGAAGTTACTTCCGCCGAAGGCGAGATCATTTTATTCATTGATGAGATACATACCCTCGTTGGCGCCGGTGGCGGAGATGGAGCCATGGATGCTGCCAATATTTTAAAACCTGCTTTGGCACGTGGTGAACTGAAAGCAATTGGCGCAACTACCCTGGCCGAATACCAGAAATTTTTTGAAAAGGATAAAGCATTGGAACGTCGTTTTCAAAAAGTAATGATCGATGAGCCTTCTGAGGAAGATGCCATTTCTATTTTACGTGGATTGAAAGACAGGTATGAAACCCATCACCATGTGCGTATAAAAGATGAAGCCATTATTGCAGCAGTGGAATTATCGCACCGGTATATAACAGATCGTTTTTTACCGGATAAAGCAATTGACCTGATTGATGAAAGTGCTGCAAAACTGAGGCTGGAAATGAATTCTATGCCCGAGGAACTTGATAAACTTGAAAGGCAGATCCGTCAATTGGAAATTGAAAGAGAAGCCATTAAAAGAGAACATGATGAAGTAAAATTAAAAGAACTGAATACAGAGATCGCTAATTTATCTGTTGAAAGGGATACCTATAAATCCAAATGGAAAGATGAAAAAGAACTGGTGGAAAAGATACAGAATGGTAAAGCAATGATTGAACAATTAAAACAGGAAGCAGAGCAGGCTGAAAGGAACGGCGATTACGGTAAAGTTGCAGAGATACGTTATGGTAAAGTAAAAGAACAGGAGCAACTGATCGAAGAATTGACCAGACAGTTATCGGGACTTTCTGAAAAAAGATTGTTGAAAGAAGAAGTGGATGCAGAAGACATTGCCGAAAGTATTGCAAAAGCAACGGGCATTCCTGTTATGAAAATGCTGCAAAGTGAAAGAGAAAAATTATTGCAACTCGAAGAAGAATTGCATAAGCGGGTAGTGGGCCAGGATGAAGCCATTGAAGCAGTTTCAGATGCCATACGCCGCAGCCGTGCCGGGTTACAGGATCCACGCAAACCGATTGGTTCATTCATATTCCTGGGAACAACCGGTGTTGGTAAAACAGAGCTGGCGAAAGCTTTGGCAGATTATTTATTCGACGATGAGAATATGATGACAAGGATCGACATGAGTGAGTACCAGGAAAAACATTCAGTTAGCAGGATGGTTGGTTCACCGCCGGGTTATGTTGGATACGATGAAGGCGGTCAGTTAACAGAAGCGGTTAGACGCAAACCTTATTCAGTTGTTTTGCTGGATGAAATAGAAAAAGCACACCCCGACGTATTTAATATTTTATTGCAGGTGTTGGATGATGGAAGGCTTACCGACAATAAAGGCAGGGTGGTTAATTTTAAAAATACCATCATCATCATGACAAGCAATATGGGTAGCCAGATCATACAGGATAATTTTGAAAAGGTTACAGAAAAGAATAAACATGAAGTTGTAGAAGGTACAAAAGCTGAAGTGATGAACCTGTTAAGACAAACCATCAGGCCTGAATTTTTAAACAGGATAGATGAGATCATCATGTTTCAGCCATTGATGAAAAAAGAGATAAAAGGGATTATCAGTATCCAGTTAGATTCATTAAAGAAACTGGTAGCTCAAAACGGCATTGATCTTCAGTTTAGTGATTATGCGTTGGACTACCTGGCAGAAAACGGGTACGATCCACAGTTTGGAGCAAGGCCATTAAAAAGGCTTATTCAAAAGGAGATCGTAAACCAGCTAAGCAAGCGCATCCTGGCGGGAGATATCGATAAAACGAGGCCAGTTTTGGTAGATGTATTTGACGGGACGGTAGTTTTTAGAAACGAAGCAGTAATACCCGAAGTGGCTTAAATTATTGCCCGGAAAATAAAATAACAAATCCTATCGTACTTATAATCAACAACTTAACAGTGTTGTTTATAAAAATTTTATAGAGGGTTTTCATAGCATTTTAAAAAATACTATCTTCAGCGGGTTCAGATATAAATAATGAATAATTAATAAATTTAAATAATACGTTCGCTGCTTCAAAAAATGGCAGTGATCTTAAGAAACAAAAGGAGATAATATGGCATTCAAAAAAGAAGTGGTTGAAATAATAGAACCAAGAGATGTTTTCGTAGGTAATGTAAAGGCAGAAGTTACTTTAGAAGAGTTTGGGGAATATGAAAGTGAAGCATGTGCAAAAGCAAACGAAGTAGTAAAAAAATTGCTCCATGATTTTGATGGTAAGATCAGGTTTAATTTCAGGCATTTTCCCATGACAAATATTCACCAACGTGCTTTAAAGGCTGGTGAAGCTGCAGTAGCTACTGCACAGGATGGTAAATTCTGGGAAATGCACAATATACTTTTTGCCAATCGCAGGAACCTGGGAACGACCAGTTTAAAATTACATTCAAAAGAAGCGGGTGTTAATAACAAACGTTTTTTGGATGAACTGGTAAATGCTACTTATGGCTGGCAGGTGCAGGGCGACCTTAGGGAAGGGCTTGACAGGGGTGTAAAAGACGTACCTACATTTTTTGTAAATGGAGTCCTGGTAACAGGAAAACCTACTTATGAGGAATTAAGCAAAGCAATCACTGCAGCGCTGAAAAAAGTTAAAAAGAAAACACCTGCAAAACAAAAAGCAGCGTAATTAAAAAATACGATCTTAAAATCCCCGTGAACAACGGGGATTTTTTATTTTATTTGTCTTGTCATGCTTGAGGAACAGCCTGTCCCGATTATTTCGGGAAAGCATCTCTTCATAGATTTCTTATTCGCCAGTATGACATTTGAAATACTATCTTAATTTTAGGAACACGTTTAGAAATGATCGTTTTCAAAACTATATTATTGAAATTTGACAAGCAAGGTGAAAAGACCGGCTGGACCTATATTACGATACCTCAAAAAATTGCTGATAAACTTAAACCGCGATATAAAAGATCATTCAGGGTAAAGGGTACGATCGATGAATTTAAGATCAAGTCGGTAGCATTACTGCCCATGGGCGAAGGTGATTTTATTATGCCTATCAATGCCGCTATGAGAAAGGCTATCATGAAAAGAAAGGGAGATACGGTTAAACTATCATTGGAGATTGATAATGCCTCCTTAAAAATTTCATCAACCTTGCTTGAATGTATGGAAGATGATCCAACTGCACTTGAATATTTTAAAAAACTGCCCGTTTCTCACCAGAACTATTATTCAAAATGGATCGAAAGTGCCAAGACTGATGTTACAAAAGCAAAAAGAATTGCCCTTACCCTAAATGCCTGCTCCAGGAAGATGAGTTTTTCGCAGATGATGCAGTTGCAGAAAAAGGAGATGTAGAATTTTAATCCGCCTTCGACATGCTCAGGCTGACAGCAGCCCGTCATGTTGAGCTTGTCGAAACATAGACGGGCTGTGGATTATAATCAGTCATCCACTTCAACATAATATTGCATCAACTCCTTATCATCTGCAAAAATTTTTACAGGATACGTATCAGCAATTTTAAACTTATAATTGAAACTGATAACGCCGTTATTGACTTTGAAATCTATTGGGTCGGATTTCAATTGCCTCTTTTCATCACCCATAATTAAAAAGATATTTTTTATGGGAATTGAATCATTGTAAGTAAAACTAAAAGCGGTATTTGCATTGGCCTTTGTTTTAACATAGCCATTTATGGGTTTTGGTTTTTGCAAACCATATTTATATGCAGCATTGCTGATAACAGGCAATGAATAAAATTCTTTTAAACTTTTGGGGCCGGCACCCAATTGCCAGGCAGCATTATCGGGGAAATGATCTAAGTTGAATAATGCCCTGTCGGCAAAGAAATATTCACTGGTAAAGAGTTTTGTGAAACTGGTCATTTTTGCATCGGTAAAGCCACTTGCTTTGGCAGCATCAATATAAAACCATTGCTCGGGGCTTTGTCCCAGCTGAACCACATTCCAGGTATGATTTATTTCATCGATCTTATTATTAATATCATTGGCATTGTTTTTAACGTAACCATCTGCCGTGAGGCAGCGGATATTGGCCATGCTGCACATTTCCTGTACCAGCAATGCAAAACCGGTGGGGGTAGCTTTGCGTAACTGAACAACATCAACAGGATCTGATTTCTTATTGTCATTTCCCTTTGTGGCTTTTGGATCAATAGCAATATTGTTTGCTATCCAGTAAAAAATGGCCCTGGCTTTATCATATTTATCTGTAAAATTCCGGGTAATCGTATCTGCGATCGTGGCAACATTTAAATTATCAAGCGGGCCAAGTTGTTTTACATACGCATCTATAGTTGCAAGGTCTTTTTTCTGTGCATGTACTGCAGGGATCGTAAAAGCAAATATGAGTATTAAAAAAAGAAAGTATTTTTTCATGGATTAAAAATACTAAACCTGACGTTAAGGAATATAAAATTTATAACTATCTGTTGCCTTTCTTCTTAGCCCTCAGTTCGCTGAATTTAATTTTTTGTTCTTCTGTAAGTATGGCCTGTATCTTAAAAGTTTGTTCCTTTCTAAGCAACTTTAATTTTTCTTTCTTTTCTGTATCTGATAAAACCGCATCATTTTCTATAGCTTCTTTCGATGCTTTCATAGATTGATTGATCTCCTTCATCTTTGCTTTTTGTTCTTTGCTAAGATCCAGTTCCCGGAACATTTCTTTTCTTGATCCATCCTTGTTTTCCGGTACCTGTTCTACTGCAGTTGAATCAGATTTTTGTTTTACAACTGTTCTTTGAATTTGTGCAAAGCAGGTACAACTGATCATCATGAGTAATCCAATGCCAATATATTTTTTCATATTATTTTTTTAGCCTGTTATAGATATGATTTACAAATGAAAGTTTAACCGGCTGTAAAAGTAAAAAACCCCGCAACAGCAGGGCTTTTTATTTTACGAAGTTTTTCAATTATCTTAAAAATAATATTTCACGGTATTTTGGAAGCATCCAGGAAGCATCATCTACGATAAGTTCCAGCTTATCTACATGATACCTGATCAGGTCAAAGTATTTTCCTTTAACATTGTCACAATACGCAATTGCACGCTCCCTGGTATGAGCAATTTCATTTGCTTTCTTTCTTTCTTCGATCATCTTTTCTACATTGTCGCTGATCGTATTTACGTGTTCGCTGATCTTTTCCAATATTTGTTTTTGGTTTGCATAAGCGCTTTCAGCAAGCCCGGCATCTTTCAATCCGCGGATGTTATCGGCCAGTACATTTTGATACTTAATGGCTGAAGGGATGATATAGGTTGTAGCAAGATCGCCCATCACCCTTGCCTCTATCTGTACCATTTTTATATAAGACTCCAGCATGATCTCGTGCCTTGCTTCCAGTTCCGGAAGTTTGTAGATCAGGTTATCTGTAAATAATTTTTTTACTTTATCACTGACATAAGCATCCAAAGCCAGCGGCGTTGTTTTTACATTTGGCAGTCCTCTTTTCTTTGCTTCTTTTTCCCATTCATCGCTGTAGCCGTCGCCTTCAAACAATACTTTCTTACTTTCAACAATATATTTTTGAATTACCTGCATGATGGCAACTTCTTTCTTTTCTCCTTTTTCAATATGGCCATCTACTTCTGTTTTAAAATTCTTCAGCGTTTCTGCCATGATCGCATTCAGGGTTGTCATTGGCCCTGCACAATTTGCAGAAGAACCTACCGCACGGAATTCAAATTTATTTCCAGTGAATGCAAATGGCGATGTGCGGTTCCTGTCGGTATTATCAAGCATCAGTTCAGGAATGCTTTTATGAATATCCAATTTTAAGATGGCTTCATCCTGTTCATCAAAATCCCCGCTCACTCTTTTTTCAACCTGGTTCAATACATCGGTTAAATATTTTCCGATAAAAATAGAGATGATCGCAGGAGGCGCTTCATTGGCTCCCAGCCTGTGGTCATTGCCTGCGCTTGCGATAGAAGCCCTGATCAATTCTGCATAATCATGAACCGCTTTGATCGTATTTACAAAAAATGTCAGGAACATCAGGTTGGTCTTGGGTGTTTTGCCCGGTCCAAGCAGGTTAATACCGGTATCGGTACTCATGCTCCAGTTATTGTGTTTGCCGCTTCCATTGATGCCTGCAAATGGTTTTTCGTGAAGCAGTACCAGCAGGTTATGGCGTTTAGCCACACGGGTCATGATATCCATTAAAAGGGTATTGTGATCTACAGCCAGGTTTGTTTCTTCATAGATGGGTGCACATTCAAATTGTGCAGGTGCTACTTCATTGTGCCTGGTACGCAAAGGAATACCTAGTTTGTACGATTCCTGTTCAAAATCTCTCATAAATGCGTATACGCGTTCAGGTATAGCGCCGAAATAATGGTCTTCTAATTGCTGGCCTTTTGCAGGGGCGTGACCAAAAACAGTTCTGCCCGTAAGTAAAAGATCAGGTCTCGCAGTTGCCAATCCTGCATCAACAACAAAATATTCCTGTTCCCATCCCAGGGTTGCATTAACTTTTGAAATATTCTTATCAAAATACTGGCATACATCAACGGCGGCTTTGTCCAACGCAACCAATGCTTTTAATAAAGGCGTTTTGGTATCCAGCGACTCTCCGGTATATGAAACGAATATGGTAGGAATGCAAAGTGTTTTACCATGGCCTATTTCCATAATGAATGCAGGAGATGAAGGATCCCAGGCCGTATAACCACGTGCTTCAAATGTTGCCCTCAGTCCGCCACTTGGAAATGAAGAAGCATCTGGTTCCTGTTGGATCAATGCAGCGCCTTCAAATTCCTCAATGGGAGTACCATCACCCTTCAATGTAAAGAATGAATCATGTTTTTCGGCAGATAAGCCGGTAAGTGGCTGAAACCAATGCGTAAAATGGGTAACCCCTTTTTCTTCGGCCCATGCCCTCAAACCATTTGCAATATTATTTCCCATGGCACGGTCAATTTTTTTGCCACCGAGGGTGGATGCCAATAAACTTTTATAAGCATCGTCACTTAAATAATGCCTGGCTGTTTTTAACGTAAATACATTTTCATTAAAAATAGATGTGATCCTGGCGGATGAATCTGCCCCACCGGTGGTTGCATTTTTACTTAGCTTGTCAATCGCATTAAAACGAAATGAGTTCATTTTTTTTGTTTTAAGAAGCAAAAAAACTAAAAAAATTATTAAAAATGGGATTTATTTATTCAATTAGATAT
>JANNBU010000040.1:0-2983 GCA_031385805.1 Ferruginibacter sp.
GTTGTTGGAAAACATGAAATGAAGGCCATAGCGAAGATTTTTTTCAGAAACATTTCTCCATATTACCGAATTGGTTACAAATTCAAAATAGATGCCGTCCCTGTGGCCGGAAATGGCATTGGCAATGATACGCATGCTATCGCTTTTCCAGCAATGAATACCATTACCGGTTTGCTGTTCCTCTTTACTGTACGCAGTCAAAGTATTTTTTTCAATGGTACAATTCAGGCTATACTGTGAATAGATACCAAAAAAAGTATCTTCCAGGATATTATTGCGAATGATAACATCACGCACATTGTAAATTTTAATCCCTGCAAAATCCTCAATGCTTGATATGCCTGAATGAATAATTTTAAATCCATCAACAACAACTGCATTTGCTTTAACAGAGATTATCTCATACTTATTATCTCCATCCAGCACCGGGTGATGCAGCCCTATGAGTGTAATGGTTTTATTTATAATAAGATTTCCTTCATGATAGATCCCCGGTTCCACCAATATAGTATCCCCGTTAACAGCATTTTGTAGTGCTGCATGTATCGAAGTATTCGCTTGTTGTGCTCCAACCCTAATGGTTTTTGCATACAAAGAATCATACAGAAGCAGGAAGGATAATATGTAGATAGTTCCTTTCACTATTTATTAATTTCATTCCAGCTAACGGTTAAGCCATTGTAATACTCCTGTATTTTTTTCAAACTGTCTGCATGATCAAATGCAGCAATATCCCCACCCATCGGGCCTCTCAGTTCATCGCTCCTGAGCAATAAAACCTCCTTGACATTCACTAACCGGTGATCTTCACAGAAATTACTTAAATAAATATCCCGTATATCATCTCGAGGCAAATCGTTTGTCTTCAAAAAAGAGACGATACAATATGTATCATCGAACTTATATATTTTTCCTTTTTTTGTAATGATCTCTGCTCCATAGCGAATATCACTAATGGTCATTTTACAGGAATAACAATTATCAATACCAGGCTTGATTGGTTCAGGCCCGGTATTACAGGATGAGAAACTTATAAGTAAAAAAAGTGCAGCGGCTGCATTGGTGAATGAAGTTTTTGTTTCTTTTCCCTTGTTGCTTCTCCTTACCATTACTGTACAAAATAACAACACTGCTCCAACGGATACAAAGATCCATCCCCCAATATCCGGCACTGAATAGGCACCGAAGTTCAATAATTGCTTAAAGCCTATCAAAGGTGGTTGGTAGGCCATTCCCGGTACAATGATGGCGGCATCGGGGTTTAAATTATGCCCGTAATCATATTCCCATCGCCAGAAATCAACCATGGCCAATATGCCAAAACCAACAAACAACAGCAACAATACATTGAGTAGTTTTCTTTTGCCAACTATTCCGGCGAGTATAAATAATAAAGCAAAAAATCCTATGCAATAAGGCAATACACTGAATTCAATAAAATCTTTTGTATGAAGCGTTTTCATACCTATATAGTGGTTCAGGCCATTGATAATATCTACGTTGCCGGCTAATTTATCAGGAAAGATGAGCAGGCGCAGCCCTTCAGGATATTGGGGAGCCTGGAGGTCTATTCTCCACATGGGTACAAACAAAACAGGTATCAATGCCAATCCACAAATGATCAACAGTGATCTTATCCATGGTCTCAGCTTTTCATTTTTCATTCTGAATAGTTTTCAAATGCAATAAAAATAGCAGGTCAATGATAGCCTGCTATTTTTATCGCATGGTTATTTCTTTTTAGTTGTATCTGATACAGGATAATTCTTTCCTGTGCTGAATAACAATGGTACATTACTACCTGTTGGGGATACCCGTATATAGCCAGACATTTCCTGGTGCAACGCACTACAGAAGTCGGTACAATACATCGGGAATATTCCTACTTTGCCGGGGCTCCATTTCAGTGTTTGTGTTTCGCCCGGCATAATTAATAGTTCTGCATTATTGGCGCCTTTTATTGCAAAGCCATGTGGTACATCCCAATCCTGTTCCAGGTTGGTGACATGGAAATAAACTTCATCTCCCATTTTAATTCCTTCAATATTATCGGGAGTAAGGTGAGAGCGGATAGCAGTCATATATACATGTACTTTATTTCCTTCCCGTACTACTTTTGTTGCTCCTTCGCCATTAGAAAAATATGGATTCTTATTTTCTTCCATTTTAAAGAACTTCAGTGAGTTGGCTTTGATCAATTCTGCAGGAACTATTTGAGCATAATGTGGTTCGCCTATCGTTGGATAATCCAGGATCAATTGCATCTTATCGCCGCTGATATCATATAACTGTGCACTTTGTGATAATTCCGGGCCGGTTGGTAAAAAACGATCCTTGGTTATTTTGTTATAAGCAACCAGGTATTTGCCATTGGGTGTTTTGGTATCTCCGCCCGCTACAGTTAAGTGGCCAACCGAATAGTATGTTGGCACCCTGTCCAATACCTTCAGATCCTTGATATTCCATTTAACAACTTCTGATGAAACAAACATGGATGTATAGGCATTGCCTTTATTATCAAACTCAGTATGCAGAGGGCCCAGACCGGGTTTCTTTACTTCCCCATATAATACAGATTCATATTTAAGGATCGGAATTCCTTGAAATTCGCCGATATAATCTTTCGCTGCAATTGCTCTTTGTAATTTATCAAAACTAAAAACAGGGATCAATGCAGCTAATTTACCGCTACCTACAATGTATTCCCCGGTAGGGCTAACATCACATCCATGCGGAGATTTAGGACATGGAAAAAAATAACAAATATCTTTCAGTTCTTTGGAATCAAGTACGATTACTTCTGTTTTTATTTCAGATGTTGCAGAATGTGTTTTCTCACTATAGGTATTGTGTGCATACTTTACGGATTGTTTTCTACCCTTTCCTGCTTTCATGTATTCTTCTGCTTTTTTCCAGTTTATTGCCATGATGAAATCCTTATCTTTCTGTGATGCATTTACTTCCAATAAAGTATTGGCTTGCT
>JANNBU010000054.1:0-31355 GCA_031385805.1 Ferruginibacter sp.
AAAAGTTTAAAGGTTGATTTCCAACTGTGAAAACTTTTAAACCCTTAAACTTTTAAACCCTTAAACCTTTTTTGCAGCTTCCCCACACATGCAACAAACTATCTCCTTAAGGTTATCAGCTGCCGATGCTGCCAATGATACAGCTATAAAGAAAAAAATTGCTGCAACATCCGGAAACAAGATCACTGATATATCCGGTTATCATCTTCTCAAAAGATCTATTGATGCAAGGGGAAAACATGTTCTCATAAATCTTACCGTAAATGCATTTATAAATGAACCTTTTCATCAAAGGCAGGTAATTCCTTTTTCTTTTAAAGATGTACACAAGGCTTCAAAAAAAGTATTGATCATCGGCGCCGGACCGGCAGGTTTGTTTGCTGCCCTTAAATTGCTCGAAGCCGGCATTCAACCCATTATATTAGAAAGAGGAAAAGATGTGAGGGCACGCCGCCGCGACCTGGCATTGCTAAATAAACAAGGAATTGTAAACCCCGAAAGCAATTACTGCTTTGGTGAAGGAGGAGCGGGTACTTACAGCGACGGAAAATTATATACCCGGAGCAATAAACGCGGCGATATTCAACGAATATTAAACCTGTTTGTCCGCTTTGGGGCGCCCGAAAATATTTTATACGATGCCCACCCTCATATAGGTACCAATAAATTACCCGCAATCATTACTGCCATGCGACAACTTATCTGCGATTGCGGTGGCAAAGTTTTATTTGAAAAGAAGGTTGTTGATCTTATGCTTGAGCATGGTTCTGTGAGATCGGTCATCACTGCTGATAAGGAAGTTTTCACTGCCGATGAATTCATTGTTGCAACCGGGCATTCTGCCAGGGATATATTTGAACTCTTACATAATAAAAAGATACTGATAGAAGCTAAACCTTTTGCACTGGGTGTTCGGATCGAACACCCGCAATCATTAATTGATAACATACAATATCATTGTAATAGCAGGGATGAATTACTGCCACCAGCTTCCTACAGCTTAGTTCAACAGGTAAATGATATGGGCGTATTCTCTTTTTGTATGTGCCCCGGAGGTATCATTGCACCTGCGGCAACAGATCCGGGCGAACTTGTTGTGAATGGATGGAGCCCTTCCAAAAGAAATAATCCTTTTGCAAACAGTGGGATGGTGGTGCAGGTATCTATTAATGATGCTATGAATGAAACAAAACATTTAAAATTAAAAGACAATGACCCGCTTGTATTCATGCATTTTCAAAAAATGATCGAACAAAAAGCATTTAATGCTGGTGGCGGAAAATTTATTGCACCGGCAGCAAGGATGGTTGACTTTACCGATCATAAGATTTCTGCAACATTACCCGTAAACTCTTACCTGCCGGGATTACAAAGCGCCGATCTTCAACATGTGTTACCCGGTTTTATCTATGATGTTTTGGCAAAAGGGTTTGTTTCATTTGGAAAAAAGATGAAAGGTTATTTTACCAATGAAGCGGTTGTGGTGGCTACTGAAAGCCGGACATCAAGCCCCGTACGCATTCCAAGACATGCAGAAAATTTCACACATCCTCAATACAATAATTTATATCCTTGCGGTGAAGGTGCCGGATATGCAGGCGGTATTGTAAGCGCTGCGATGGATGGGGAGAATGTAGCGGGTAGGATTGTTGAAAAAATAATGAATAAGTGAACCTCATCCCAGCCCTCTCCAAGGGGCAAAAATTGAGCATTGAAAATTGATTGTTGTGTATTGAACATTTTTAATACTCAATAGATAATGCTCAATACCCAATACTCAACCAACAATGTTCAATGAGAAGAGGATTCGTGTTATTAGTTCTTTCCTTTCATACATTTAAAGCATGCTATTTTAATAAACAACTTATTTTTGATACTAGATGACATCTTTCACTAATAAAAACAAGCATCATTTTGCAAAAAGATGTCATCTTGTATCAAAAAGGAATTATATTTTTATCGCTTATGAACATATTAGAACTACAGAATATTAAAAAATACTTTGCTACACAGAAAGCGGTAGATGATATCAGCATGAATATAGAAGCAGGTGGCATTTTTGGTTTACTTGGCCCCAATGGCGCGGGTAAAACAACTTTGCTGAGGATGATAACGGGTATCTTTTATCCCGACAGTGGCCGTATCATGTTCGATGGAAAAGAATTCCATGCCATGCATGATGCCATGAACATTGGTTATATGCCCGAAGAAAGAGGTTTGTATAAAAAAATGAAGATCGGCGAACAGGCTGTTTACCTGGCAAGATTGAAAGGAATGAGCAAAGTTGATGCGATGGCCAGCATCAAAAAATGGTTCATCAAATTTGAAATGGAAAGCTGGTGGAATAAAAAAGTTGAAGACCTTAGTAAAGGTATGAGCCAGAAACTGCAATTTGTTACAACTGTATTACACAATCCCAAATTGATCATATTAGATGAACCCTTCAGCGGCCTTGATCCTGTAAATGCCAATCTCATCAAAGACGAGATCTTTAACCTTGCTAAAAACGGCAGTACTGTTATTTTCAGTACGCACAGGATGGAACAGGTTGAAGAAATATGCGATCATATTGTATTGGTGAATAAAGGAAAAAAAATATTGGATGGAACTGTACAAAATGTAAAACAGGAATTCAAAGACAATATTTACCAGTTAGGCGGGAATGTTTTAGCCGAACAATTGATGACTCATATTTTTGAAGTTGTAAAACATCAGCCTGATAAATTGTTATTGAAGCTTGGTAATGAGACTACATCTAATGATGTTTTAAAATATTTTCTCAGCCAGAACGTAACTATAAATTCCTTTAATGAAGTATTGCCAAGCCTGAATGATATTTTTATCAAACTCGTTGAAGGCACTGCTACTGCAAGGGCATTTGAAAAAGTGACTTAATTTTCATACTCCGTATTCTGTCTATGTTTCGACAAGCCTGTCTGCCGATAGGCAGGCTCAACATGACAGAATACTGTCAGCCTGAGCTTGTCGAAGGCGGATTCTAATAACAGGTTTTAATTTTTAATAAAGAAACTCATGAATAAAGTTGGACTCATCATCAGCCGTGAATATTTTACCCGTGTAAAAAAGAAATCATTTTTAGTTACCACGATCCTGGTGCCGTTGGTCATTGTTGGATTTTATGCCGCCATCATTGCCATCACAATAAACGGAGGCAGCGATAAACAATCTGTTGCGGTTTTGGATGACGCAAATTTATTTAATGGCAAAATTGACAGCAAGGATAAATCGATCAGTTTTAAATTCATACAAAATGAATCTGAAAAGAGTTTTGTAAATAAATACAAAGAACAGGATTACAATGCATTTTTATATATCCCGTCTTTCGATATACAAAACCCGGAAAAATTTGTGTTGCACAGCCAATCGGCTGCCAGCCTGAGTACAACAGCAGCATTGGAAAGAATGATCAACAAAGCCATTGAAGATAAAAGATTGATCGCACAGGGCATTGATCCGAAAAAATATGAGACCATTGCTGCCGATATCAGCCTGGGCAATACCATTGATACAAAAGAAGGCGGTAAAAAAAGTATGGCTGCGGTTGCTTACGGCGTATCATTTGCCTGTGGCATACTTATATATATGATGATGATCATTTATGGCACACAGGTAATGCGTGGCGTAACAGAAGAAAAAACAAACCGCATTGCAGAAGTGGTGGTGAGTTCTGTAAAACCATTTCAACTGATGATGGGAAAAATAATCGGCATTGGTGCAGTTGGGCTTACACAATTTGCTATCTGGATCATATTGATGTTCATGATGCAGTTAATTTTACCGGTCATATTTCCCGACCTGCTGACACAGGTAAATGCCACAGCCAATAATCCGGCTACAGCATCCATGGCTTCAAATGTTGCGCAGGGACTTTCCTCATTACCATTATTAAAAATTGTGCTGTCCTTTTTATTTTACTTTTTAGGAGGATACCTGACTTATGCTTCCTTATTTGCAGCAATCGGAAGTGTGGTGAGTGAAGATCAACAGGAAGCACAGCAATTGGTTTTTCCTGTATTGATGCCGATCATACTCGGTTTTGTTATTATGATGAAAGCCATCAATGAACCCAATAGTAGTCTCGCCGTTTTCGGCAGTTTGTTTCCTTTGACCTCACCGATCGTTATGATGGGAAGGATCACGTATGATATCCCGATGTGGCAAATGGCTGTATCAATGATATTGTTGATCGGTTGTTTTTTACTTTTTACCTGGATAACAGCAAAGATCTATCGCACAGGTATCTTAATGTATGGTAAAAAACCAAGCTGGAAAGAAATGATCAAATGGGGATTCAGGAGGTCATGATCAAATATTCGTCATTGCGAGGAACGAAGCAATCTGAATAGGATTATTTCTATAATCGAGATTGCTTCGTTCCTCGCAATGACGGAATTTATGAAGCTCCAAAAATTGCTTTGTTAACCTCGTGTGTTGCATATTTATACAATAAGCCAGTAATAAGGAAGATAATACTAAAAATACAACCAATAAAAAAACCAACACCCCCATATATAACAGAAGAAGGTTTTTTTACATCAAATGGGGGATCGGGTTTATCCAATGTTGCAATAATGGGCGTTACTTTTTGTAAACGCCAAAGTGCTTCTTCCCTGTTATTGGCAGATGCATCACGCTGGCGTGTTACCCATTCCTTTTGATTTGCCAGGTTTTCTTTTGGAATACTGAATTCGATCCTTTCTGATGGAACAAATAAAGTAGTATTGGCTAAATGGATCGCTTTTTTATCGAATGAATTCAAAACAATATCCAATGAATCAATTTTACGTATCGTAAAATCGTAATCTAATTTTGCCTTTCTTATTTTCAGGTCTTTGTAGAACTCCGATATCTTATCAATAAATTTATAACATACGGGGCTTACAAGCTGTTTCCCTGTATTACTATACACCATTTCAAGAATACCGTTCTTATTTATTTTTGCAAACATTCCTCCTTTTAACAGGTCGCCACCCAGCGCCGCCAGTGCAAAAGTATCAGCAGGTTTTTTTATAGATGATGCAAAGAATGTTTTTGTGTTATTAAAATTTTCTATCAGCAATTCTGCAATTCTTTTATTTTCCATTTCCGGCAACCGTTCCATCGCTACTGCTTCCCGTACATTACGGCTAAGGGCAAGTTCTACAATATTTATGGAAGCTTCCTGGCTAAAACTTTTTGGCGACTCGGAAATGCCCAATAAACTACTCAGCGCACTGGTTGAAGCAGAATTATCGGAAGATGCTGTGAGCGGAAAAACAGAAGCTCTTGTTGAATATACAGGCTTAATATTCTTAGCGTATAAAAACAACAATGCTGCAAACAAAAGTCCACATATTATTATAAATAATTTAAACCGGCTTATTCTTAAAAAAATATTTTTTATCAGTTCGTTTGTAGTCACAAAATAAATTTTACTTTATGTATTTAAAAATAATCCCTGTCAGTATAACCGGTATTGCCGCAATAATGGTAGATTTTGCAAGGTCTGATATCTCTGCGCCCTGCGGCCTTTCAGGTACTGTAATGACAGAACCCTCTTCAACTCTGGGATAAAAATGAAAGAAAAAGAAACTCCTGCTACGCCTGCTCTTTCCATTTGCATAGGTTACAAAGATGCGCCTTCTCCATGGCCTGATACCATATCCGCCGGCCTTGTCGATATAATAAGGCAGGTTAGAATGATCTTTGTCAAACGTTATCTTTAAAGGAGATTGTACAGTACCGGTAACAGTAACAAAAGGATTAATTTCAGGAATAAAAACCAAATCTCTTTCCTGCAAAATAATATCATGCTTGGAATTTGGATATTTTAAGGCTTTGAACAGGTCAATGCTCACCGGCTCATCCAAAGACCTTACTGCTGCTGAAGAACTGTCCCTGATAGGAATGCCATTGCTGTCGAGCTTTGGTTTATCCATTGCCTTTTCTCGAAATAGCTCATTCTTATTCCTGAATAAAATAGCTCCACTTACATTGGCATTCTCGTCCAAACCGCCGGCTCTTTGAATAAAAGAAGAAAGGCGTTCATATTTATCCAATCTCGGGTACAGGCCTGGATATTTTACCAATCCCTGAATTTCTACATTCTGTTGAAATTCAAAAGTTGGGTTTCTTCTTACAAATATTTGGTCATAAGGTTTCAACATTACTCTTGCGGAAGCAGAATCTAATTGAAGATTGGGAAGTATTGCATAAGATTTTACAATGGTACGGGTAGGTTTTAATCCCTGCTGGGCAGAATCCATATCCACGATACTTGATATCTCCAGTCTGCCATATTCTGCAGAAGGTTTTATACCACCCGAGAGGTACAACAGGTCCTGCAAACTCATTCCACCATATTTTCTAACCTTACCTGTCTTACGTACTTCACCAAAGATCTCTACAAATTGCAGTTCACCGAATTCGCCCTGGGAAAAAAGTTGAATAACATCATTGGGTAATAATACAACATTATTAAAACTGCTCTGGTCATTGGTATTTATATCTGACAGATCAACTTCCAACCTGTCTGATTTAAGGTTTGTAGAATCCCCTGCACCCCTGAATATATATGCCCTTGGGAGATAGGTATTACGCGTTACACCACCGGCCCTGTTAATGATGTCGAACAACTTGTCTCCGGGGCGTAATTCATAAATATCAGGATAAGTAACTTCTCCCCTTAATTCAATTTTATTAACGATACCTGGTTTTATAATGTCAACTTTTACAATATCGCCATCATTTAATGGGGTATCCTGTCCGCTGATCCTAAGGATAGCATTTGCATTAACATCTTTTTGAACCTGTTTTTCATTTTCGGTTCTGAGTATCTTCATACCCGATGCAAGTGCATCTGCGTTTAAGCCTCCGCTATAGGTCAACAATGCCCTGACTCCTTCCTCCTTTTTCAACTGGTAATACATCGGCCGCTTAAACTGGCCCGTAGCCAATACCTTTTTCTCAAGAAAAGAAACAATAACAAAGTCATTATTCTGCAGGTAAATATGTTTTCCAAAATCTCCTGTATTCAAATATTTGTACACATCAATTTCATCTATCACACGCCCGGCTCTTTTGATCTTTATATTCCTGAGATTACCAAATTGCGTTACACCACCAGCCTGTGCAATGGCATTAAAAGCATTTGAAAATGCTGATAAAGTGATTGGCCCCGCTGAAACAACTTCTCCTACAACATTTATATTGATAGATCTTGGCTGACCCAGTGAAACGGCAATATTGGTACCGCCTGGCACTACACTTCTAAACCTTGAATCAATAATGGAACGTACATTATCAAACGTTAATCCCTGTACCTGTATCTTACCAAGTCCTTGCGGAAATATGGCGCCATCCCTGGCAACAACATAACTTTCCTGGAACTCGGCTGCACCCCATAAGGATACAATGATATGATCGCCTACACCGATCGGGTAGTCGAGTGGCGGTGTTGACAATTCTGAAAGATCTAAACTGGCAGCCCCACGAAAAACATCTGCACCGTAAGTCTGATCGGGCCTGTAAGAATTTGATTTTATATTATCCTTTATCAGGCTATCCTTTTCTAATTTTGTATTTTTTGCGAACTCGGCATTCTTATCTTTTCCGGTATTTTCTTTATTCTTATCACTTAAAAGAGAAGAGAGCTGTGTTTGTGAAAGGGTTTTAGGATCAACCTGGTTGGGAGAAATTTCAGTGGGATTTTGTGGCGTAACAGGAAGCTGGCAATAAGCCGTAAACGAACTGAAAATCAGAAAAAAGAAAACCGGGTATTTTAATATAGACTTACGTACTGATCGTTGCATCTTTATAAGGTTGATTTTTAATTGCCGCAAATATAATATATTATTTCTGTGGATGTTGCCTGGGGTTGCTAACCATTCGTTGTCTTTTACTATCTATAGGACAATTGGAAAGGTTGGCAACCCTTACAGTTTCGGTGAATGTTGTGATAAGGCTATGTACTCATTCCATATTTCACTTACAATTTCGGCGGCGGGTTGTATATTTTTTATAAGGGTACTTACCTGCCCGATCTCAAGTTCACCTTCATCCAGGTCTCCTTCAAACATTCCTTTTTTTGCCCTGCCCCTTCCTAATAGTTCATTTAATTCATTTACAGAAGCGCATTTTAATTCCGCATCCTGCACTTTATCATAAAATTTATTTTTTAAAAGTCTTACAGGTGTCAACTGTTTCATGGTTAGAACAGTATCGCCTTCTGATGCTTTTATAACTGCATTCTTAAAATTAATATGACTGGAAGCTTCGTTGCTTGCCACAAAGCGGCTCCCAATCTGAACGCCGGATGCACCCAGTATCATGGCCGCAAACATTTGCCTGCCTGTAGCAATGCCACCTGCAGCAATTACCGGTATGCTTACAGCATTGCACACAGCGGGTATTAAAACAAAACTGGTTGTTTCTTCCCTTCCATTGTGGCCACCAGCTTCAAAACCTTCTGTAACAACAGCATCGCAACCTGCTTCCTGTGCTTTTAATGCGAACTTACTGCTGCTTACCACATGTACTACTGTAATATTATGTTGCTTTAATATTGCTGTATATATTTTGGGGTTGCCTGCAGAAGTAAAAACCACCGGTACTTTTTGATCAATGATGATCTGAATGTGTTTGTCAATATCGGGATATAACAATGGAACATTTACCCCAAAAGGCTTATTGGTAGCATCCCTGCATTTCCTGATATTTTCTTCCAGTATATGCGGGTACATGCTGCCGCTACCCAATAACCCCAGCCCGCCTGTATTACTTACAGCACTGGCTAATTTCCAGCCGCTTGCCCAGATCATACCAGCCTGAATTAATGGAATTTCAATGTTAAATAGTCTGGTAATGCTGTTTTGATACATACTTAAAAGATGGTACAAATTAAAAACAAACTGGTTTAGAAGGAGAAAAAATTATGAACATATACACAGGTATCATTGAGTATTGAACATTAAACATTGAATATTGAATATTTTTTCGCTATGATTCCGCATTAAGTTCTAAAACAAATGGTCAATATTCAATGCTCAACAAACAATGTTCAATGAGATGGAGATTTGGGTGGGAAATTATTATTTAGTTCCCCCGCCAAGATCAATAGCAGTATTATCCCCGATATTTAAATTACGGCTAACGCCTTTTACTTCGGCATCGCTTCCGATGAGGGAATTGTCTAAAACAATTTCGATTAAATTAGTATAAGCCCCGATAATAGAGTCTTTGATGATAGCCCTGTTAATGGTGGAATGCTCACCTATTGCCACATTAGGGCCGATCACAGAATTTTTTATTTTACAACCTTCACCAATGCTTACGGGCGGTACAATGATCGTATTTTCAAAATCATTTGGTTCTTTAATGTTTACACCAAACTTTTTAAGCAGGATGGCATTGGATTGCAGCAGGCTTTCTTTTTTACCACAATCAAACCAGTTAGCCACTTTAAAAGACCTGAATTGTACACCCTGCTGTATCATACAATCAAGTGCATCGGTTAAGCTGAATTCCTCGTAACTCGTCTTGGTTTCACTTATAGTATTCAGGCAGGAAAATAAAAATTTACTTTCTTTGATCTTATAGATACCCACCAGCGCCATATTGCTTTTTGGTATGGCGGGTTTCTCCACCACCCTGCTGATGATACCATCATCTTCAATTTCTGCAACACCAAAATTCCGTGGGTCATCTACTTTCTTTACACCAAGCATCGAAAATTCTGAATCAATGATCTCTTTTACATCATATTCTGCAATGGTATCACCCAAAACGATCAATACTTCATCTTCGCCTACAATTTCTTTGGTGAGGTTAATGGCATAGCCTGTTCCATGGCGTTCATTCTGTGTAACAAAATGGCAATTAAGGTGGGGGTAATTTTGTGTAACATAATCCTGGATCTTTTCGCCCAGGTAGCCGATGATAAAAATAAAATCAGTTATCCCTGCTTCACTCAGTTGATCTACAGTAATACTAAGTATGGTTTTTCCCGCTAAGGGGATCAACGCTTTAGGTTGTGTATATGTATGTGGACGCAGTTTGGTGCCTACGCCTGCAACCGGTATTATTGCCTTCATTTATAAACCCATCCCGTTCCTTAACGGAGTATTTAGTTTACAATATTTTAAAATCATGCTTGGGGATGTGAAAGTAATAAATTTTGTGTAAAAAGAACACATTACCAATATTGTTCAGGTATTTTTTAATAGATACAATATATATGATGTATGATTTATGATGTTAGATGTACGTTCGCCCTTAAAGAAATCATACATCATACATCTAACATCATACATATTAAAAAGTGCTGCTTATATTTGCCGGATAAAGATCAACTATGCAAAAAGACAAGGTAATTTTTGATTTAATAAATAAAGAATTAGAAAGGCAACGCAACGGTATTGAACTGATAGCCAGTGAAAATTTCACGAGCCTCCAGGTGATGCAGGCAATGGGCACATCACTTACCAACAAATATGCAGAAGGTTATCCCGGCAGAAGGTATTACGGTGGTTGTGAAATTGTGGACCAGGTAGAACAATTAGCCATCGACAGGTTAAAAGAAATATTCAATTGCGAATATGCCAATGTACAACCACACAGTGGTGCACAGGCAAATGCGGCATTGATGCTGGCGATATTACAACCCGGCGATAAAATACTGGGCCTTGATCTTAGCATGGGCGGGCACCTTACCCATGGTTCTCCTGTAAATTTTTCAGGTAAATTATACAAACCTTTTTTCTATGGCGTAAAAAAAGAGACCGGACTGATAGATTATGAAATGCTGGAAGAACAGGCAAGAAAAGAAAAACCGAAGCTGATCATTTGTGGCGCTTCTGCTTATAGCCGTGATATTGATTATTCGAGGATTAGAAAAGTGGCAGAGGAGATCAATGCATTTGTATTGTGTGACATGGCACATCCTGCAGGATTGATCGCAAAAGGCTTCTTAAGTTCTCCATTTGATCATTGCCATTTTGTAACAAGTACAACACATAAAACATTGCGTGGACCAAGAGGTGGTATCATCTTAATGAAAAAAGATGTTGAAAACCCATTTGGTTTAAAAGACCTGAAAGGCAATTTACGCATGATGAGTAACTTGCTGGATATGGCTGTGTTTCCCGGAACGCAGGGCGGCCCGCTGGAACATGTAATAGCAGCCAAGGCTGTAGCTTTCGGAGAAATATTATCAGATGATTATACGATTTATATCAAACAGGTACAATTGAATGCACAGGCAATGGCCAAAGCATTTGTTGCAAAAGATTACCAGATCATCAGTGGCGGTACAGATAACCACTTAATGCTGATAGACCTTAGAAATAAAAATATTACCGGTAAAAAAGCACAGGAAACTTTAGACAAAGCTCATATCACCCTTAATAAGAATGCTGTTCCTTTTGATGACAAGAGTCCGTTCGTAACAAGTGGTATACGGGTAGGTGTACCTGCTATTACCACAAGGGGTATGAAAGAAGCGGATATGCAAACCGTTGTAGATCTTATCGACAGGGTACTTGTGAATATAGATGATGAACAAACGATCAATGGGGTAAAGGAAGATGTAAAAAATTTTATGAAGCAGTTTCCGCTATACCCGGAACTATAGTTAATCTTGTTTAACGTTTGAGATTTGTTCGCAGTCTTGAACTTTCAAACATCGAACTTCAAACATACTTTAACATGATACAACGCATACAATCTGTCTGGTTTTTACTGGCATCGGCCTGTGCATTTCTAAGTCTTAAATTGCCTTTTTATGTGGGCACTACCAAAGAGCATGTTGCATCCTACCAGTTGAATGGCATTGAAAATCTTTACATCATGTTGTTAACCATTGCAATTGGGGCACTTGCATTTATACTGATTTTCCTTTTTAAGAAACGTCGCAGGCAGGTACGTTTTTCGGTATTAGGTATTATGCTGGAGTTGCTGTTGATACTTTCGTATTACCTGCAGGTAAGAACATTTATAGATGGCAGCTATGCATTATCTGCCTTACTTCAAAGTTGCGTTATCTTCTTTTTCTTCCTGGCATTACGTGGCATTGGAAAAGATATTAAGGTTGTAAAAGACAGCGACAGGTTGCGTTAAGGATCATAAAAATTTAGCCGTATAGCTTCCCTTAACTTTTTTCAGATCAACCGGTTTGCCCGCAAACACCAGTTTACCACCAGCATCACCGGCTTCGGGTCCAAGATCAATGATCCAGTCGCAGCTTTTTAATACATCGGTATTGTGCTCAATAACAATGATCGAATGTCCCTGCTCCACCAATGCATTGAATGAAGCAAGTAGTTTTTTTATATCATGAAAATGAAGTCCGGTTGTTGGTTCATCAAAAATGAATAGAATATTTCCCTGCGTTTTTCCTTTTCCTAAGAATGAAGCAAGTTTTACCCTTTGAGCTTCGCCTCCACTCAGTGTATTGGATGATTGCCCCAATTTTACATATCCAAGGCCTACGTCGCTCAGTGGCTGGATCTTTTTGGCAACATCACTACCTAATTTATCCCCTGCATTAAAAAATATGATCGCTTCATCCACACTCATTTCCAAAACATCATGAATATTTTTTCCATTGAATTGAACATCCAGTACTTCTTCTTTAAAACGTTTGCCCGTACATACATCACACAATAAATGAACATCGGCCAGGAACTGCATTTCAACTACCTGTTCTCCTTCACCCGCACAGGCATCACAACGCCCCCCATCTACATTAAAAGAAAAATGCTTTGGCATAAACCCCCTCATCTTACTCAAAGGCTGTTTTGAAAAAAGATCCCTGATCTCATCATACGCTTTTATATAAGTAACGGGGTTGCTGCGGCTTGATTTGCCAATGGGGTTCTGATCTACCAGTTCTATTTGTTTTATAGAATCAATATCACCGGTCAGATTTCTAAAAAGTCCCGGCTTATCAACAAACTCATCTTTTAATTTTTTTAATGCGGGGTAAAGGATCTGTTTTACCAAAGTCGTTTTACCACTGCCGCTTACACCACTCACTGCACACAATACATTCAAAGGAAATTCTACTGTTATATTTTTTAGATTATTTTGTAAAGCGCCTTCAATGGTTATTGACCTGTTCCATTTACGGATATGTTTCGGGGGTTCTATTTTTAATTTACCGGATAAATATTTACCTGTAAGACTGTCATCATCTGAAATAATCTCATCATAATTTCCTGCTGCTACTACTTCACCGCCCAGGTGACTTGCAAAGGGGCCCATGTCAATAATATGATCGGCTTCCCGCATCATCATTTCATCATGCTCTACCACAACAACGGTATTGCCGAGATCTCTCAACTCTTTTAAAACAACGATCAGCCTTTCTGTATCCCTGCTGTGTAAACCAATAGATGGCTCATCTAAAATATAGAGTGAGTTGGTAAGATTACTGCCGAGGCTGCGGGTAAGTTGTATGCGTTGGCTTTCACCGCCACTTAATGAATTTGCAAAACGATTAAGTGTGAGATAACCCAACCCTACATCGATCAGTGTTTTTAAACGATTGTGGATCTCTATTAAAATTCTTTTGGCAACCTGTTGGTCATATTGGCTCAACTTAAGATCATCAAACCAAACCTGCAGGTCTTTAACGGGCTGTTCGCAAAGTTCACCGATATGTTTACTACCAACCTTTACATACAATGCTTCTTTGCGAAGCCGGTAACCCTTGCAGTCAGTACACAATGTTCTGCCACGGTAACGGCTTAATAAAACACGGTACTGTACTTTATATAAATTCTGTTCTACTTCTTTAAAAAAATCATCAATACCATTTACATGTTCATTTCCTTTCCACAATATTTGTGATTGTGCAGGGGTAAGATCCATGATCGCCTTGTGCACCGGGAAATCGAATTTCTTTGCAGCTTTTATAAAAGCATCTTTCCATTGACTGAGTTTTTCACCTTTCCATGGTGCAATAGCACCTTCGTACAGGCTTAGCCGCTTATCAGGTATTATCAGATCGGGATCGAGACCAAGTATTTGAGAAAATCCTTCACAGGTTGGACAAGCACCAAAAGGATTATTAAATGAAAAAAGATTGGGCACCGGTTCTTCAAACTGTATACCATCCAGTTCAAATTTATTGCTGAAAGACAAATCCTTTTTACCATTTATCTCCAGTTGCATCATTCCTTCGCCTTCATAAAAAGCTGTATTGACCGAATCTGATATGCGATGAATATCTTCTTCATCAAATTCTTTTTTTACAAGGCGGTCTATCAATATATAGGAACTGTTCTTTTTTGTTTCAGCAACAGATCCTATAAATACTTTTATATCTTTTATTTCCAGCAAGTCTTCTATGCGTAAAATTTCCCCGTCTTTATACAAACGTGAGAATCCTTTTTGTAACAAGATATTCAGTTCCTCTTTTATATCCCTGTTGCGATGTTGTAGAAAAGGTACCAGTATAAGTATCTTATCTCCTTCCTTTAATGCATTGATCGCTTTTACCACATCAGTAACATCATCTTTTTTTACTTCCCTGCCACTGACGGGTGAAATTGTTTTACCAGCCCTTGCGAACAGAAGGCGCAGGTAATCATAAATTTCTGTCATACTTCCTACTGTACTGCGTGGTGTGCGTGTAATTACTTTTTGTTCAATGGCAATAGCCGGGCAAAGACCCTTTATATAGTCCACATCGGGTTTATTCATGCGCTGCATGAACTGGCGGGCATACGCACTGAGGCTTTCGGCATAACGCCGCTGCCCTTCTGCAAACAATGTATCAATGGTGAGAGAAGATTTACCAGAACCTGAAACGCCTGTTACCACTATCAATTTGTTACGTGGTATGGTTACCGTTATATTTTTTAAATTATGAACCCTTGCTCCTTTGATCAGTATATCATTTCCGGGCAGATCAACCGGATCTTTCTTTATTTTCTTTAAAACATTTACTTCCATATTGCGTTGCGAAGGTACCCGAAAATGAGGTTATTACTATCAAATGTGAAAATTTTCGTAAAACTACTAAGTAGGCATCCGAATGATTTTGAGAAGAAGTACTTTAGTTTTGAAATAATCAAAAAAAACTTCTAAAAAGATTTGGTTGTTTAGGTTTTCTCTATATTTTCACATCTCCAATATCCAATAAAGTGATAAACCGTCAGATGCCTATCATAAAGACTTCTACGCAATTTTTCTCTCTTATTGGTTAAATCTAAACTAAGTCCTAAACCAAAAAACTGTAGAAGTTATGAAATGCCTTAACAACCTCACCGACCAACAACTCGTTCATTTATATATGGACGGCGATTCAAATGCCCTTGCTACTTTAGTATTACGTTACAAGGACAAGATCTTTACTTCAATCTATTTATTAGTTAAAGACAAATATCTTGCCGAAGATATTTTTCAGGATGTTTTTATCCGTATAATTGATACGCTGAGAGGCGGCCGTTATACCGATGAGGGAAAATTCCTTCCATGGGCCATGCGTATTGCACATAACCTTTGTGTTGACCATTTTAGAAAAGTAAAACGCAGTCCGAGCATTAAAACAAGTGATGACCGTGATATTTTTGAAGTATTGAACTTCTTCGAACCAGGTGCCGATCAGCGTATGATGGCCGATCAAAGCCACGACCGGGTAAGAAAAATGATCGATATGCTTCCTGAAGACCAGCGTGAAGTAATAATCCTTCGCCATTATGCTGACTTAAGTTTCAAGGAAATTTCGGCTTTAACCAAATGCAGTATTAACACTGCTTTAGGAAGAATGCGTTATGGTTTGATAAACCTGCGTAAAATGATGACAGAAAAACAGATCGCATTATAATATATGTAACCCCGTTTATGATTATTTGAATAAAAAGCCTTCCGGTAAAACGGGAGGTTTTTTATTTAACCCCGACAGCGGTTGTAAACCCTGTCGGCGGTTAAATAAAAATTTAGTACTGATAAGAACCGAAATTTAGTACCGATAGAACCGCTGTCGGGGTTAAGAACCGCCGACAGGGTTGGATCATTTCCTCTCAAATGCATCCACCCCACATTGTAACCACTGGAGGTATGCTGTAACAGAAGGAGTATATCCTACGGGATGTGTTAGCAACACTTCATCATTGTTCAATATCGCATACCAGGGCTGGGCATTGTTTGTAAAATTTTCTGTTTCAAAAGTTGCCCACTTATCACCAACTGTGTTTATTTCTTTTTGAACGCCTTCTTTTGTAGTATAAGTAAATTGATCTGCTGCCGGCAATTTTTTCTTATCGTCAACATAAAGGGATATTACAATGAATTTTTCTTTCATCAGTTTATACACTTCCGGTTTGCTCCATACATTTTCTTCCATACGGCGGCAGTTCACACAGGCATACCCGGTAAAATCGAGCAAGATGGGTTTGTGTTCTGCCCTCGCCATTTTTAAACCTTCTTCATAATCCCTTGTACAATTCAAACCCAAAACACAATCTGATTCTTTTTGATAAATACTATAATACAATGGCGGCGGAAAACCACTGATGAGTGTAAGGTTTGCCCATTTTGTATTGGTAACGCCAGGAACCAGGTAAAGCGTAAATAATGCTGAGAGTATTCCAAAAACAATTCTTGTTACGGATAATTTTTTAACCGGGGAATCATGTTTGAATCGTATGAATCCAAACAGGTAAAGAGTAAGGCCGGTACCAATAATGATCCAGGTGCCAATGAATATTTCACGTTTTAATATTCCCCAATGCATTACCAGGTCGGCATTGGATAAAAATTTGAATGCAAGTGCCAGTTCAATAAATCCAAGTGCCACTTTTATGGTATGTAACCAGCCGCCGGATTTTGGCAAAGAGTTTAGCCAGTTTGGAAACAGTGCAAACAAAGCGAATGGCAATGCAAGTGCAAGTCCGAAGCCCGCCATACCAAAGGTTAACCTCATCGCACCACCGTCGCCTGATAAAGAACCGGCTAATAATGATCCCAATATAGGGCCCGTACATGAAAAAGAAACAACGGCAAGGGTTAATGCCATAAAAAATATGCCGATAATATTTCCTGCACCGGCTTTACTATCTGCCTTACTTGATATTGCTGATGGCAACGTAATTTCATAGTATCCAAAAAATGAAAAGGCAAAAATTATGAAAACTGCAAAAAACAATACGTTCAGGTAAACATTGGTAGAAATATTATTCAGGATAGCAGGATTTAGTTTTTCCAAAAAATGAAAAGGCAGGCTAATGAGAATATAAATAAGGAAAATAAAAAATCCATATAAAAATGCATTCCTGATACCGTTTTTTTTAGAAGAAGCTTTTTTAGTAAAAAATGAAACTGTTAGCGGTATCATAGGAAATAGACAGGGAAGGATCAATGCAATAAACCCTCCCAGGAAACCGAGCCAGAATACATTCAGCAGGCCTTTTGATTTTGTATCATCGGCAGAAGATGAAGATTTACCACAATCGGTCAGTGGTTTATTTATATTGATCGAAGGGATCAGGATGCGGTTTGCAGTTTGAGAAACAGCTCCTTCGTCAAGTACAAGTGATATTTTTTTTTCTTCCGGGATAAAATTTTCATTGTAACCGACATAATAATTCATGCTGAATTTTATTACCGGGGCAGGAAGACCATCGAAATTTATTTCTTCTATGATAATAATACTATCGGTAGCAACTTTTACTTCTCTTTTTTCAAAAACAGGATCCTGGATATTTATATTATTGGCAATAATTTTTGTGCTTGCTTTTCTAATTGCAGAATCTTCATAAACAATAAGAACACCGGTGATCTCTTCTGCATCATTTGCATTTGAATACAAATGCCAGCCCGATTTTATTGTTCCTTTAATTACTATTTCATATTTATTTTCTACTATATTTTTTACCGAAGACTTCCAGGTAACGTATGCACTATCCTGGGCATGAGCAATACCGGTAAAGAAAATAACAGAGAAAAATAACTGCAATAAAGCCTTTGATCCTTGCATGAATAAGTAATTAAAAAAAATCCCGAATCGTATCGGGATCTGCTACAAAATTAAAAGTTATTTGCCGTCTATTTTTATGGAAAACGGAATATCTCTTGGGGGAAGGCATTTTCTATCATTACAAACCATGAATGTAATAGTCCCTTTCGCCACGGTTGTGGCGGCTGATTTAAGTTTTACCTTCTGAATAAAATCAACCTGTTTGCTGTAATATTTTAGAACAGAATTAAAATTAGGATCAAATGATTTTTCCATCTTGCCCGACTCTTTCACTTTTCCGTCCAGCTTTACCAATGGGTTGGCAGTAAAACTGAAACTTGTTGGCACGGGGCCTTCACCGGCATCCTGTGCATAAATATGCCAGTTATCATCAAGGTTTGCACTGATATGCAATTCATAAGTTTTAGCAGCAATTTTTTTGGCACTGTATGTCCATTTTACAGGATTTTCCAACTGTGCATTTGCCACTGCAAAAAACAAAACCAGTATTGAAGTAAGTATAGTAAATTTTTTCATCATCTCTTGTTCGTGATCTTTATTATAGAAACAAAATTATTACAGTTATCACTTAAAGCCTGTTAAAGACTGTTAATTGTTTTGTGATCAGCTTATTCCAAAAAGTTTATTGAATATGATCCTGCCATCCGTATTGCTCAATGCAGTGCTGCAGGCCCTTTCGGGATGCGGCATCATACCAGTTACATTTCCCTGCTCATTACATATACCGGCGATATTTTCGAGCGCACCGTTCGGATTACTTTCTTCTGCAATATTACCTGAAGGATTACAATAACGATACACGATCTGTTGATTCTTATGCAATGATTCCATCACTTTATTTCCGGCAAAATATCTTCCTTCGCCATGTGCCACAGGAATCTTCAAAACTTCTGTTTGTGCGGCATCTTTATGCTGTATATAAACGTTCTTACAAACAAATTGTTGCTGTGCATTACGTAGCAAAACGCCCGGCAATAAACCGCTTTCACACAAAACCTGGAAACCATTGCAAACACCCAGCACTTTACCTCCTTTTCCTGCAAATTCGATCACGCTTTGCATCATCGGGCTAAAGCGGGCTATAGCCCCACATCTTAAATAATCGCCATAACTGAACCCTCCAGGCAACACAATGCAATCCTGTGTACCAAGCATGCTGATGTCTTTATCCTTGTGCCACAATGTGATCACTTCCTGGTTTAGGTCCTGTTGAAGGGCATCCGTCATATCCCTGTCGCAATTAGATCCGGGAAATACTACTACAGCAAATTTCATTTTCTGGTTTTTTCAATAAAAAGCAAATTTACAACAGACAGCTCTAATTTATTTCAAATAATACCCCATCACGATTGAAATCAATATTAATCCCCAGTGCATACATATAGCAAACCATCTTTTTTCAGGGTATAAAAAAGATGCCCCCATGATGGTTGCAATAGGTACGGCAGTTAATATCCAGTAGTCGAAATTTTTTGAAGCGCTTAAAAAAGGAACAAAAACGGCAACGACTAAGTATAAAAAAATAAGATTCCAGCTTTTGCGTGACTGTACTAATTGTTTTCGTTTGTTGATTTGTACAAAATATATCCCTGCCAGGATGGTCAATGATACGATGATAACGGCTGCCAATGCCCATCTTGTTTGAACAAATGCAGGAACTGTAACAGATACCCCCGGGAACCGGTAACCATGCCAGCTATCGGTTAAAAATACCCAGGCAGCTAAAAAATAATATGGTGTAAGAATTCCCAATAACGCCATTAACCATTCTGGTAACCTGAAGGGCCTTGTTATTCCAAGCCCTACAATGATCAATAATGCAAATGCAATAGATGGAAAATAAAAAAATGTGGCAATGCCTGTTATTATTCCAATATTGAATAAAGATGTTTTGGGACTGTTATTGCTATGCAGGTCGCAGAGTTTTAGCAAGACCCATATCAGCAAGGTATTTATGATCAGCGGGGATGATAAATAATACCAGTCTGTAAACAATGAAGTAAAAAGCAAATAACTCATCCCCGTGAGGTAATTTGATTTTTGCATGAGCCGCTGTGAATTTACCAGGCTGTTTAAACTAAGTGCCTGGATATATAACAACAGAAAAGCTATTATACTGTATATAATATGTGCATTTGCTGCAACGGGTTTCATCCATTGAAGAAATGCTTTGTATAAAAATCCGTCTAATTGTTGTGGCTGGGGAACATGAGGGTGTAGGAACATCGGCAATTTTAATACAAATCCATACAGCAGGAGCAGAAAATTATTGTATGGTTTATTGGCTTTAAATATGCCTGTCACAGAAAATAATTATATACTTGAAAAATAGATAGTACATCAGTTTGTCATTCTGATGAAGAAAGGATCATTTGAGCGATGCTTCGTTCCTCAGCATGACAGGATGCAAATTTGAGCATTTATTACTACTTTAAAAAATCAGTTCCGATCGATAGTATCTCAATTTGAAAATATTCATCATTGCGAACGCAGTGAAGCAATCTAAATTATTAGAAAATACCAGTTAGATTGCTTCGTTCCTCGCAATGACGTACTAATTCGTGTTTAGGAAGGCTTATTCAGAAAAATTCACTTTGGCAAAAGCAATATTTGTATGGTATATGCAGGGAATGATCACTTCTTTGTAACCGACCTGTTTTGCATGGCGGGTCATGAACTCATAACCTGCTTCCCTGCTTTTTAATGTGGGATAGCGTTTCAGTTCACCATCGGGTAATATACTTTGGTTGCTGATGATCTGTTTGCGCTCACCTTGATTGTATAAAAAATGTATCTCGGCACCCACATTCATCGTAGAGAAAGAAAGAAAATTATCAACTTCATCATCTGATTGTACTTTGGGTATGATCGTATTCCATTGCATATTCAGGTTGGCGTCAAGACTGAGGATAAGAATATTATCATAATAGTATCGCACATCCTGCCAGTTACTAAAACTGCTTTGCGGCCTGTAATAACCATAAGCAGGACTGGATAAATAATAATCATTGGATGAGTACGGTGAATTATACAAATAATTCGAGCGGTTCCAGCTATTATTAGGATTGGAACGGGTTTGAGAAGAATAATCTTCCGTTGTAAGAATAAAACCGCCGTTCTTTTTTACAATTGCCTGGCGAATAAAGAAATTATCGAATGCAGCTTTGTACAATCCATCGGAATTGACCTTTGCCCGGAGAGAATCGGGAAAAACATTGAATGCAGATTTTATCGTATCAATTTTAACTGCATCTATGACCATTGTAAAAAGGCCTTTGATATTTCCGGGATCATGGGTATAAAAAAAACTGTTGAATATATAGTGCTTGTTTAAATTATCGATCTTAACTATTGTTTCGTCAATATAAGAATCCTTTAAATCGATGATAAGAGATTTGGGATCCTTTTCACCGGGCTTGCGGCAAACAATTTCCAACCAGGAGATATTGGTCAGGAATTTTCCTTTTGCTCCTTTTGTATAAACGAAATTTCCTTCATTGTCAAGAAGCAGTTCACTGTAAATATCTTTTCGGTCGTCGTAATCTGATATGTGACGGGTGCTATCAATCATATCCAGGTTGGCATCGAAAAGCCTGGTGGCGATCGTAATTTTCTGGTTCTTCCGCAATATCTTATAGATCATTATCTTTTGTTTGTCCTGGCTGTAAATAGTATTGTATATTTTATTGTCGGCAAGGATATTGATCCTGGTCGTATCCAGATCAACAGGTTCTGTGAGCTTTTTCCCTTCAGTATCCATTTTTACCCCTTTACAATAAACAATATTGTTTTTTTCATACTGATAGATCATATAAAAATGATCCGGGTAAGTTATAAAATCAATATTAAAAGTCTTATCAGGAACAAATTTTAGGCGGATACTTTTTTTGATATGCATCTCATTGTCATAAATGGCCAGTACATGTTTCCACCTGATATTCTTATAAATGATATAGGTGCCATTCATTTTTCCAAGGATCTCAAAGCTCATATCCTTGTTATCTTCATTGTTGAAATCTGAATAAATTATTTCCTGGGCAGTAATATCCTGGGGAATAATAAAAAAAATAAAGAATATTAAAACGCCGAATTGTCTCATGAAATTCATTTTACTAAAATTACGATTAAAAAATGTAGCCGGTTTCAATGTTATGACTTAATAAAACAATCTTATGCTGCTTTTGTTTAATGCATAAATTTACAATATGCAAACAGTTTTAATTACGGGCGGTACCGGGCTGGTTGGAAAAAGCCTTACTGGTCATCTGATCAACAAAGGATATAAACTGATCATACTCACCCGGTCGCTGAAAGGAAAAAGCAACAGCAATAATATAAGCTATGCAGCCTGGGATATACAACAACAAACAATCGATGTAAAAGCTGTTCAATCTGCTGATATCATCATCCATCTGGCAGGTGCAGGCGTGGTAGATAAAAGATGGACAGATAAATATAAAAAGGAGATTCTGGAAAGCAGGACAATGAGCAGCAAACTCATCATAGATACGCTGAAACAACATTCAAACCAGGTAAAAACAATTGTAAGTTCATCTGCCATTGGCTGGTATGGCCCTGATAAAGAAAAGAACAGGCGCTTTATTGAAACAGATGAGCACGCCGATGATTTTTTAGGACAAACCTGTTATGCATGGGAACAAAGTGTTGATGTGGCTTCATCCATGAATATCCAGGTTTGTAAATTAAGAACAGGTATTGTATTGAGCAAAGAAGGAGGTGCCCTGGCTGAATTTAAAAAACCAATCAGGTTCGGTATTGCTGCTATATTGGGAAGCGGCAAACAAATGATCAGCTGGATACATATTGATGATCTGTGCCGTATGTTTATCTATGCCATGGAAAATAAAACAATGAATGGAAGTTACAATGCAGTATCGGCTACACCTGCGAGTAATAAAGCACTTACGCTTTCACTTGCAGAAAAATTTAGAGGGAAATTTTTTATCCCGGTACACGTACCTGCCTTTGTATTGAAATTAGTATTGGGTGAAAGCAGTATTGAAGTATTAAAAAGTACAACAGTAAGCAATGAAAAAATAACAGCAGCGGGATTTACATTCCTTTATCCAACTTTAAAATCTGCCATTGCTGAATTAACCGGTAAAAAAATTACAGGTCAGACTTAATAATTCTTTTCCTGCTAAGCATATAAAATAATATTACATACCCAATGGCCAATATAATTACCAACCAGGTATAATCGGTTGGAAGGTTTCCTTTGGCAAAGGATTTTATCGGGTTATCGGGGAAGGTGAGCAATCCATCGGATGCATTCATGGGAAGATAATCGCCCATACTTCCAAGGTCAATTCCATTATCGGCCCTCAATTTCAAGCTCCATACATCTAATAATTGTGAGATGATGTTTTCAGCGCCGAGGTAAATAAAATACAACCCGATGGCAAAACCTGTTCGTCTTATCCATACTGATACTAATACTGCAAGCAGGTTATACGACAATGCTTTCAACATAAAATAACCAACATGCGAAAAACCATTTAATGAAAAAGAAGTACCTGAGAACAATCCGAATAACAAAGCGGTAATGATCACCAGCGCAGTGGTGACAAGTGCGGTAATAACAGCCAGTGCAATTTTTACACTGATGAATTCCTGCCTGCTCCAGCCATCAATGATATTTTGCCGGTTGGTACGATAAGTAAATTCGTTGGTAACCAAAATAATGATCAGGAGTGCCGGTAGCATCAATAGCCAGCCGGTTGCATAACTGGTGGTTTGCCAGGTCATGTCAAAATTATACGGACTGAAAGAAGAAACCAATCCTCCTGTATTTATTTTCCCTACAATGTTCTTGTTTACACTGAATACAATATAATTGGTTGTTAGAACACCCAGCGCAAAAAAACTGCTCAGTACAATAAATGCATTGTAGTTTTTTAATTTAAGCCATTCTGTTTTTAATAATTTCCGCATTGTTTGATATTATTTTCTAAAAATGTGATGGATCAATTGGTAAGTTCAAAGAATTTACTTTCGAGGCTTTTCTTTTTCAGTTGTAAATGCGACAGCACGATTCCATTGTTGAAACAAAACTGGTTTACCGCTGCCAGGTCTGCTTTACCGGATGGGAAAAAAATACTTACCGCTTTATCTGTGATATCTATCTTGCTAAACCCATTCATTTGTGACAGGACATTTTTTAAATTTTGCAGATCAGCAGCACTTGCTTCAACAACATCTTCATTGATCAGTATCTCATTCACATCGCCATGTGTGATCAGGTTTCCTTGTTTTAAAATGGCAACATGTGTACATACTTTTTCCACTTCATCTAATAAATGACTGGCCATGATGATCGTTTTTCCCTGTTGCGATAATTTCTTTATCAGTTCCCTGATCTCTGCAATACCAACCGGATCGAGGCCATTGGTGGGTTCATCAAAAACAAGTACATCGGGGTTGCCAAGCAATGCAGCGCCGATGGCAAGCCGTTGTTTCATTCCCAAACTATATGTACTGAAATTTGAATTTTTTCGGGCTGTAAGATTTACGATCTCCAAAACCCTGTCAATATCATCATGGCCGCGTTCTTTGATAGCGGCTGCAATTCTTAAATTTTGAACAGCAGATAAATAGTGATAGAAATTAGGGGTTTCTAATAAAGTGCCCATCTGTTTTCTTTGGTCGTTGGTGGGTTCGTTGCCGAATATCTTATAGCCGCCACTGGTTGCTTTTAATACATCCATTACAATACCCAGCAAAGTAGTTTTACCGCTGCCGTTAGGGCCCAGGATGCCAAATACCGTTCCTTTGGGAACAGAAAAACTCACGTTCTTTAATGCCTTGATCGCACCATAATTTTTTGAAAGGTTCTCTACGGTTAATATCTCCATCTTGTAAAAATTAAGTTTTCGGCATCAAGATAAATGATTTTACTTATGCTTTGATTTAATAAAATGATAAATGGTAATAGTCAACTTTAGAAAAGTTCAGAACTTTTCTAAAGTTGATGTGCATCGTGCCATACAGAAGAAAATTCGCCTACTATTGCGTGGCTGTTAGTATCAAATGACAGATCATTCAGGTGAAGATCCTCTATATCTGTTAACAGAACTTTTCTTGTAAAAGGATTCATCGTTCCTCCTTGTGCACCCGGTGCTGCTGCAGGATCGTATTGAAAAGGCGGATCAACAATGGTTCCCCTGGGATACATAATACCAGGAATTCCTTTTCCCCTGATATCTATATTCGCCGGGTGATCCAACCCAAGCGTATGGCCGAATTCATGTGCAGCAGTGGTGGAGTTATTCAACAGGTTATCTAATTTAAAATAACCGGTATTGCTGTTCACATCATCAACAAAGGAGATATTTCCTTTCGCAAATTCTTCTACCCTGAAATAATTTTTTCGTGGATCAACATTTTCATACACTTCAATATCTGTAATTGTTGCTACATAAAAACCATTGATCACAAAATTAACTTTATACCATTCATGCTGAATCCTTACCAGGGCGGCAGGTTCATTCCAGTGAGCTGCCACATCAGTAGCAATTTGTTTTGCCAGTATTTCATTGGCAGCATTTCCATAGAAGATAAGATTGGCATGAATATTCAATACAAGATTATTTTTATCAAGTTCTGCTTCACCCATTATTTCAGATTTCTTTTAATAAAATATTTTTTTCATTAACCTGCAGGTTATGTATCATTCCACATTTCAATGCATAATTATTTTTCTGATGCCCAACTGGAAAATCAAAACAAACAGGATAGTTGTATCCGGTTATTTTTTCCAGCACAATTTGTTCAAGAGTTTTGCCAAACTCTTCGCCGGGGTCATCAGGTTTCATCCTGAATCCGCCAATCATCAATCCTTTTAATTGAGAAAGTTTACCCGTTCTTTTCAGATTCCAGAACATGCGGTCAATGCTGTATAAATATTCACCTGTGTCTTCCACAAATAATATTTTATTCTTTGTAACGAGGTCGCTGCTACTGTCGGCAAGGGTTTCAAGCGTTTTTAAATTACCTCCAACCAATTGACCAGATGCATTTCCGGATTTGTTATTTGAATTTGGTACAACTGTGTATTCCATTTTTTTTCCTGAAAGGCAATCGCGGATAGATTCGATCGTGTCTTTTTGCACCTGTTCTGCCAGGTTCCAGTCGGAAGGAAAGCTATTACACATTTTTGAATGGATCGTAGCAATATTAAAATGCCGGTTGATATGGCTATGCAATACCGTTATATCACTAAAGCCAATGATCCATTTCGGGTTCAACACATATTTATCAAATTTTATTTTATCAATGATCCTTATCGCTCCATAACCGCCCCTTGCACACATGACGGCTTTGATATTCTTATCATCCAGCATTTGCTGAAAATCGGCCAGGCGTTCTGCATCGGTTCCTCCCAGGCTAAAATCTTTTTTACCAACTGTATCTCCAACTTTTACCTTGTAACCCCATTCTTTCATTTTATTTACGGCAGGTTGAATGTCTTCAACACTCATAAACCCTCCCGGGCATGTAATACCGATTGTATCTCCTTTTTTAAGATAAGGAGGGGTGGTTTTATTCTCTTCTTCTAATGATAATACCTCAGCAGGATTTACCGCAGATAATTGTGAGAGCCCGCTGGCAGATAAACCCAGCGGTAATACCGTGCTGATAAATTTTTTCCGGTTCATGTTCTAAAGTTAAAGAAAAGCAACCGGGAGCGTACCGGCCATACTTTTTTACCAGGAAATAAATTTAAAACTTTAAACGGCACTTTAATATTGGAAGAAGTTGGAATTAGCTTCATCCTTTCAGTATATTAAGGATGTATGCTGCTTACTCCATTTTGGCTATTCCCATCAAATACCTGGAAGTCGAATGGATCAACAAAACCATCCCCATTGAAATCTGTAGGAACATATATTCCATTAACGCCACTCTGACTATCAGTATCAAAACTCACAAAATCAAAGGGATCAATAAATTCATCCTGGTTAAGATCACCGGTAAAGAAAGCCCAAACACCTGCTGCAACCTGCACCTGGTTATCTGCAAATACTTTATTGGCAGCCGTTGAGAAATTGTATAACGGGGTTGATGCTGTACATGCAACAGGAGTTGCAGTCCATGTTTGCAATGCATTCCTGTGCCTGATCGCAATAAAATAGGATCCGGCAGGTTGAATAAATGTTGCAGAAACGGTTCCATTGGTTAACAATAGGGCTTTCTTTGCATCGATTAATGCGTGCGTTGTTTGATGATGTAATTCCACAACAATGGTATCTGTTTCGGTAAGTTGTGCATGCACTCCCTGGTTCATCAATACCGGTTTCATCATGCCGCCGTTGATATAATAACCCTGCAGGTACAACTTTAAGTTAAGAGATAATGTTTGATCTGTACTCATACCATAAAGAGATCCACCGGTGCCTGTCACAGGAGCGCCTACACGATTTAGCTCAGCATCATTGGTCCCATTAATTACACTCCATTGAGTAGTACCATTATAAAAAAAACCTCTTAAATTAACTTCCGTACCCGCAATATCAGTTGGATCCGCGTACCGGCCAATGGCAGTTACTGTTCCTGTAATTCCCGTCCTGGTAATTGGCCAATAAGCATTCAAATAATCTGTTGAACCAGGAGGTTTATTTGGATTAGATACAGCAAGTGCTTTTACACCAACTTTAGCACCACTAAAAGCTGTAGCATTGGTTGTTAAGAAAACCGGGCGATAAACTGTTGATACTCCAACCGGGATCTCGAAAGAAATAACATTGCCTGATAATTCTTTAAACACCTGGCCGGTATTGTTTGTTTCAATAAATTTACCGGTACCGATACCGCTTGAAGTAGCAATATCAGAAAGTGTCAAATCATAATTGCCGGCAATTACTTTACCATTTACAAAATTCAGTGAGTTTTGTATTCTTAGATTTGAGGTAAGATTTATATTTTGTGTATTGTTAATTTCCAGATTGGGAATAGCAAAATCATTCATGCTCACATTCTGGGCAACCGCTCCATTCAAAGAGATCTTACCCGATCCTCCAACATTTGTAGTACCTGACAAATTCCCCTGTAAAATAACTTCAGCTCCAGGTTGAATGATCAAACCGGCACTGCCAAAAACATTCAATTGGCCATTTGTATGAATTGTAATTAAACATGTACAAAAAAAGAAAACACAAAATAAATTATTCCTTCTCATTCTATTGTAATTTAATACCAGTTGGTTTTGCAGCAATTATACTCTTTTAAAGATAATTCAATGAATTTATTTAAAAAAATCATATTAATACTTAAAACATTTTTTTTCCATAAAATCGACAGGTTTGTTATGAACGCGGATGGCAGATTTGTTGTTCCCGTTACTGCATACCTTGAATTCATCCGGTTTAATAATTTAGATGATATTGAATCATTGAGGCGTGGTGGGTTGCAAGCAAGGCAATTTTTGAAGAATGGGAGAAGTTGGAGTTGATTTCTTCCTTTCAGTATATTATGGGTGTGCTGAATTAATACCGTTATAACTGTTCTGGTCAAAAACAGGAAAGTCATTGCCATCTGTAAATCCATCTCCGTTCATATCGGTATTAGCATAAACTGTATTTATGCCATTAAAACTATCAGTATCATAACCCGGAAAATCATTTCCATCAATGTAATCATCCTGATTCAGGTCTCCCGTAAAGAATGCGTACTTACCCGTTTCAATCAATACCTGGTTATTGGCCATGGCTTTGTTTGCAGCTAATGTGAAGTCATATAACGGAGATGCTGCATTAATAGTTATCGGGGCTGCAGTCCAGGTCTGAAGCGTATTCCTGTGTTTAACCGCTATATAATATGATCCCGGAGTCTGTGTAAAATTTGATGAGACCGTTCCATTTGTCAGCAACACTGCTTTTTTGCTGTAAACTAATGCATAGGTTTCAGGGTCACGCAATTCCACAACAATGGTATCAGTTTCACCAGGCTGTGCATTTATTCCCTGGTTCATCAATACCGGCTTCATCAGGCCGCCATTGATATAATAACCCTGCAGGTACAACTTTAAGTTAAGCGATAGCGTGTGAGCCGTGCCCATCCCATAAAGGGATCCGCCGGTACCCGTAACTGGAGCGCCTACACGATTTAGCGCAGCATCATTGGTACCATTTATTGAACTCCATTGGATACCATCATAAAAAAAACCCCTCAAATTAGCTTCGGTACCCACAATATCAGTCGGGTCAACATACCGGCCAACGGCAGTTACAGTTCCAGTAATCCCTGTTCGTGTAATTGGCCAATAAGCATTCAAATAGTCTGTTGTGCCGAAAGGCTTATTCGGATGAGATACTGCAAGCGCTTTTACACCAACTTTAGCCCCACTAAAAGTGGTAGCACTTGTTGTTAAGAAAACCGGGCGATAAACAGTTGAAACCCCAACCGGGATCTCGAAAGATGTAACATTACCCGATAATTCTTTAAACAGCTGGCCGCTATTGTTTGTTTCAACAAATTTACCAGTACCCATACCGCTTGAAGTAGCAACATTGGAAAGTGTCAGATTAAAATTCCCGGCAATTATTTTACCATTTACAAAATTCAATGAGGTTTGTATCCTTCCATTCGAAGTCAAATTTATATTTTGTGCATTGTTAATTTCTAAATTAGGAATTGCAAGATCATTCATGCTGACATTCTGAACAACTGTTCCTTTCAGCGTGATCTTGCCCGATCCTGCAACATTTACAGTACTCGAAAAATTCCCCTGTAAAATAAGTTCGGCCCCTGATTGAATGGTTAAACCATTAGTACCAAAAACTGACAATTGTGCATTTGCCTGAGTAGCAATTAAAAAAATACCCAAAAAGGAACCACAGAAGAAATTATTCTTTCTCATTGTTATTATTCTTTAATACAAATTGATTTTGCATCGGTTATATCCTGTTTAAAGATAATTAATATACAGCATTTTCGGGGGCTATTCGTCATTTATCTTATACTTTATATAAATTTTTAATAAAATGCCATACATTTAGCGTAACGATTGTTTAACTGCTTAATCTCCATTTATGGACACTTCTATTTACATAGCCGACCTGCACAAAGTTGGAATGAATGATATCGAACAGGTTGGTGGAAAAAATGCATCCTTAGGTGAGATGCTTCAAAATCTTAACCAGCTTGGAATACAGATCCCCGGTGGGTTTGTAGTTACAGTTGCTGCTTACCGTGAGTTCATCCGGTATAATAATTTAGATGAAGCTATTCACAAGATCATCAACAGCATTAAATTGGATGACATTGAATCTTTACGGCGTGGCGGGCTGCAGGCAAGGCAACTTTTAAAGAATGCAAAATTTCCACGTGAACTGAGTGATGCGATCATTGAAAAGTATTATGAACTGAGTAAACTCTACGACCAGGATATAACAGATGTGGCCGTGCGCTCTTCCGCCACCGCAGAGGATCTGCCCGATGCTTCTTTTGCCGGCCAGCAGGAAACTTATTTGAATGTTCGCGGACCTGCCCCATTGATGAATGCGGTACGAAATTGTTTCGCATCCATCTTTACAGATCGTGCCATCAGTTATCGCCAGAGTTTTGGATACGATCATTTTAGTATTGGCCTTTCTGTTTGTATTCAAAAAATGGTAAGAAGTGATCTCGGTGCATCCGGTGTTGCTTTTTCATTGGATACTGAAAGCGGGTTTAAAGATGTAGTTGTTATAAATGCATCTTTTGGTTTGGGTGAGATGATCGTGCAAGGTGCGGTTTCGCCTGATGAATACATTGTTTTTAAACCCACCCTACAAAAAGGATTCAGCAGCATCATCGAAAAAAAATTAGGTATAAAAGATAAGATGATGGTGTATGGCGATAACCCGGATGAACGGGTGCAGATCATCCATGTAGAAAAACCATTGCAGGAACGTTATTGCTTAAAAGATGAACGCATCATACAATTAGCACAATGGGTAACAAAGATCGAAGAATACTACAGCAAATTAAAAGGCCATTGGTGCCCGATGGATGTGGAATGGGCTGTTGATGGATTGACAAAGGAATTATTCATTGTGCAGGCAAGACCTGAAACCATTCACTCACAAAAAGATTTTTCGAAAATTACAGAATATGTAATGGATGAAACTGCGCCAAGAAAAACTTTGTTGAAAGGAATTGCTGTTGGTGATAAGATCGGCACAGGAAAAGTTTCTATTTTATTTTCACTGGATAAACGTGTAACTGAAGGCCACGAATTTCAGGCCGGTGATGTATTGGTAACAGATATGACCGATCCGGACTGGGAACCGATCATGAAAAAAGCTTCTGCAATTATTACCAATAAAGGTGGAAGAACCTGCCATGCTGCGATCGTTGCCAGGGAACTGGGCGT
>JANNBU010000066.1:0-11465 GCA_031385805.1 Ferruginibacter sp.
CCATGATCGGGGTGCCTGTCTTCGCGTGCATTGCAAATAACAACTTCGGGTTTGTATTTTCTAATAACCCTGATCACTTTTCGCTGGTGCTCTTCATCATTTTTAAAAAATCCATCTGCCAGCTGTAAATTTTCCCTGATATCAACGCCCAGGATCATGGCAGCATCTGAAGCTTCCCGGTATCTTATTTCTGCCGAACCACGTGTACCTAATTCGCCTTCTGTCAGATCTACGATCCCGGTTTTTTTGCCATTATTTTTTTCAACCAATAATGTACCTGAACAACTTAACTCAACATCATCAGGATGAACACCAAAAGCGAGTACATCTAACTTCATACTACCATTGAAAATTTATCGTGCAAGTTACAGTTAAAAAGGCGAAAATATGTAGTACAATGCCGACAAACTATACACGAATCCCAGGTTTATGTGGATAAGCGGGCCGGGGAGGGTTGGGAATTACATCATTTCTACCTTGCGAATGTCTTTGTAGCCGTACATCCGCTGCACTTCCTTCACTAATTTCTCTACAATCGCATCTTCCTTTTCTGCTTGATAAGGCTGCTTTAAATTACTGTTAAAGAAAAATGCCACGGTCTGGTAAAGCCGGGCAGTGAGACCGCCCTTGTATTCTTTGATGATCTCGTAGCAATTATTACCGGTTTCCCGGTTGATGAGTTTCATCAGCACTTTGCCCTGGTAAACCGAGAGGTTGGTGAGAGGCTCTGTAAATTCTTTTCTAAGTACTGATTCTTTTGACTTTATGTATTTCTTTCTTTCAGACTGATCGTTAATAGAAGCCAGCCTGGCATTCATTTCATTCATAACAATCCCGGCTCTCCTCGCATAAGGATAAGTTACATATACAGCATTACGAAGGCGGTTGTATTTTGCTGCAGTTTCCCGTTGTGCCAGAGTTAATTTTGAATATAAATAAAGATTTGAAAGTGTTTTTAATTCAATGGTATCGCCATTGTAAACGATTGCTTCATGAACAAGAGTGTCATTCGCACCATATTGCGACTGGGCAACTGCATGATTGCATAGAAACAGGAGAACAGTGATATAGCGTACGAAATATTTCAATTGAATGATATTTTCCTAAAATACATTACTGTAAATTTAAACAGTTGAGACCATAACTTAATACAAACAATCCGTTAAAAGTAACCTTACCGATAAAATAAGGCTACCGGTATATATGACTGTATTTGTACCCTTTAACGCTGCCTGTGACTGATTAATTACCCGAAATCGGACTTCGGAAATAAAATGTAAAATCCAAAATGTAAAATATTGAATGTAAAACGGAGATACAATTCCTGATCTGCCCCTCCGATTTACATTTTACATTCAATATTTTACATTTTATATTTATTCAACGGTTAATTCGCAAATAGAAACATATAAAACAACCCTGTTACTAAAAATACCATAGCAATGGCTGCCTGCAAAGTTGAAAACCCAGCCCGTTTGATCATACTCATGATAAGCCCGGTTGCCATGATGATGAGCCCCAACCATACAAAATTGATATAAGGAAAAACATAAGATTTCACTGTTACAAAATCGATCATCTTATCCGTTTCCTTAATGCCTAATTTTATTTTTTTCTGATCATTAACACCCACGAACCTTACAATAAGATTTTGCGCATAGAGCGTATCATCTGTATGAATGATACCAATATCATCAACATGCACCAATGGCATTGCCCTGGTATGCATACTGTCTTTACCTACGATCGTAACATCTGCCATCAACGCTACATCGGTAGGTTTAAACTGGTATCTTTCATTCACCGGGTTTTTGATCACTTTATTCAGGATCAAATAACCATTGCTGAAAAAAGAAGAATCGCCTTCGCTCAATTCCACTTCATTGAAAGAGGTAGTGTCAGGTTTTTTCTCATCACTCAGTGCATAAGAAATATAAGTGAACACATCTTTTGTGAGATATGATTTTGTATCGGGGTTACTGCTCATGTTGTTATCCTTCATCAGGTAAACATCAGGTTTTAATGTAAATTTTTCAGTAACTTTTTGGGTGACGGGATCCTTCGATTCAAATTGAAGTTCATAGAATTTTCTTCCCTTTTCATACCCGGCAGAATCTTTTAAATAAGTGACTTCATAATTTGCCATTCTTGTTGGTACCTGGCGAAGCAGTGTAAGGTTTTCCCTGGGGTCATCATCCTGCCTTGTCATAGGATCCTTGCCTGCAGGCAGGTTAATGCCATTGACCATACTGCTGCTGATGACTTCCTTGTTACTACCGGAGATGAGTATGCCGGCAAGCATCAAGGCAAATCCTGCATGTGCAACGGATGCACCGGCATTTTTTAAACTGCCTTTTAAACCTGTCCAGATATAAAATGCATTGGCAAAAAATGAATAGATCGTTGCAAACAATGCCGTATAAATAGCGCTCAGGAATCCTGCGCCATGTTTGTAAAAAGTCATTGGATAAAAAACGGCAATTAATGCAGTGATGATGCCAGCTATCAATGTTGGAATGGCGATATTCTTTATAATATATAAACCTGGAGTGCTTTTATATTTTAAATATTGTGAAACCGCTGTAAGCAATCCAATGATAATTGCAACAAGCACTGCCACTTTATTGTAGGAAAATTCTGCTTCTTCAGGTGCAGCTATGTTGGTTCCGAATACTTTATTATAAACCGGTACCGATGTTTTTGCAATGATGAACAATGCAGTGAGGAAAAATACAAGTGAGCCAATGAACATCCAGAATTCCCTGGAACTGGTTTGCTCTTCTTTGTGAATGGCTGGAATACTTTTATAATTTTTAAAAAATAAGAAAAGCATGGGTGCTGTAAATGCAAGCACAAATGTTATGATCATGATATTGATGGCTTTTCCTGCCTCCGTAAATGCATGAACAGATGTATCGCCCAAAATTCCTGTGCGTGTAAGAAATGTGGAGTATAAAATAAAAACGAATGTGAGAATTGAAAACAAATAACTCGCCCTTAATGAATGGCCGGTTGCTTTATAAATGACCATCGTATGCAATCCTGCAATTAAGATAAGCCAGGGAACCAAGGAAGCATTTTCAACCGGGTCCCATGCCCAGTAACCACCAAAGCTTAAGGATTCATAAGCCCATTTTCCACCCATCATGATACCAACACCCAATACGCATGCACTGAATAAGGCCCAGGGTAACACCGGTTTTACCCAATCGCCATAACGTTTTGTTTGTATACCGGCATAAGCATAAGCAAAAGGAATAATGGTTGAAGCAAATCCCAGGAACAATACCGGCGGATGAATGACCATCCAGTAATTTCTAAGGAGAATATTGAGTCCCATTCCGTCTTTAATAAAAGAAAGATAATTAGGCTGACTGAAGATAGGGGCTACAATTTCGTTTCTTGTCAATGTAAACGGACTGTTACCGATCCTTACATCAAAAACATAAATACCCAGTATCATCAGCAGTAAAAAGAATTGTGCAAAGCTGATAACGGTCATAACCGGCGCTTCCCATTCTTTGCTTTTGATGATGATAAAAATACCCAGCACGCTGTGCCAGATGGTCCACAATAAAAAACTTCCTTCCTGGCCTTCCCAGATGCAGGCAAGCAAATATTTATATTCAAGTTCTTTGGATGCATGCTTGTATGCATACATGTATTCGTAATAGTGATTGAAGCAGATGAAGAAGATGATCGAAAAAATTATAAGTACCCCAATGACCTGGATAAAGAAAGACGTTCTTGCAAGGCGAAGCCAGTTGTTCTTTAAAGTAATATCTGCCTGGCGGGATGCATTAAAAAAAGATATAGTAGCGATGATAGCAGAAACAAACGCAAGGATCACAAAAAAATGCCCTAATTGTCCCGGGAGTAAATGTTCACCCTCAAATTTCATTATAGTGGTTTAGATTTTGGAAAACTAATTGGCAGTGGTTTGTTCGGTCATATTTTTTTCAAGCTGCTTTTTATCATCTTTATATTTACTGGGGCATTTCAATAATATGTCTTTGCACTCAAAATGATCCTGTTGCATTTTGCCTTTCATGACAATGCGTTCGCTTTTTTCAAGATCTGTCGGTTTGCTGTTATGATAAACAACTTTTGTTTTTCCGCCCAGGCTGTCAACTGCATAAAATGCCAGGTAATTTGGGTTATTGATCGGATCGTATTCAATTGGTTGGGTTTTATCAAGTTTGGCAATGATATGAACAAATTTTCCCTGTTTTTGTTTGGCAGAAGCAATGCTGTCATAAGTTGAAAAATCCACTGAATACGCCAATAATCCAACGATCAACGCTGCAATTCCAACAAGGATTATTATATGAGTTTTTTTCATGCTGTTTATTTCAGCGCAAAGTTAACTCAAAACATGTTTGGATTGGATTTTGAAAGATGATTTTTCTCAACATTAAATAAGCTATACATCCCTATATTTGCAGCGAATTTTAAAACATCGCAATGACCGACCTGTCAAATTTCGACCCCAGTTCAGTAGGAAATCCCAACAACAACATTTTTGGTTTGCCATTTACTGAAGAAGATGCAAGACTGATCATCTTACCGATTTCATGGGAAGTTACCGTAAGCTACAATGCAGGAACAGCAAGAGCGCCGGAACATATTTTTGCAGCCAGCCTGCAGGTTGATCTCTTTGATCCTGAATCAAAAGATACCTGGAGGCAGGGAATTTTTATGCGTGAGCCCAATAAAAAGATCCTTACCAAAAGTGATTATTTGCGCAAGGAAGCCGAGTTATATATCAATTATATTTCACAGGGTGAAAATGTAGCAGATAATAAGTTTATGTGTAAGACACTGAAAGAAATTAATGAGGGAGCAATTTTTTTAAATGACTGGGTTTACCAGCAGACAAAAGAATTGATGGATGCCGGGAAATTAGTGGCGCTTCTTGGCGGTGATCACAGTACACCATTTGGATATTTTAAAGCGATCGCCGACAAATACGAAGATTTTGGAATTTTACAAATAGATGCGCATTGCGATCTGCGGAAAGCTTATGAAGGGTTTAATTATTCTCATGCATCGATCATGTATAATTCACTCGAACAAATTCCTCAAATAAAGAAATTAGTACAGGTTGGTATCAGGGATTTTTGTGAGGAGGAATTGGACTATATATCAAACAGTGAAGGAAGGATTGTAACGTATTTTGATAAACTGATCAAAGAACGCCAATATGAAGGTGAGACCTGGAAAAGTATTGTTGATGATATTGTTGATAAGTTACCACAAAATGTTTTTGTAAGTTTTGATATAGATGGGTTGGATCCAAAACTTTGCCCGCATACGGGAACACCCGTGCAGGGAGGTTTTGAAGCAGAACAAATATTTTACTTATTAAAAAAACTGATCCAGAGCGGGCGTACCATCATTGGTTTTGATCTGAATGAAGTAGGAGTGAGCCACGATGAATGGGATGAAAATGTTGGCGCAAGGGTATTATATAAGTTGTGTAACCTGTTAATTGCATCTAACAGTTGACAATGAAAGAATACAGTATTCAACTTCCAAATGAAAAAGCAAAAACTTACAGCTATGTAACATTGTTTATTTTACTGATCAACTGTTTTGCATTTAGTGCTGTTATCATGAATGCAGCGGATGAAAAAATAAAATACTTAAGTTTATTTGGTGCGATAACAGGTTTTATTTCTCTTATTTTTTTTCTTATTCAATTCTACAAAAAAAGATTAATTGCTTATCGCACAGAAATATCATTTATTATTCTGTGCATATTTTGGTTCATCCTGGGCAAATATTTATTTGCGGTATGTATTCTTTGTTTTACGATCATTGGATTTTATACTTCTAAGAAATTTAAAGTGATCTTTTCTGCAGATAAAATATTATACCCTTCTTTTCCACTTAAAACATTCTTATGGGCTGATGTAAACAATGTTGTGCTTAAAGATGATGTTCTTACGATTGACCTGAAAAATAATAAATTGATTCAGGCAGTTATAGAAAAGGAATCTGCTGATGAAATAGATGAGGATGCGTTTAATGAATTTTGCAGAAACCAATTGGCTAATTAAGCGATGTGATAATGTGCTGATGTGTAAATTTGAGAACGGTTGCATTTTATTATTTCTATTAGCTTTTAATAATCAGTACATCAACATATCTTCACATTTGCACATTATAAACACATCGATTAAAATTATATTTTTGCAGCATGCAAGCACTCACCAAATCTCCCTTTTTATTATACTCCGATGGCAACGGGAATATCTATGAAGATACCAGCCTGTTCGTAACCGGCCGCAGCGGCTGGGATGCTTTGCCCATACCGGTTGATGAATGGATATTATTACCCGAAGGCGGACAATTATACGAATTGCCCGGTCGTCGTGGAATTGGTATTGATGTTAAGACCGGCGATATGCGTATCTGTGAAAAAGGCTGGGCAGTAGCGGCTTTTATTCCACCAGCACATACGGGATTATACATGGCTGCTTATGAGACTTTGCCTGATGCGCCAACCTTACCACTTTTTTGTTATACAGCAATTGGCTGGCAAAATGATCAGACTTATGTTCCTGCTGTGCGGATCGAACAGGATATCCGCCAGGAATCTGTAGGTTATGATGATGATATGATAGAAAGCGGTTCAGCTAATTTATTAAATTCCTATCCAAATAACCGGCTGGTAAAACACCTGATGGAAAATTGTTGCATGACCTATACTTGTCCGGCTGCAAGAAATTTATCATTGGGCAGGTGGGAATGCCCTGTTCCCGTATCACCGGCTTGTAATGCAAATTGTATTGGTTGTATTAGCTTTCAGCCGCAGGAAGAAGAAATTTTTAGTACGCAGGACAGGTTGACCTTTAAACCTACAGCCGAAGAGATCGTAGAGTTTACGGTTCCGCATTTAGAATCTGCTGCATTTCCAATCATTAGTTTTGGACAGGGTTGTGAAGGTGAACCTTTATTGATGTGGGAAACGATCCGGGATGCTATTATTGAAATAAGAAAGCATACAAAAAAAGGAAGTATCAATATCAATACGAACGGGAGCATGCCCGAAGCTGTAAAAGCCTTGTGTGAAGCAGGTTTAAACAGTATTCGTGTGAGTACCAACTCAGCCCGTGAATCTGTTTACACCCCTTATTACAAGCCAAATAATTATAAGTTTGATGACCTAATTGAAAGTCTGAAAGTTGCCCGCAGTTATGGTGCCTGGACAAGTATCAATTATTTTGTTTTTCCCGGTATGACAGATAGTGTGGAAGAATATGAAGCCCTGAGAAAATTAATAACGGAAACCGGTTTGTGTATGATCCAATGGCGCAATTTCAATATTGATCCCGATTGGTATCTTGAAAAAATTGATGTAGCCGAAACAGGGGAGTGTATGGGTGTAAAACAATTAATGGAATTAATAAGAGAAGAATTTCCGGATCTGAAGTTTGGTTACTTCAATCCATCGATGGAAAGGATAAAGGGAAATTTTGAAATGGATTTTGCACATTGAAATAACCCCAGCCTTAAGGCTGGGGTTATTTGTACTCCCCAAAAACATTTCTAAGTGTATCTGCGATCTCACCAAGCGTACAATAATTCTCAACTGCATCCAATACATAAGGCATCAGGTTTTCTGTACCAACTGCAGCAGTGTTGAGTTTTTGCAAACATGCCTGTACAGCAGCATGATTTCTTTTTGTTTTTAATGCCTTTAATTTCTCTGTCTGCATTTTTTGAATACTTCCATCAATTTTAAAAACAGGTGTGTCATTTGTTTCTTCCGATTCAAATTTATTAACACCTACAATTATCTTGGATTGATCTTCAATATTTTTTTGATACTGGTAAGCGCTGCGGGCAATTTCTTCCTGCATAAATCCTTCTTCAATGGCTGATACGCTTCCGCCCATGGCATCTATCTTTTCAATTAGCTGCCAGGCTTCTTTTTCCACAGATGCAGTTAATGATTCAATAAAATAACTTCCTGCAAGCGGATCGGCTGTATCTGCCACACCACTTTCAAATGCAACGATCTGTTGGGTACGCAAAGCAATTTTAGCGGCTTCTTCTGTTGGCAGGCTAAGCGCCTCATCAAAACCGTTAGTATGCAATGATTGCGTGCCGCCTAATACTGCGGCAAGCGTTTGTATGGTAACCCGGCTGATATTATTCTGTGGTTGTTGAGCTGTAAGGGTACTTCCGCCTGTTTGTGTATGAAAGCGCAACATCATGGCTTTTTCATCTGTAGTGCCCAGGTCTTTCATGATCGTTGACCACATTTTCCTGGCAGCCCTGAACTTCGCCACTTCTTCAAACAAATTATTATGTGAATTAAAAAAGAAGGAGAGGCGTTTGCCAAATACATTTATATCCAATCCTTTTTTTAATGCTGCCTGTACATAAGCTTTTCCATTGCTGAGTGTGAATGCAATTTCCTGTACAGCCGTACTACCTGCCTCACGGATATGGTAACCTGATATGGAAATGGTATTCCATTTGGGAACTTCTTTGCTGCACCATTCAAAAATGTCTGTGATGATACGCATGGATGGTTTGGGAGGATATATATATGTTCCTCTTGCTGCATACTCTTTTAAAATATCATTTTGAATGGTTCCTGTTATCTTTTTAAGATCGGCGCCCTGCTTTTTTGCAAGGGCAACATAAAATGCCAGTAAGATAAAACCGGTGGCATTGATGGTCATGGATGTTGAAACTGAATCAAGTTTTATTCCTTCAAATAATTTTTCAATGTCTTCTAAACTATCAATAGCAACACCCACTTTACCCACTTCACCATCTGCCAGTTCATGGTCACTGTCGTAACCGATCTGTGTTGGCAGGTCGAATGCCACACTTAAACCACTCACTCCCTGGCTCAATAAATAATGATAACGTTTGTTGCTTTCTTCTGCCGTAGAAAATCCTGCGTACTGGCGCATGGTCCATAATTTACCGCGGTACATGCTGGATTGTACCCCACGGGTAAACGGAAATTCACCCGGCAATGATTTGTCAGCACTGTTCACATCATCATTTGTGTAAACTTCTTTTATATTAATACCGGAGTCAGTACTTATGTTTTTTTCAGACATATCTTTTTCTTATAACACGAATTAAAAACAGTGTTGCATTAATTCGTGTAATTCGTGTGATTATATTTTAGTTATCCTTCATTATTTTTTTTGCCTCAAACTGCAGTGCATCCAATACGATACTGTTCAGTTCTGCGTCCTTGGTCATGCTGTATTCCAAAATTCTTTTACTCAGGTCAAGTCCCATTGCATCGGGTGGCAATGTTGCAGCCAGCTGGTTGATAATATAAATATTCTGATCCTTTAACCTCGTAACAGCGCCCCAAACTTCCGGGCTTACATATATCTGCTGGCTTAAATTATAATCATATTCTGTTTTAAGGGAGTCGGTCATTTCGGCGTGAAGGCCGGCTGCATACAAGCCTGTGGGAGAAATACGGCTGATCAGGTTTTTAAGGCCTGCTCTTTCTGTAAATAAAGTAAGCCGTTCCAGGGCTTCCAATTGTAATTTTATGGCATCATTGTTTATACCGGCCCTTTCTTTTATCAAATCTTTCATGCTACGAAACTCCATCAGCAGGATCATGATCACTACAAAGAAAACAAGCAATACGGCTACCTGTATGTATTCAAACTTAAATTCAAATGCTAATAATTGCATAGCTGTTTTTTAAACCGTTAAATTAAAAAATGATACCGGTACCGTCCGGTTAAAAAAAATTTGGCCAGGAACTTGTTAAGGCGTAATCTCAGTTTTATTTGTCATACTAGGAACAAAACATCTTCGCGGTAGAAATGTAAGATTCTTCGTTCCTCAGAATGACAAGACGTCTTCCCGCCTTTCCGGCTAAAATGAACTTTTGAGATAGCCTTATCAACTGCAAAAATAACCAAGATGCGTCAACAAATTCCTGCTTTCGAAAATTACCCCAAATGTTCCCTTTTATATAAGTCTTAAATTTGCATAAATAATTTATATGGAAACAACAATAAACTCACCGGTTAGTTTTACTGATTCTGCCATCAATGAAATAAAAAGATTGATGGGTAAGGAGGATTTTGATACCAATAAACAATTACGCATTGGAGTAAAGGGTGGAGGCTGCAGTGGCATGACATACATCCTGGATTTTGATATTAAAAATGAAAAAGATGAACAGTTTGACCTGGAAAACGTTTCATTCATTATAGATAAGGCACATGGCATTTACCTCGTTGGCATGCAGATAGACTGGCAGGGAGGATTAAATTCAAGAGGTTTTACGTTTAATAATCCAAATGCGAGTAGTACTTGTGGGTGTGGGACAAGTTTTGCCGTCTAAAAAGTTTGAGGTTTGAAGTTCGATGTCTGACGTTGGTCGCATAACTCAAACTTAACCTCAAACATCGAACTTCAAACCTCAAATAAAAAACCCGTCGTTACCGGCGGGTTTTTTATTTAGTTCTATAAAATACAATTAGTGAATTATTTTAGTTCCACTCTTCGTTACGGTGGTTGTATGTTTTGTATCCGCAGCACCCAATGGTCTGTCTTTTGCAAAATCAACCAGTACCGGAACCCCAACAAAGATGGATGAATAAGTACCGGTAATAACACCGATCAGCATTGCAAATGCAAATCCACGTGTTACTTCACCTCCAAAAATGAATAAGATCAACAATACGAGGAACACAGTAGCCGATGTCATAATAGTACGGCTTAGCGTATCATTGATGGCGCTGTTAATGATCGTTGTTTTATCAGCTCCTTTTTTATCACGGGCATATTCACGGATCCTGTCAAATACAATTACGGTATCATTCATCGAGAAACCTATCACCGTAAGAACGGCAGCAATAAAGTGTTGATCAATTTCAAGCGGGAATGGTACAATGTCTTTGAAGAAAGAGAACACGGCCAATGTTACCAATACGTCATGCAATAAGGTTAAGATTGTACCGGCTGAATATCTCCAGTCGCGGAAACGGAGGAAGATATACAGGAAGATGATCAACATGGCAAAGATGGTAGCTTTTACAGCGCCTCTTTTCAGATCATCAGATATGGTAGGCTGTACAGTAATTGAACTTTGTATATTACTTTTTACAAAATTGCTATAGGTTAAACTGGCTGGCAATACCTTTTTCAATCCTTCATATAACTTCGTTTGTACAGCACTGTCGGCATTATCAACTCCCTTTAAATAAGCAGTAGTGATATTTAAATGCTTTGCATCTCCAACAGTTTTAATCGTTACGTTATCACCATCCAGGGATTTTTTCAGGTCGTCCCTGATATCATCATTTTTTACAGCACGATCGAATGAGATTGTATAACTGCGTCCTCCTTTAAATTCCACACCTTCGTGAAAACCATAAAAGAAGGAACCTACACCAGCCAGCAATACAAATGCAGAGATCACGTAAGCCACTTTCCTGTATTCTACAAATTTGAAA
>JANNBU010000081.1:0-1541 GCA_031385805.1 Ferruginibacter sp.
AGGATGTACGACTGGAATGAAAAACAGGTGGTTTACCAGAAAAAGATGTGGGGTGATGTTGATGGAAATGTGATCAGCTACTCTTATATTCCCCAGTTTTCTGAATATCACATGATGAAACCCGTACAGATCAATAAAAAGAAAAAGAACTTATGTGGTTATGTAATGCTTTTAAAGAAAACGAAATAAAGTTTTAATTTTAATTTAATAATAAACAGGCTGCTCAGAAAGAGCAGCTTTTTTTATTTAAGAGATGACATCTTTACCTATGATTTTCAAATATTTTAATAAAAAGATGTCATCTCTTAAATAAAATAGTTTCAGGATACTCAATGTATCCTACTTTTGTTTTACTGATGCACCTATCATTCCCTCCAGGACTTCCAGATCAATATCTCCCAATTTATTTATATAGAGGCAACCAACACCGGTCTTATGCTTGCCGAGTTTTTTAAGAGCAGCAGCATGCTCCTTAATACCTACACTAATGTACAACGACAGGTTCGCTTTACGGGGGGAGAAACCAATCCGGAGCCAAACAACTTCCCTGCCGGTTGCGGTGCTTTTATATCTTTTATTACCAAAACCGATGATTGAATTGCTCCATAATACCGGATCTTCCCCGGTTGCTTTTTTCATCATTTCCAAAATCACAAAGCTGTCTTTACGCTTTTGTTCATCGGTAACATTATTGATAAAATCCTCCACGTTTGCAACCGTTGGTTTTGTTTTTATTTCAACCAGTTTTGATTTTTTTTCAGCCATTTGGAATTAGTATTTGTTGGACTTGCCGGTATTGATTGCTTAATCAGGTTATAAAGGCATTTATTTTCCTGTTCGTTTCCTGCAGTCAGTTGTTTGCGGTTCTGGCTTTTGTCATGTTCATATTTACCTATTTAATTTCAAAATTTTTCTTGATGGCTCGCTCAACTCTGATTAATAAAATTACAACCATAGTTATCAATAATCCAACTCCTAAGATTATTGCAATACTCTCTTTAAATTTACAAAAAAGTCCAATGAGTGAACTTAACATTAAAAGTCCACCAAGTTTAATTATTTCTTTGGCTGAATAATTTTGAGCAAAATCCCATCTTTCCTGATCCTTCATTGAGCTTGAAGTTCTATAACCATAAAGTCCGTTTATTTTTTTTGGAGGAAATTTCAACAGTATGAGTCCAATAATTATAAAAATAGCGCCAGTCAAAATTGGAATTAGAAGAATTGAATTATACATTTTAAATGTGTATTTGTGTTAAATAACATTTTCTGCTGATTTTTCTCGATGCTGCGTTTAGCCTGACCGCTAAGGTCAAGCATTGGCGAAGTTGTGGCATTTGATGCTGTGTCCGCCGGGTGCTGCTGCTTGTTAAAGGAACGAAATTATTACTTGAAATTAAATTTTAATTAGTCGTCCCTTAATAATCTCTTTAATCCACAATTGACAAGCATTTGAGGATAAATAAGCTTGAAAATATCTGCCGGAAAAGCGAAGTTTACATTCAAAATCTTGCAGATATTTATGCTTGCAAAAAAACACT
>JANNBU010000090.1:0-4031 GCA_031385805.1 Ferruginibacter sp.
TGGATGGTTTACTGGCTTTGTTTTGCGCTGTATCCGGTGTAGAACCTCAGAGCGAAACCGTTTGGCGCCAGGCTAACCATCCAGTACACGCAAAGAACGTTCTACCTCAACGGTAAAATCCACGTGACCGGGGGTATCAATGATATTGAATTTGTATTGTTTGGTATCAGCTGTTTTTTTGTTCTGTACCATGGGAAAATTCCAAAAGCAGGTAGTAGCAGCACTGGTAATAGTGATACCTCTTTCCTGTTCCTGAGCCATCCAGTCCATGGTAGCGGCACCATCATGCACCTCACCTATTTTATGGTTTACACCGGTATAATATAATATACGCTCGGTGGTTGTGGTTTTACCGGCATCAATATGAGCGGCAATTCCAAAGTTTCGTTGATAACGTAAGTCTCCCATTGTTGTTTGTTTACCCCTGACCCCTAAAGGGGAACCAGGGAGGTTATTAATTAAAATTTTCGATTCATTAAAAATTACTGGAAATAGTACAAACCCGCGAGGGAAAGCCCCTTTAGGGGTTTGGGGTCTGTCTTGTATGAATGTTATGCTCTCATAATATGCTAAAGTAGTTCAGCGCCATCCGATCCATGCTGAAGCTTTTAGCGCCGCAAAGGTACGGATATTCTAAATAATAACAAAGAGATTAGCTAATATTAAAGAAAGGATATTCCTGGCTTTCCAGGCCTGCACATTAAATATCGTTGTATAACCAGCCGGTCATGGTAGATGGCCAAAGTACCCAAATAATTTTTTATTCTTACTATTAATTGAACTAAATTTAATTAGCGTTTCACCTGAATTTCAAGTGAAAAAATTGGGTTTTCACAAACCGGTCTATCCACGCTCATATCATAATTCAAAGTATATGAAAAAATTAATCCTGCTTCTGATGATACTTGCTTTTTTACAACCTGTTTTAAAAGCTCAGTATATAACCATTCCCGATTCTGCATTCAGGGTTTTTCTTACAAACAACTACCCGGCATGTATGAACGGTTCAGGAATGCTTGATACAACCTGTAGTGCTGTTATAAACGAAGTTGAGATACATAATTTAAATGCAAATGCTATTTTAAACTGGCAGGGTTTTCAATATTTTAAAAATCTTGAGCGGGTACATTTTTTTTCTGCACATGATTTACCTGTTCTGCCAAATACATTAAAGGAATTGAGTGTAGAGTTTGGCTTGAATAATATTTCCACACTTCCTCCTGCATTGGAAAAACTTACGATAATTCAATCTGGCATCAGCAGCCTTCCGGCATTGCCCAATACCCTCAAATACCTGGATTGTTCAATGAATCCAATGCTAGCTTCAATTCCTACACTACCTGCTTCCCTGTTATCTTTAAATTGCAGCCAAATGCCAGGCACCGGCACACCTTCCAATCTTACCAGCCTGCCGGCACTACCACCTGCACTTGAAACGCTAAGTTGTTCTTATTGCCCATTGGGGAATTTGCCGGCATTGCCTAATAGTTTGAGAGATCTTAATTGCCGAAACACGGGCTTATCTTCTTTAAACAGCCTGCCGGATTCACTGAGAAGTTTAGATTGCGGAGATAATTCAATCTCAACGCTACCTGCAATACCGAGCAAGTTGCAAATTTTATTTGTCTATCATAACAATCTATCTTCTATACCTGCTCTTCCAAATACATTAACGCATATAGATGTAACAGATAACAACCTGGGTTCTTTACCGGTACTTTCTTCAACTTCTTTAAGATTGCTCTATGCTATCAACAGTCATTTAACAACGCTGCCAACGCTACCTAATTCACTTGAAATTTTGTATGCAGTAGGCAATCAATTTACCTCTTTACCAACTTTACCAATATCCCTTCAAACCTTACTTGTAGCTAGTAACCAGCTCACAAGTTTACCAAACTTACCTGATACGCTTCAGCGGCTTGATTGCAGCGGTAACCAGTTAACCAGTTTACCAACACTGACCCGTAATTTATACTCATTGAGTTGTTCAAATAATCACTTAACTGCTTTGCCGGCTTTTCCAAATCAACTTTCTGAAATCTATTGTACAGGGAACAGCAATCTTCATTGCCTCCCCTTTCTAACCAGCCATTTTATCAGTATTAGCATGGACAGTATTATTACATGTATACCGAATGCAGTTAATAATTACAATATACAGGTAGCCGGACAGCTATATAATCCATCTAATAACCCCTACCCGATATGCAACCCAACAAATAATCCTAACCACTGTAATTCATTTCCATATATGAGCGGGTATGTATATAATGATAATAATAATAACCTGGTTAAAGATGCCAATGAGCCTTATCGTTCTAATATCAGGATTTCATTATCCAATGGTATATACAGTATGACCAACAGCAACGGGTATTACGAAGTTTCGGCAGATAGTATTGGTACTTATTCATTATCCTGTGCAGCACCCAACTATTATAATGCCATACCTGCACAATACAATTATAATTTCAGCAGTTATGATACGATCGTAACAAATAATTTTGCATTACAGGCTAATGCATCAGTGGACAGCCTGAGCATTTCTGTAAATCCGATAAGTTGGGCAGCCAGACCAGGATTTCCTTTTTCTTACCTGATCGGCTATGAAAATTCCGGGACAACTACACTCAGTCCGCAAATTATTTTTAATTATGATAACACAAGAATGACCTATGATTCCAGTTCCAATGCTGCAGTGCTCAATTTGGGCAACCGGCTGCAATTGAATCAGCCAGCGATGGTAGCCGGATCACAACAAAGTAGTTTTATAGCCTATTTCCGCATTAATGCAGCAACTCCAATTGGAGATACGATTTTTGTAAACGGGCAGGCAACTGCCAATGCAGCAACTGCATCCGACAGTACATATACAGTTATCAGGGGAGCATTTGATCCCAATGATAAATTTGCAACAGCATTCCTTTCCCCAGCGGATGTTGCAGGCGGAAAGGATATTTTTTACAATATCCGTTTCCAGAATACCGGTAACGATACTGCATTCAATATTGTGATCATTGATACCCTGGACAACCTGTTACAAAAAAATACATTAAAGGTTATTAATACTTCTCATCCATGCAAAATAACGGTCAAGGATAACGTTGTTTATTTTGAATTCATCAATATTTTATTGCCCGACAGCAATGTAAATGAATTGAAAAGTCATGGCTTCGTCAGTTTCAGGTTAAGACCTGTAAACACTGTAACACTCAATACCAGCATTCCCAATAAAGCAGCGATTTATTTTGATTACAACAGCCCGGTAATTACGAATACTGCCATTACAAGGATACTGGAGCCTGTTGTGGTAATTCCTCCGCTAAACCTACTTTCATTCAATGTACTGCAACAAACAATAACTACTGCAAAGGTTTTATGGACCACCTCCAATGAGATCAGCGTAAAAGATTTTCTTATCGAAATGAGCAGTGATGGCACAAATTTTACAGTCATTGGTTTAGAAGATCCAAAAGGAGGATCATACAATAATTATTCGAAAAGCATTACTATTACAGAAACCGGCACTCAGTATTTCCGGTTGAAGATGGAAGCCATCAGCGGAAACTTTATTTACAGTGATGTGGTGACATTGATAAAAGAAAAACACAATGAAACATTCAGTTTCCGGCAGAACCCCGCAAAAGATATTTTGACAATTACGTTGCTGGACGGCGAATTAAAAAATACCACTGCCCGGATCATTAATTTACAGGGCGCTGTATTGCAAACATTCCTGCTGCAAAATGATATTGAATATATTGATATCAGCAGGCTTGCCACAGGCAATTATATTTTACAAACTGTAAAAGGCAGCAAAAGATTTTCGGTAAGAAAATAAATCCACTTTTGTTTTCTTACAAACTGAATGAGAGGATTCTCTCCAAAGAATGATAGTGAAAAGTTAAAGGAAGTGTGAGGTTTGAAGTCACTATTGTCCGGTTAAAGTGGGCTAAAGCCCTACAGGTAAAGGTTTCCCTTTCATAACCCCAGCCTTAAGGCTGGGGTTATGAAATACAATACAGGAG
>JANNBU010000173.1:0-2034 GCA_031385805.1 Ferruginibacter sp.
CTTTACATCTGTTACTTCATAGGCTGCATATTTATCACTAATACAATATCTCACTTAACAATGCTCATACGCCATTGCATCAACAGCCAGGTACCATCCTGCAGTACAGAGATTATTATGTATATATTTTAGCTGCTGATATGCAGACTCAACTATTTCACTAAATCGTTGTTGCCCGGAGTCGGCATCACGTTTGTTAGGGTGAAGGCATTAGAAAGAAAATTTTCGTTTTTTATTTAGCATTGAAGCCAGACTCCGGGCTTAAAAAGACTCTGCGTGCCGGCCTCGCTGAAAATAAAGGTGTATCTTAGTTAACGTCCGGCCGCAGGACCGTTTTAATTCGTCTGCCTGCGCAAAGCGCCGAAGTTGGGCGTCATGTTATTGAGACAGTCTACAAAGCTTTGAAATAAATCTTCTTCTCATCAGATTGACTAAATTGCAAAAATCAAATAATCAGTCATCGTAAATAAAAATGAAAAAAAAAATAATCTTCTTTTGTTTAGCGTTAAGTATGCAAACTGTATTTGCACAAACAAACAGCATAGATACAACCCTGCAAAAAATTACTCTTGAAAAAAATGATAGCGTTCGTTTCGGACTGATAGTGAAACTTTCCTCCACGATTTCAGGAGAAATTAATCCGCACCTGAGTTTACAGGTTAGCCAAAGGTTATTGATACAATCTCAGGAAAGTAATGATAAAGTTGGAGAGGCAATGGCGCTATCTGTAATAGGCTCAAGCTACCGTTTGATGGGAAATACTATCAATGGGCTGAAATTCCAGTTCAAAGCAAAAGCCATTGCTGAACAAACAGGCAATTTCAAATTGTTAAGCTACATAAAAAACCAACTTGGCAATATTTATAAAGACAAAGTAGATTATTCCAAGGCCATCAGCCTCTATCTATCGGCGGAGGAAGATGCTGTAAAAGCGAAAGACGAAGTGCAGAGAGCCGGAATATGGTTGAACCTGGCTGCAGTTTATCTTTTTATGAACAAATTAGACTCTTCGTTAAAATATTCACAAGACGCTTATGAAAAATGCCTGCAAATAAGTTATAAAGATGAAATGGCCGATGTGTTTATACAGTTAGCAGGAGTGCACAGTAAATTAGGCAATTCATCACTTGCAGTTACTTATTTTGATTTGGCCATTAAGGAGTGTTTTATCGTAAACAATCCAAGATATTTTTGCTGGGCCTATACAGGATTAGCACAACATTATCATGATGTAAATCAAAATGATTCCAGCGTTATGTATGCCAGGAAAGCTATTGCAGCCGTAAAAAATACGGATTTTAATAATGAGAGTATTAAACCGGCTAAGCTGCTTCTTGATATTTACGAAAACAGCAACAGTGATAGTGCCATAAAGTATTTCAAAATATACAAAGCAGCCAATGACAGTCTGTTCAGTACTAAAACAATACAGCAGGAACAACTTCTTACTATTGAAGAAGAGCAACGTCAACAGGAATTAGCAGCAGAAAAAATAAAAACAGAACAACAACGTAAGCAAAACATCCAATATTCTTTAATCGGTCTGGGCATTATCAGTTTTGTCATTTTGTTTTTGGCCCTCAGCCGCCGGCACATTACCAACACAAAGCTTATCAGGTTTCTCGGAGTCATAGCCTTGCTGGTGGTTTTTGAGTTTCTAAACTTATTGCTCCATCCTTTTTTAGAAAGAATTACAAATCACTATCCGGTACTGATGCTGCTGGCATTGGTTTGTATTGCAGCATTACTTGTTCCCCTTCATCATAAATTAGAAAAATGGGCTACACAGAAATTGGTGGAGAAGAATAAACAGATAAGATTGGCAAATGCCAAAAAAACGATTAAGGAGCTAGATACAAACACAGGCAATTTGTAAAACGAGAAGCGCGAACGCCCGTTCTCCGTAGTCTTCCAACTCTTTCAGCAAATTAAAACTTTAGGGTTGTTGTCATTAGTTTTCAACTAATGACTGAAAACATTAGCTCATAAAAATGCCAATTCCAACAGCCCGCATCTCTTTGTGTAAAAATAATC
>JANNBU010000461.1:0-4138 GCA_031385805.1 Ferruginibacter sp.
AATGAAAGGAGGAACATTGCAGCAATCAATTAGTGCTGCTTCTTTGGCGCTGCAAAATTCGCTGGGTATTATCTGCGACCCTATTGGTAATCGGGTAGAAGCTCCCTGCCTGGGAAGAAATGTAATGGCGGCAACCAATGCTGTGTCTTGTGCTAATATGGCATTGTCTGATTATGAAAAATTAATCCCGTTGGATGAAGTGATAGAAACGATGAAAGCGGTTGGCGATCAGATCCATCATACATTACGCTGCACCAATCTTGGCGGGCTCTCCATTACAAAGGCAGCCAAAAAAATTGAAGCGATACTGGAAGAACAACCGCAGCATTTTTTTAAGAGTTGTTAGATAGGTGAATAAAGAACTATAATTTCCTAAGTAGTGTACGTTTTTTTTACCACAGATTACACAGCTTATCCAGAATAGGCGGGAGATTAAGACTCAGATAATACAGATTAATCTGTGAAAATTTAAATCAAATATGATTTTATTGCTGATATTTTTCGGTTCACATTTATAATAATACCACCATGAGTCACACATCATATCGCCGTATGATTTTTTTAATTGCGGCTTTTTTAACGCTTGCATTTTTATCACTACACACTACTGCTCAGAACATAAATTCAAAATTTTCAGTGGATGATTTACTCGAAGTTACCAATATAAATATTGTAGACCTTAGCGATGACGGTCAATGGCTTCTCGCAACAACAGGTTCTTTACGGGATCGTATTGGGAATGACAATTCACGCTTCGGTGATGCAAACTACCTTGCTCCCGCAGTAGCTGAAGTTTGGATCATTGAAACACTGACTGGAAAAAAACAGAAACTTTTTCAAAACAAACAGCAGGTGTTTAATATGAAATGGTCACCTGCTGGTGACCGGCTTGCCTTGTTTGTTCGTAAAGGTGATTTGAAAGAACCGATGATCTGGGATCGTCGTACCGGTAAGTTTACCATAATTAATTTACCTGCCGGTAAACAAGCCGCAAACAACACTGCGTTTTACTGGTCTGCAGATGGATTACAAGTCATGTTTGCACTTTGGACAGATTCAGTTCGTCAGAAAGCTGCCTCGGATTTTAAGTATGAAATAAAAGGGCCAATTGTTGTGCATTCGTATAAAGAACCTTTTCTTGCATGGGATGAATTAAGAAGAATAACCCTTGTTCGTTCAATTGTAAGCTATGACTTAAAGACAGCTAAACTCAGGGAAGTTCTGCCGGAAGCAAAACTTTCATCATTCCGGCTTGTTGGTGATGGTTCTTCTTTGGTTTACCTGGAAGATATTACAAAAAAGACAGATTATGATGTAATTGGCGGTACAGACAACCAGGCATACCTGATAAATACCGGTACAGGAGAAAGGCGCAGTATAATTAAATCGACAAAGGGCTTAACTATTTTCTGGTCAAAAGATAATAGCCGTTATGCCTATGCCAAAGATGGTTCCATTTTTATAGCATCAGTGGGTGATAAAGAAATGAGACAGCTTTCCGAAAAAAAAACGGATACGAGTAAAGGGAGTATAACTCCTGACAAACCAAAAGATGATACAACAGGTAATGATAAAAAGGAAAAAGAAAAATTCAGTATCACCAGTTTAAGCCCGCAAGGGGATTGGCTGGTTGTTTCAAACAAAGAAGGCATGTGGCTGATGAACGCTGCTACCGGTGAGAAAGAGATTATCATTAAAATTTCTGAAGAAGATAAAGAGGCTCCAAACTACCAGGTGATTGACTGGAGCCCTGCAGCAGATCTCATCTATTTTAATTATTCATCTAAAACAAAGTGGGAACGAGGCATTGTTCGCTATACTGTAAAAACTAAAAAGCTGGAAGATCTACTCAAAGATTCGCGGTTGTATAATGAGTTCTCGCTTTCGAAAGACGGCCACACATTTATATATACTTCTTCAACAAGTAACCAGCCGGCTGATCTGTATGCAGCGGATGCTGATTTTAAAAATACCCGGCGTTTAAGTGAAACAAACCTTCAGCTGAATACAAAGTCACTGAGTAAAACTGAACTGGTATCTTACCTGGATGTGGATGGAAATAAAATGTTCGGCGTACTATATTACCCGGTAGATTATGAAAAGGGAAAAAAATACCCAACAGTTTTTATTATATATGAGAAGTTCTTCGATGATGTTTTCAATGGCACAATAAATATTCTGACATCAAGCGGGTATGCAGTGATGCAGCCATCTGTAAACCTGGAAATCGGTTTTCCGGGTGAAGCATGGATGAAAGGTGTTAGCGCTGCAGCAAACAAACTTATTGAAATGGGTATCGCAGATGCTGAACGGCTAGGTGTTCAGGGTACCAGTTATGGGGGATATGCAACCAACCTGCTAATAACGCAGACCAATCGTTTCAAAGCCGCTATCAATATTTCAGGGAAAGTGAATATGATTAGTTTTTATACCGGTAGCCCAAGACTTGGTGTCAGAAACATTCATGCACCGGAAAAAAGCCAGGATAGAATAGGCGCTACACTCTGGCAACAACCTCAAAAATATATTCAGCATTCAGCAATCATGTTTGCAGATCGCATCAAGACCCCGTTACTATTGATGAGTGGAGAACAAGATTACAATGTTCCTGCAACTCAATCGATGGAGATGTATTATGCATTGCGGCGATTGGGTAAGGAAGTGGAATGGGTGAGCTACAAAAACAGCGGTCATGGCATGCCGACGTATACAGTTGAAGAAGTCAGAGATTATCATAAACGAATAACCGACTGGTATGACTTGTATTTAAAAGGAGATTTAAAAAAGAAGGCGGAAGAAAAAAAGACGTTTGCTTCAGCGCAGGAGTAGATGATAAATTAAAAGAACTTATATAGGTAGTCTTTATCCCCCGATGACCGTGGTGTGCTCCCTGTAATACTGCAGGGCATATGCAACTCAGAACAATAAAGGGTTTGTCCTGCGTTCCCACCGTTTGTGCGCGATAAATAGTGCCACTGATGTCAGTGAAGCAATCGTTTAATCACCACCCCCACCACAACCTCCACTGCATCCACCAGCGCCATCACCTCCTGCATCACTGCTGCTGTCGCCCCAATCGCCGCTGGCACCGCCACCACCAAAGTCCCCATCTCCAAATCCTGTAAATTCCGGGTAAGCTGTTGCAGGTTCACCGGAGAAATAAGTATAGAGCGGAGTTTGTTCAATATACAAATTGCTGCTATTGTTGCTGTTTCTTTTTTTCTTATTCGAATGATAGTTTCCTTTTTGCTGCAGCTCTTTATCAAATTTTGTATCACCCCAGATATCAGCCGGTGGCTCCAGGTCAAACTCCTTTTTATACAATTCAATCGTATCCAGATACTGGGCACTAAAACTACCTGTTTGATCTTTCACAGGCAGCAGTTCCGGGTGATGGTCAAAAGGTTGCCGAATAATTTCATTGCAAAAATCACGGTAAGCTTTGCTAAATAGCAAATGCTCATGCCAAACGATATCAATTACCTTCGATGGCGTTACCTGGAAATCGCTGGTGATACCGAGATATACAAACTTCTTATACTCCGTCAGTGCCTTCATGGCAAATCTATTTTTCAAGTCATGTTTACGGGCAATCTTTACGGCAAAAGCTTTTACCGAAGGGTCGGTATGCCCGAATTTCGCTGTAATATGTTCCCACAATCCGGGAGCAACGATATGATTAAAATGATAGGCTTTCAGACGCAGCCATAATTCTTTTTTATGCATATGGATGTTTGTAGGTTAAAATTAAGTAGGGGATAGAATTATTATTTTGATTATGTAAAAGTAATGAAACCGGGCCTGGTTCGTTGGTACTTGGTTGTCCTCCATCCCGACCTTTAGCGAAGGATAAAAAGTGCAACTCAGATGGGTGAAAATATAAACTTCTTAGCTTTACACTATGAAAAAAATCAGCACCCTCTTCATTGTAATCCTGTTACAATTTTCAGTTCAGGCTTCCGCCATTTCAGACAGCAGCCTGCTTATTACACTCAATCAGCAAATAGACAACTACGTAGTAGCAAAAGACACGGCTGCTTTGCGTAAATTATATGCAGCTGATTTTGTTTTCAGTCATGGTACCGGCAATGTAGATAATAAGCAGAGTTGGATTAAATCTATAGCCAAAGGAAGTTAT
>JANNBU010000209.1:0-6595 GCA_031385805.1 Ferruginibacter sp.
TCGCCCACACGTACTTATGCGCCCGTACTAAAAAAATTATTGGAGAATCACTTCGATTATATTCATTGTTTGATCCACTGTAGTGGAGGCGGACAAACCAAGTGTATGAAATATCTCCCCACCCCGTCTGACCCTCGGTCTGACGGGGTGGCTTCTGGATCTGACGTTGCAAAGCACCTAAAAATAATCAAGGATAATTTATTTGATGCACCCGATGTATTCAATATCATCAAAGAGAACAGCGGCAGCAGCAACAAAGAAATGTATGAAGTATTCAATATGGGTTGCCGGATGGAAATTTATTGTGATTCAAAAGATGCAGAAATCATGATTAATGCGGCAAAGGAATTTAACATCGATGCACAGGTCATTGGCAGGGTAGAAACAGGAAACAAGAAAGAATTGGTAATTAAATTAAAGGATGAAGAGATCATTTATTAACTAATCATTTACGTATTCCCATTAAAAAAACTTTTCATCACTCACACAAACAATTAAATTTGCTTCAAAGTTATATTGAGAGTCATTGGCTAAACAAATCGTCAAAACAATAAACCAATAAACCAATAAACTAATAAACCATTAAACCAATAAACCAACATGCCCCAATCAATCATAGAACTTAAGAACGTAAACATATACCAGGGAGAAAGCCTGATATTAAGTGATGTAAATATCACGGTAGAAAAAGGTGAATTTGTTTACTTAGTTGGCAAAACAGGAACCGGTAAAAGCAGTTTATTAAAAACAATGTATGGCGATCTTGAACTAAGGGAAGGGCAGGGAACCGTTGCCGGGCATGACCTGCGTGAACTTACCTGGAAAACAGTTCCATTCCTTCGCCGCAACCTCGGCGTTGTATTCCAGGATTTTCAATTGCTCACAGACAGGAATGTAAATGAGAACCTGAAATTTGTTTTAAAAGCAACCGGTTGGAAAGATGAAACACTGATGAGTGAAAAAATAGCAGATGTATTGGATAAAGTTGGATTAAAGACCAAAGGTTTTAAAATGCCTTTTGAACTGAGTGGCGGCGAACAACAACGCCTTGATGTTGCGAGGGCATTATTAAATTCTCCCAAATTAATATTGGCAGATGAGCCTACCGGGAACCTCGATCCGGAAACAAGCGATGAGATCATGCAATTACTTTTTCATATCTGTAAGGATTACAACACAACAATCGTAATGGCAACACATGATTATATGGTGATCAATAAATTTCCTGCAAGAACGATCAAAACAGAAAGGGGTAAAGTGTGGGACAATGCTAGTATATCCATGCAATAAGTTGCTTAGCATTTTTTTCATTATCATACATTGTCTGTAAAAGATGTTGTCTTTCCTGTAAAGCTTCTTCGGTAAAATGTTGATCAAATAATTTTGTGATCATCATTTTAAAATCAGCAGCGGTTTCTGCAATACTGCAAAGTCCTTCGATGGCAGCGCCCTCTTTCCCGGCTTCATTCACCAAACAATGTCGGCCATTATACAATGCATTTAGCAATTTTAGTTTTACACCAGTTTTATTAAATGAAGGCAAAATATTTACCTGTGCTTTTTTTATGAGATCCTGCATTTCAACATCGGAAGGGTTTACCGCCATGCAAGTGTGTGCATGACTGTGAGCAAGTGTCTGCAATGGAAGCGAAGGGTTCTTTCCTGCAATTACAAAAGGAATTTCAAGGGTATCAAAAATATTGTTCAGTAACCAGTCTGCAGCTTTTTCATTTTCATTGACAGATAAATTGCCATGATATAAACAAAAACATCCTTTCCCTGGCTCTGTACTTACTTCATTCCAGGGTAAGAACACCGGCACGAAATTGATCCTTTCAGCATGAAATGTTTTTTTATACAATTCGGTATCTTCTGTACTTACCGGCCAGAACACAGCTTTATTGGCAATAGCCCTTTCATATTTTTTAAGCAGGAAACTTTCATACATGAAATATATCCTTTTTAAAATATTGCTTTCATGTTTTGCAAGCTGGTTGTAATATTTGTATTCCACATTATGGAGCCGCACAAATACTTTCCGGCTATTGAGTGATCCATTCTTTAATAAATAAGTACAGTGAATTCCTTCCAGCAAAACAGGATGATCATCCCGCTGCAGGTTTTTTAATAATGCTTTATCGCTTCTTGATTGCACGATGTATGGAATGGAAAAAGAAAAACCCGCCATATTTTTTTTCCTGGAATAATAATGAACCGATTCACAATATTTTAATAACTCAGCTTGTTCATTCCGGTCGTTGCTATGATAGCAATACAGGTGAATCTTTATTCCAAGTGCATGAAGAGATTTTATCTTATAGAACAGGTCAACCACACCACCATAATCGGCGGGCAAGGGAATATCATGTGTTACAATATGTAAGTGTTTATCCAAAGATCTTTTTATAAAAGGCGAGTAATTTTATTTCTTCACTTTGCCAGTTCAAAATTTTTCCGGCAGCAAGGCAGTTTTGTTGCAGTTCTTTGTAAAGGCTTTCATCTTTCAACAAAGTGCTGATCGCTTTTTCAATGCTGCTGACAGTAAGATCATCGATCAACAAAGCAACTTTAAATTCATCATTGATATTTTTATACTCAGGAAAATTCATCGTTACCTGAGGAATTCCATGCAGTATAAGATCAAAAAATTTATTTGCCAGCGAATAGTATTGATTGAGCCCTGTATGTTCTACTAAATTTATCCCGATATAAGCCTGCTTTGTAATCTCCTCTAATGCATCGGGCAACAACTTACCTTTCATAAACACTTTATCCCAAAGATTGTTTGTTTGTATCAGCGCATTGGCTTGTTCCATAAGATTTCCATCTCCATAAATGTGTAAAACAGCATCCATGTTTTTCATAGCAGGAATGAGCCATTCAAATCCACGGGCTTCATTTACCGCACCCTGGTATAAAATGATCTTTTCTTTTGCTGACGAATTGCTATTGTTCTCTTTTAACAAAGGAATATTCCTGATCACTTCATAATTCACTCCATATATTCTTTTGAATTCAGCGCTTATGCAATGACCAACCGTATAACCATTGGGAAACTTTGGCAAATATCTTTTTTCTATCCAATGCCATATTTTATAAATCGCCGGCCTGCTAACAATCTCTTTTTGCTGGGAAAAATATTCATGAGCATCATAGATCCTTTTTATTTTTTTAATTTTTGAAACATAGTAGCAAGGAAGTATCGAATCCAGGTCAATGGCGCAAATCGCATCCATTTTTTTGAACAAAAGGAAAAAGAAGAGCCGGATATTGTATTCAGCATAAAACAGTTTTCCCTTTTCAAACCAGCAGCTCAGTCTTTTTTGTTTGTATGGTTGCTGGCTTAGCGGGACAGCATTACTCATTCGCCTGCCAATCAAAGTGATATCATAACCGGCCCTGGCCAGGGATGTACAAATACGTATCATCCGCTGGTCATAACAAAGATCATTGGTAACTGTAAAATAGATCGATGGCAATGCTGGCTTTTAATGGCAAATAAAGGGATTTTTATGGTATGACCCGTTTGTATATTTTTTTAAAACAGGATAAAAGTTTTCTGAACCCTTTAATAACATGTTTTTATATAAAAAAACGCTTAACCTGCCTGTATTTCAATTTTTTTACGTTACTTTTGCAGCCATTATAAAAGAAATTAAAACACAGGTTTTAAAAAAACAAAGAGATGCCGTATTTAACAATCGAAAAAAAAGCAAACATTTTCGCAAACTTTGGTGGTAAACCCGCCAACACTGGGTCTATTGAAGGCCAGATAGCGCTTCTTACAGAGCGTATCAATCACATTTCCAACCACCTTAAAGAGAATAAAAAAGATTTCTCTTCCCAGAGAGGTTTGATGCAAATGGTAGGTAAACGCAAGCGTTTACTGACTTACCTGAGCAAGCACGACCTTACCGGTTACAGGGCTTTGATTGAAAAATTAGGTCTCCGTAAATAAATTCTTAATGTATGTAGCCTGAACACATTCCCAACTGTAATTGCCGTTGGGAATTATTCGTTATACATACAAACTTTTAATTGATAACAGGATCTCCTGTTTGAAAAAACATTTTACATGTCAGCATTACAACCAAAATCAGTTACGTTTGATATAGGCGGCGGCCGTATGGTAACGATCGAAACAGGCAAAATGGCCCGCCAGGCCGATGGTGCAGTTACAGTCCGTCAGGGCAATTGTATCTTATTGGCAACAGTAGTAGCGAATAAAGAACCAAGAGAAGGACAGTCATTTTTTCCCTTATCAGTAGATTACCAGGAAAAATTCGGCTCTGCCGGCCGTATCCCGGGTTCATTCTTTAAAAGAGAAGCCCGCTTGAATGATTATGAAATTCTTACTTCCCGTTTAATAGACAGGGCCTTAAGGCCATTATTTCCCGAAGATTATTTGTGCGATGTACAGGTATTGGTTTCATTGTTATCATCTGATGATGAAGTGATGCCCGATTCATTGGCATGCTTAGCCGCTTCGGCTGCATTGGCAGTTTCAAATATTCCTATCCAGGAGATCATCTCTGAAGTAAGGATCGCCCGTGTTAACGGAACAATGCTTATCAACCCAACCCGTACCGAGTTGGCTGCATCTGATATGGAATTTTTGATCGCGGCAACCAATAAGAATATCATGATGGTTGAAGGCGAAAGCAATGAATGCCAGGAAGAAGATCTTATCAAAGCAATTGAATTAGGCCATGAAGCCATTAAAATACAGGTAAAAGCACAGGAAGACCTGAGAGACCTTGTTGGCAGCCAAACAAAAAGAGATTATACGAAACCTTATCGCAATGAAGAACTGAATGCTAAGATCACAGCATTTGCAAAGGATAAAATGTATAAAATTTCTGCAGCAGCATCTGCCAAACACGATCGTTCTGATGCTTATGATGCCTTAAAAACTGAAGTAAAAGAATTCCTCGGAGAAGAATTACCTGAAGCAGATGCAAAACTGATCGGCCATTATTTCGGCGAATTGCAATATTACGTTGTAAGGGATATGATCCTGAACGATCGTAAAAGATTGGACGGACGTGGTACCGAAGACATCAGGCAATTGACCATGGAAGCAGATATTCTGCCAACTCCACACGGTTCTGCATTGTTTACAAGAGGTGAAACACAATCACTTACAACTGTAACTTTAGGAACTCCTTTAGATGAATTATTGGTTGAAAGTGCTTTTAAATCTGATTATACAAAATTCATTTTGCATTATAATTTTCCTCCTTTCTCAACCGGTGAAGTGAAAATGATGAGGGGTGTTGGCCGCAGGGAAGTTGGACATGGTAACCTTGCCATGCGTTCATTGAAGAAAATGATGCCGGGTTCCGATTATCCTTATACCGTAAGGGTTGTGAGTGATATACTGGAAAGCAATGGTTCTTCTTCAATGGCTACTGTTTGTGCAGGTTCACTTGCATTGATGGATGCCGGTGTACCTTTAAAGAAACACGTGAGTGGTGTTGCCATGGGACTTATTAAAAAAGATGATAAATATGCCGTACTCACCGATATTCTTGGTGATGAAGATCATTTGGGAGATATGGATTTTAAAGTAACGGGTACGAGAGATGGTATTTGTGGTGTGCAAATGGATATTAAAGTTGACGGTCTTAGCATGGATATCATGAGAAGCGCATTGGAACAGGCACGCAAAGGACGTTTACACATTTTGGATGCTATGTATGCAACCATGGAAGCTGCAAGGGCAGATGTGAAGCCGCATGCTCCTCGTATGGTTAAGATCACTATTGATAAAGAATATATCGGTGCAGTGATCGGGCCAGGTGGTAAAGTGATACAGGAAATTCAACGTGAAACAGGCGCAACCATCAATATCGAAGAAGTAAACAATGCGGGTGAAGTTAGCATCTTTTGTAAAGAGAAAGCGGGACTTGACAAGGCATTGGCCTGGATCAATGGATTGGTTGCAACCCCGGTTGTAGGTGAAACTTATGAAGGCACGGTAAAAAGTATCAAGGAATTTGGTGCATTCGTAGAATTCTTACCTAAGAAAGAAGGATTGCTGCACATCAGTGAAATAAGCTGGAAGCGCCTGGAAACAATGGATGGCATCTTTAAAGAAGGTGATAAAGTAAAAGTGAAATTACTGGAGGTTGACCCACGCACTGGTAAATTCAAATTAAGCCGCAAAGTATTGATGCCTAAACCTGAGGCACAACCGAAGCCGCAGGGAGAGAATAAATAATTTAAAAAACAAATCATAAGCTGCAGCAACGTTGACCGTTCTGCAGCTTTTCTTTTTATGGAATATTATCAATATTTATTTGAAGCATTATCGAACGATAAGAAAGACATGCTTATTGCTATGCTGAATGACATCGGTTTTACCGGTTTTGAAGAAGAAGATAATACGCTAAAAGCATTTATCAGCAAGGCTGATCTTGATCAAAAAAAGTTTGTTGAACTGAATAAATACAAGATTCTTTGCCGCTGATGATAGTTGCCTCTGCGGAGGCAAAAAAACAAATTCAATTTGGAGTTAGATTATGAAGCTTTCAATTATGAAGCTTTCGACTACGAAGCTTTCGCTTACAAAACTAAGGTTAGGCTCTTTAGC
>JANNBU010000226.1:0-5346 GCA_031385805.1 Ferruginibacter sp.
GATATTGACGGCATGCACAACAATGACCCGAGGCTGGTAAAAATAACCATGCCGATCAGGCAATTGAGTTTTGAAGAAGCAGCAGAGCTAGCTTATTTTGGAGCAAAGATCCTTCACCCGGCGAGCATCTGGCCCGCACAGTTATTCAAAATACCGGTAAGGTTGTTAAATACCCTTCAACCGGAAGCACCCGGAACACTGATAACGGAAGAAGCAGGTAGCTCAGGTGTTAAAGCAGTGGCAGCAAAAGACGGTATTACCGCCATAAAAATAAAAAGCAGCCGGATGTTACTGGCCTATGGATTCCTCAGGAAAGTGTTTGAGGTTTTTGAAAAGTATAAGACTTCTATTGACATGATCACAACTTCTGAGGTAGCCGTTTCAGTTACAATTGATAGTGATATTTTTTTAAAAGAAATAAAAAAGGAACTGGAGTCATTTGGCAGTGTAGAAATAGATACCAATCAAACGATCGTGTCAATTGTAGGCAATGAAATTACTGAGACCAAAGATGTCATGAAAAAATTATTCGATGCAATTGCTGTTATACCTGTTAGAATGGTCAGCTACGGTGGAAGCAGGCACAATATTTCCTTATTGATTCCGCGTACTTACAAAGAACAGACTTTGCAATTGCTGAACAGGGGGTTGTTTGGGTTGGATTAGTTCATAGTTCATAGTTCATAGTTCATAGTTCATAGTTCATAGTTCATAGTTCATAGTTCATAGTTCATAGTTCATAGTTCATAGTTCATAGTTCATAGTTCATAGTTCATAGTTCATAAAGCGCAAGGTAACAATAAATAAAATAATTCAAATTCGTATAAACCCAACTATAAACTAAGAACTATGAACTATTTGACCAAATCTCCCCTCAAACGAAGCAACTCCGTTTCCGCAACCTTCGTATTATACCTTGCTGCAATAAGCCTGTTGTATGCATCTGCAAGGCTTTTTTGTGTTTCTCTTAATTCTAATGAAGTTGAAATGCCGAGGCGTAAACGTTCTACAGCTATATACACATTTTCTTTTGCAAGTTTGATATTTTCTTCTTCCAGTTCGAGTGTTTTTTTCTGAAGTTCATAATCTTTCCAGACACTGCTGATCGCAATATCAATTTTTGATTTCTGGTAATTGTACAAAATTTTCTGGTAATCAATATCAAGTTGTGCAGCCTGTATCTGTCGTTTCACTGTAAAATTATTCAGAATAGGGATGCTTACCGATACACCATAATTAAAACCGTAATTTCTGTTGAACAGTGGGGTAAAACTGTTTACAACAGCTTTGTTATTTGTTCTTGAAAAATTATAAGCACTGTTCAATGACAGGGTAGGGTAGCGGTCTGCTTTTTTTTCTTTGAGTGTAAGGGCTGCAATGCTTATATTTTGTTTTGCAACCTGTAATTCGGGATTGTTCTTTTCTGCGCTGTTAAAAATTTCACCTACAACAAGACTGTTATCAAAAATGATACTGTCTGATACATCATAACTGGTGCCGGCTGCAAAAACCAACAACTGGTTTAGTTGTTCTTTGAGGTTTTCGATAAGTGTGATCTGTTGTAACCGTGCCGCTTTCTGTGCATTGAGGTCTAATTTGGATTGCAGCAGTTCTGGTTTTGCCCCGAGCCCTACATTTAATTTTTTTTCTGCCTGCTTTACCCGTTCTTCATTGATACCCATTTGTTCTTCAATGGCTTTTTGTTGTTGTTTCTGCCTCACAATATTGTAATAGGTCTTTATGATCTCTGAAACGGTATTCGTTAACTGGCTTTTGATGTTAAGGTTTCCAAGCTGTACAAATTCTGCCAGTTTATCCCTCGTAGCAAACATTTTCAAGCCGTCAAAAACAGTCCAGTTCATATTTACTGCTGCATTTATATTGTTCGACCTGATGCCATTTTGTTTGCGTTCAGTTCCATCAGCTAATTTTTGTTTTTGATTGTTGTTGTTGAATAATACAGTAGTTGTTGCATTGAATCTTGGAAGAAAAGCAGCTTTGGCATAACTTTTATTCAGTGCATATAAAGATGAATCATTTCTCAGTAATTGAATATCATAATTGTTTTTCAAGGCAGCGGCCACCGCTTCTTCAATGGTAAGTACTTTTTGTGCATGTACCGGTGAAGCAGCTATCAGCATGATAAAAAAACAAATTATCCTAAAACGATTCAGCATTTTTATAAAATTATTTTATACGATAAGAGAGGACTTGTCATTAACCTGGTCGGGCAATTCATCCATTGCACTTCTTTTTTTCCTTGTTGATAAATAAGAATAAATAGCAGGTATCACAAACAATGTGAGCAGCAATGAGAACATTACTCCTCCAACAATTACGATGCCCAATGGCATACGACTCGTGGCTGCATCACCCAGGGAAAGTGCCAATGGTAAAGCTCCCAGCGACATGGCAAGGCTTGTCATCAATATGGGTCTGAAACGTGCTACCGCAGCTTCTATCACAGCCGGTACTTTTTTCTCGCCCTTCAGTTGTTTTTGATTGGCAAATTCAACGATGAGGATACCGTTCTTGGTAACAAGACCAATGAGCATGATCATTCCTATTTGCGAAAAGATATTGATCGTTTGATCAAATAACCAAAGTGATAAGATGGCCCCGGCCAGTGCAAGCGGTACCGTTATCATGATCGTAAAAGGATCTATGAAACTTTCAAATTGTGCTGCAAGCACTAAAAATATCAATCCGAGTGCGAGAAAAAAAGCAAAGTAGGTGTTGCCGGAGCTTTCTGCATAATCCCTTGATGATCCTGCAAGCGATGTTCTGAAACTCTCATCTAATACACTATCGGCAATTGACTGGATCTCCTGAATGCCATCGCCAATTGTTTTTCCTTCTGCAAGCCCGGCAGAAATGGTGGCCGACCTGTACCTGTTAAAATGAAAAAGTGTAGGCGGAGTAACATCTTCAGTGATATTCAACAGGTTTACCAAAGCAATGGACTTCCCTTTATTATTGGTTACATAAATATTTTCAAGATCGGCAGGATTGTCACGGTTTATTCTTTCTACCTGCCCGATCACAGAATATTGTTTTCCATCTTTGGTAAAATATCCCATGCGTTGGTTACTCATTGCCAATTGCATCGTTTGCGAAATATCCTGTACACTTACACCCAGTTCGCTTGCTTTAAGCCTGTCGATAGTGATCCTGATCTCGGGTTTATTAAATTTAAGGTCAGCATCTACACCAATCAATACAGAACTTTTACCTGCAGCTTCCAGAATTATTGGTAACACCGCTTTAAGTTTATCTGAATTCACATTTTGAATTACAAACTGTACCGGTTGGCCGCCCCTGCGGTTTACCTGTATTGTTTGTTCCTGTAACGAAAACGCACGGCCCTGGTTAAAGCCGGGCATTTTTTTATTCACCCAGTTCACAATATCCTGCTGGCTTCTCTCCCGCTGATCCGGACTTACCAAAACAACCCTCACAAAACCTGAATTAGCAGAGCCCGAACCTATAAAACCAGGTGAAGTCATACTGACCATATATCTTTTTTCCGGGAGGGAATCAATTAAAAACGTTGCCAGTTTATCCATGTATTTGTCCATGGCATCATAGGAAGTGCCTTCGGGGGCAGTTACCAACAGGCGAAAAGCACTTTTGTCTTCCATTGGTGCTAATTCGCTTTGAAGGGTTTTGCCAATAAAAAATATGATGGCCACACAACCAAGCACGATCGGAAAGGCAAGCCAACGTAATTTCATAAAACCTTTCAGTGCAGACCTGTAGCCATTTTCCATTCCCCTGAAAAATGGTTCAGTAAATGTATAGAACCGTGAATGTTTAAATTTCTTACCAGTTAATTTTACGTTCAGTACAGGGGTAAGTGTAAGTGATACAAATGCAGATATTAAAACAGCTCCTGCTACAACGATTCCAAATTCACGGAATAGCCTGCCGACAAAACCCTGTAAAAAAATGATCGGAAGAAAAACCACTGCCAATGTTATTGATGTTGCAATAACAGCAAAATAAATCTCTTTAGAACCATCTCTAGCAGCCTGCCATTTATTCATCCCCTGCTCCATCTTTTTATAAATATTTTCTGTCACCACAATTCCATCATCTACTACAAGCCCTGTTGCCAAAACGATCGCTAATAATGTAAGTACATTTATTGTAAACCCGCAGAGATACATGATAAAGAAAGCGCCGATCAGTGAAACAGGAATATCTATCAATGGCCTTAAAGCAATGAGCCAATCCCTGAAAAATAAATAAACGATCATCACAACGAGGATAAATGCAACAAGTAAGGTTTCTTTTACTTCACTGATGGATTTACGTATATTATCGGTTTGATCGTAAGAAATTTCAAGCCGGATATCTTTGGGCAGATCTGCTTTTATTTCTTTCAGCCGTTTATGTATTTCATCGGATATCTGGATATAATTGGTGCCGGGTTGCGGAATGATGGCAACAGCGATCATTGGTATGCCACTTTCTTTCAATATACTCTCTTCATTTTCGGGGCCAAGCACTGCTTCACCAATATCTTTCAACCTGATATCGGTACCATTGATATTTTTAACGATAAGGTCATTGAATTCGTCTTCGGTATTTAATTTTCCAAAAGTGCGTATACCCAATTCCGTTGCATCGCCGGAAATTTTACCGGCAGGAAGTTCAACATTTTCCCTGAGCAATGCATTTTGTACATCTTTTGGGGTTAATGAAAATGCACTCATTTTAGAAGGGTTGAACCAGATACGCATGGCGTATTTTTTTTCACCCCATATATTTACACCGCTTACACCCGGGATGGTCTGGATCCTTTCTACCAGGTTATTGTTGGCAAACTCGGTTATCTGTAAAGCATTGCGGATATTGCTTTGCAACAACATGATCACTACAGGATCTCCGCTGTTATCTGCTTTGCTTACAACAGGCGGTGCATCGAGGTCGCTTGGCAATGATCTTATGGCCTGCGATACTTTATCCCTTACATCATTGGCTGCTTCTTCGAGATTGATGCCCAGGTCAAATTCTACGGTGATATTGCTGCTTCCCTGCGAACTTTGTGAAGTGATATTTTTTATTCCTGCAATACCATTTACTGCTTTTTCAAGTGGTTCGGTAATTTGTGTTTCAATGATTTCTGCATTGGCACCGGGGTAGGAAGTACGCACACTGATATTGGGTGGATCCAATGCAGGATAATCCCTTACCCCCAGGAATTTATAACCAATAAGGCCAAATACCACAATAATGATATTGAGTACAATGGCAAATACCGGCCTGCGTAAACTGAATTCTGAAATGTTCATTTTTATTAAGTTAAAAGTTGCCGAATAAAGTTTAAAGTTTACACCTTTT
>JANNBU010000229.1:0-1738 GCA_031385805.1 Ferruginibacter sp.
TTTTTAGCCGAACTCTCCTGCGCAGAAGCCATTACAGCAATACCCATAAAAATTGCTGTTGTTAATAAAAACTTTTTCATAATAAAATATTTTTTAAAAAATAAAAATTAAATTGCACTTCACTACAAAAACTTATCTTGAGGGTAGTTTAATTGTCAATTCTTAAAAAAATATTTTATTATGAAAAAGTTTTTATTAACAACGGCAATTTTTATGGGTATTGCTGTAATGGCTTCTGCGCAGGAAAGTTCAGCTAAAAAATCCGGCAAGGCTGAAAAAGAAAAAGTAGCAAATGATAAGGCGAAAGCTATTGATCAGAAAAAACAGGTTGAAAAAGAACTGGCTAAAAAAAGAGAAGCTGAAAAGAGGGAAATGATAAAATCAGAAACTCAAAAAACTGAAGATGAAAAAGTAATGACGGAAAAAGGTAAGGCGGCAAGTGATGAAAAAAAATATCTTATTGAAAAAGAAGCTTCTATAAGCCCTGTTACTACTTTAACACCGGAAGAGCAAGTTGAACTAATTGAAAAGCCGGTAGAGAAAAAAAAGCCTTTGAGTATGGTTGCAATTGAAGAAAAACAAGTGGAAAAAGAAAAAGCAGAATCAAAGAAACCGGCAACTGAAAAGAAAGCAGCAAAAACTAAAAATTAAAGCAACCAAATAAAATACCAGGTACTGTAACTTCCTGAAAAAGCATCCCATAACGGGGTGGTTTTTTATTGGGTTAATAATTTCCAGGCATCCCCAATACAATTTATAAGATCCGAAGCCTGCATAGCCTGTTGCGAGTATTTTGTACAGGCGATATCGCCCGCCAACCCATGAAGATACACGCCAAGCATTGCTGCTTCAGGTAATGGATATTGTTGTGTCATTAATCCCGTAACCATTCCTGTTAGTATATCGCCCATGCCGGCTTTTGCCATGCCTGCATTTCCCGTGTTGTTAAAATATACTTTCCCGGGTGGGGTAATTATCGCTGTGTAATGACCTTTCAGGATAATGTAGATATTTAACCGGGCTGCCATCTCAATGGCGAGTTGTAAGCGATCGAAATCATTTGAAGATGCGCCAAACATTCGCTCAAACTCTTTTATATGAGGTGTTATAACAGTGCCCCCTGGAATTTCACCCAATAATTTTTTATCAGCTGCCAATACATTCAATGCATCTGCGTCTAAAACAAAATGTTTGTTTTCAGAAAGAAAAATTTCATTTAACAGGGCAGCAGATCCATATTGCAATCCAATACCCGGACCAATTCCTGTTGCATCATATCCTGCGATATTTCCGATACCTTCAATGAACTTATCCCCGGCAACTTTACACATAGCTTCGGGCACTGAAACCTGCATAATATCATAGCCACAGGATGGTATATAACAGGTAAGCTTACCTGTACCTGCCTGCATACATCCTTTGGCAGCAAGTATGACAGCACCCATCATACCATAGCTCCCTGCTATCAATGCGGCATGCCCGAAATTCCCTTTGTGCGAAAATTTGTTTCTTGTTTTAATGATGGCTTTGATGATGGCTGTATCTATTATTTCATGAACAGCGGCTTCTTCATCTTCATATTGCCGGCTTAACCCAATATCCAAAATATGAAATTCACCAACGAATATATTATTCTCGGGCATTAAGAAAGCAAGTTTTGCCGCCTGAAAACTCAATGTATGTGTTGCATGTACGGCAACATGGCCCGATGTGCTTTTATCACAGAACAATCCACTTG